>NZ_FQVG01000020.1 GCF_900129265.1 Caloramator proteoclasticus DSM 10124 | reverse complement strand
AGATGTTTAACACGTTGAATTCTATAGTCGTGAACTCTACGAGTTTCAGAATTACAACGAGGACAAGTATGAGGCTTCTTTTTCATTTCTAAATAAATTTCATAGCAAACATTATCAAGTACTTTTGTTATAATAACATCTTTAAAACCAAGTAAATTTTTGATACAATTATTAGTGTGCACTTGTAGGATGCCTCCTTTCAGGTAATATTTTTGTAGTTAATTTAATTTTACCAGGCATCTAAAACAGGTGCATATTTTTTTGTAAAAAAATATGCTGGGGCTACGCCCCAACATTTATTATAGAACCTTTAAATATATAAAAGCTCATAAATTTAAATTAAATATAATATAAAAATATTGCTAATGTTTAAACAAAGTATTGACAAATGTTATTAAAAGTGTATTATATAAAAAAATAAATTTTAATAAAAGTGTATCGAAACATTATAAAGGGGGAATTAAATTGAACAGCAATCAAAAAATATCAAAAATTGTAACACTATCAATGGCTATTGCATTAGTTACTGTGTGTACAATGGTTATTAGAATTCCAACAGTAAAAGGTTATACTAACTTTGGTGATATAATGATTTTTGTCATAGCAGCAATTTTAGGTAGAAAATATGGTTTAATTGCCGGTGGAATAGGATCAATGATGGCAGATTTGTTGGGAGGATACTTTATTTATGCTCCTGCAACTTTAATAATAAAAGGAATGGAAGGTCTTTTATTTGCAATAGTCTATGAAAAACTAAATCAAGAAACAGCAATATCTACTTTAATAGCAGGACTTGTTGCTGCTTTAGAGATGATGACTGGATATTTTATTTATAATTACTTTATGACTGGTTATGCAGCAGCAATAACTTCTTTAATTTCAGGAGATATAACACAAGGATTGGTAAGTGCGGTTGTAGCAGTACCAATTATATTAGCCATAAAAAAGACAAAGTTCAGATTAATAAATCAACAGTAAGAGGATGTTAAAACATCCTCTTTATTTGTATAAATTAGAAAAAATATGTTAATACTTTAAATAGCTATTAACATAGGAGGCGATGATATGTTTAATGAATCAAGAGAAACTAGGACTGTAAGGGATGGAGTATATCATTTATCATTGCAAATACCAGAAAAGGAATACTTTTTAGTATATGATAATGTTTCGGAAAACATAGCTTTAGAAATATTAAATCACTACCTTAAAATACATCAAGATGATGGAGAACCACAAAATATAAACATTAATTATAATAGAAATGCACATATGATAAATATAGAAGCAGATCTTAAATATATTGGAAATGCTAAAAAACATTAGAGGTAGAGTATGTTTAAAAGTATATTGATAAGGATTGTTATACCATATATTTTGGGCATACTATTTTTCTTAGAAGAATATAGATTAATTTTAGGTGCAACAGCTGTTGCACTATTTTTAGTTTATATGATTATTTATAAGAGAGATTTTCATATCTATATACTTTTTCTATTAGTAGGTGTATTTGTAGCTTTTATTTCCTTCTATTCTTTTAAAAATAAATTAAAAAGTATAGAAAACCAAAAAAAATATATAGGGGTTGTAACTAAGATTTCATTAGACAATAAAAGTTGCATAGTTAAGAACAAACATTATACATTGAAGTTATATTTTGATAATAACAAAAATTTATCTGTAGGAGATGAAATAATATTTACGGGAACAGTTATTACTGATATTAATTATAATAAGATATTTAGTAAAAACATAAATGCCTATTTAAAAGTAATAGAATTTAAAAAGATTGGAACTAAACGCGATTTTTTTATAAGTCTATATAGATTGAGTGATAATTTTAAAAGGAATTTAATTAAAATAGATAAAGAAGCAGGAGCTATAATAAATGGATTTTTATCAGGTGATACAGAGGGTTTAGAAGAATATACTAAAGATGTTTTGAGGGAATTAAACTTAAGTCATATAGTAGCTGTATCAGGAAGTCATCTTGGAATTTTAGCACTATTTACAGTGATACTTTTTTCATCCAATTTTAAGGTAAGATATTTTGCTCTATTGTTTTTTACTTATAGTTATGTTGTGTTAGCAAATTTTTCTCATTCTGCAGTTAGGGCCTTTATAATGATTTTATTTGTTACATTAGCTCAAACTTTAAAAAAATATCCGAATTCATTAAATATATTAGTTACGACTTTTATTATAATGACTACAACTAATGTTTACATCATTTATGATATCGGTTTTATATTATCGATAGTTTCTACCTTTGGTATAATTATTTTAACTCCGGTTTTAAAACAGAAAATGGATAAAAGGATAGCTATTAATCTATCAGCGTTTATATTTTCAATGCCAATTATATTATTCTTAAGTGGTTACGTATCTATATTTTCTGTTATAACTAATTTGTTTGTTTCATATTTAGTAGCCTTTATCACAATTTTTTCTTTGATAACATTTATAATATTTTCTTTGGTAAAGAGTCAGATGATTTTATATCCTGTCCTAATTTTAGGTAATTTGTTTATTAAGTTATTAAATATTTTAAAATGCATAAATATTAATCTATATATCCCAAATTATTCTTTATATATGCTTATTATTAGTTATATTATTATAATATTATTCTTTGATTTAATTAAAATAAATGATAAATTAAAAAAAGCAATATTAATTGTTTTATCAGCAGTTTTTCTATTTAATTTTTACCCAAAAAATAAGCTAATAATAAGCTTTATAGATGTAGGACAAGGTGATTCTATATTTATAGAAACACCTAATAAAAAGACAATATTGATAGATACTGGTGGGAACATAAATGGATATAATATGGCCCAAAATAGAGTTGTACCCTTTATTAAAAAGAAAGGATATAGAAGGATTGATGTTTTAATAATTACACATTTTCACAATGATCACGCTGGTGGATTGCAATATGTTATAAATAATCTGCAGGTACATTCAAAATTTGCATTTAAGCCGAATAATAAAGAATTTATAGAATTAAAAAATAGTGATAAATTAATAGTTGATGGTGTTGAACTCAATATAATAGCTAATGAATCAGAAACAAGTGAAAATGTTAATGAAAATTGTTTGGTTATAATAGGTAAATATAAAGAATTTGATTTTCTTCTTACAGCAGATGCAGAATTGTCATTAATGAAGAAAATTAGTGGAGAATTTGAAATTGTAAAAATGCCACATCACGGCTCAAGATATTCTTTTAATGAAGAAATACTTAAAAATATTAAAATACAAAACTCTATATTTACTGTTGGTAAGAATAATTTTAATCATCCAGCTAAAGAAGTTATTGATTTGTTAGAAGAGAATGATATAAAATATTACAGAACAGATAGAGATGGAACTATTCAAATAAGGACAGATGGTGAAAAATACAGTATACATAAATAGTAAAAAGGATGATGTATAATGGAGTTAAATAATTTTTCTGATTTTAAAAAGAATATAAAAAATATAAAATCATTAATTTTAGTTTATGGACAGGAAAAAACAATTATAAACAAGACAATAGAATTAGTTTATGATTTAATTACACAATTTAAAGAAATTAATGTATTGATTATGGATGGTGAAAATGTAAGCATTGAATCTATAATTAATGCTTGTGAAACTACACCATTTATGTCGGAAAAAAGACTTATACATATAAAAAATGCTAATTACATCTTTGAAAACAATGCACTTTCTAATGAACTTTCAAAATACTTAAATAATATACCTGATACAAATATTTTGCTTTTATCAAGTTATTCAAATGTTGATAAAAGTGGAAACTTATATAAGTTATTTAGGACAAATGGAATGGTTATAGAGTATAAAAAATTAAAGGGAGAAAACCTTCAAGAATACATTCAAAACTATTTAAATAAAGAAAACAAAACTATTACAAAGTCCAATTTATTATATTTGACATCAGAACTTACACTTTGTAATGAGAATATTGATTTAGAATTAAAAAAATTAGTAGATTATTTAGGAGATAAAAAAACTGTTGACAAAATAGATATAGATTTAATTTTATCAAAAAGCATTGAAAATAATATTTTTAGACTTTTAGATTATATTACAATAAAGGAACTGGATGATGCTGTAATGGTTTATAATCAGATGATTCTTCAAGGTGAAGAAGAACTTATGATTTTAAGTATGATATTTAGAAATTATAAAATAATGTATCTGTTAAAAATTTATGGTGAGAATTATAATGATGTAGTAAAAAAATATAATATAAGAGACTTTGCACTTAAAAATTATTTTAAATGGATTAAAAAATATGAATTAAGTGATTTGAAAAAAAATATAAAGAGATGCTATGAATATGATTTAAAAATAAAACAGGGAGAACTAAATGCTTCTATTGCTGTTGAAAATTTAATAATAGAATTGTGTGCATAATAAAAACACCCGTTAGGGTGTTTTTATTATGCAAGGGCTTTGTTTAGCTTAACAGTAAGTCTTGATTTCTTTCTTGATGCAGCATTTTTATGTATTACACCTTTTGCTGCAGCCTTATCAAGTGCTTTAACTGCTTGTGCATATAAAACCTTTGCTTCGTCGATATTGCCGCTGTTTAAAGCTATTTCAAATTTCTTTATAGCAGTTTTAACAGCTGACTTTACCATTTTGTTTCTTAGAGTTCTTCTTTCAGTAACTCTTATTCTTTTGATAGCTGATTTAATATTTGCCATTTTAATATCCCTCCTGAAAAATTTTAATAAGTGGGACATTACAGCAGTTTGGGGACACGGCGAACAGTTTGTTCGTAACGATAGTATTATATCATTATGAACTAAAATTAGCAAGTGAATTTAAAATAAAAATAAAAAAAATTTGGATGTATATACTAAATACTAAGGGAGGGATTATTGTGATAAACATTAGAACGGATTTAGCAGTTGAAGCAAGGGAAATGTATAAAAAGGATAATAACACAGAAGTTCCTGGTGTTGAAGTTGATGTGAAAAAACCATATGAGGATGTATCTGTAACAGTTGTTGAAATTAAAGATGAACGTGGTGCAAAAATAATGGGTAAAGAAATTGGAAGGTACGTGACAATAGAAGTGCCAGGAATAAAACATTATGATGCAGAGGCACATGATAAGATAAGTGAGGTTTTAGCTAAAGAATTAGAAAATATGATTGGAATTAAGGACGGGGATACAGTTTTAGTTGCAGGTTTAGGTAATTGGAATGTTACTCCAGATGCATTAGGACCTAAAGTGGTTTCTAAGCTTCTAATTACAAGACATTTAAAACAATTAATGCCTGAGCATATAGATGAGGGAATTAATCCAGTTTGTGCAATAGCACCCGGTGTTTTAGGCTTAACAGGTATAGAAACAGCGGAGATAATACAGGGTGTTATTTCAAAGGTTAAACCTAATTATGTTATTGCAATAGATGCATTAGCTTCAAGAAAAATGGAAAGAGTTGCTTCAACTATTCAAATAGGAAATACAGGAATAGGACCTGGTTCTGGAGTTGGAAACAAGAGGATGGCTTTAAATAAGGATACATTAGGGGTACCTGTAATTGCAATTGGTGTACCTACTGTTGTTGATGCAGCAACAATGGCCAATGATACAATAGATATGATTATAGATGAATTGATAAAACAAAGCAAGGATAATAAAGATTTCTATGACATTGTTAAAAAGGTTGATAAAAATGAAAAATATATTTTAATTAGGGAAATTCTAAGCCCATATATTAGTGATTTGATGGTAACGCCAAAGGAAATAGATGCATTAATAGATGATATGTCAAAAATAATTGCAAATTCTATTAATTTAGCACTTCATCCTTCATTAGATAAAGAAGATTTAAATAAATACCTTCAGTAATATTTTTGGATTAAAAATAATATATTTTTAAGAGGCTATTTACAAAGGGGATGAGGGAATGAAAAAAAGGTATGAAGAAATTATTTTAAATATTATCTACATTCTTATTCTTATTTGGCTTTTACTATCAATAGTTTCACCAATAATGATGGCTAAAAATTTATATTCGAGTAGTTTTTATATTAGTACTATTAGTAAATCTAACGGTATTATGGACTTTGTATATAGGAATATAGAGGATGAAGATAAAGTTAGTATATTACCATTAATATTAAAACATTTAGTTGGAGTAGATATAGAGGACCCTACAAGTTATTTTGAAAATCAAGTACCATTGATTGGGTATATAGACATTTCAAATTTGATAACCAATAATGATAATCCAGTAAATATAGTAGCGGATAATGACAAAAAAAACCAGAAGGAAAATGATATTGAAACAGATGAACCAAAAGAACCTACAAAAAAAGATGATGATTCTATACCAGTAGTTAAGCCAAACGATAAAGATGATGTTGAAAAGAAAAAAATTGATAGGGAGAAGCCTTTAGTTCTAATTTTTCATACTCATACTACAGAAAGTTTTAATCCTAACAATTTAAAAGATAGAAATTTTACAACTGATTATAATTTAAATATTGTTAAGGTTGGTGAAGAGCTTAAAAGGGAGTTAGAAGAAAAGTATGGTATTGCAGTAGTGCACGATATAACAATACACGACTTGCCAACAAGAGAAAAGGGTTATGAAAAATCCAGACCTACTGTTTCTTCTTATTTAAAAAAATATCCAAGTTTAAAAATAATTATTGATTTACATAGAGATGCTACTACTTCGGCAAGTAAAACAACAGTTATTATTAATGGTGAAAGATATGCAAGACTAATGTTTGTAGTTGGCGGTAAAAATAAAAATTACAAAGCTAATTATGAAAAAGCTGAAAAATTAAATACAATAATAAATAATATGTATCCAAATCTTAGTAGGGGAATCGTTAAGCAAAATGCGAAATATAATCAAGATTTATCTGATAAAATGATTTTACTTGAAGTAGGTTCTAACCTTAATTCATTAGATGAAGCCATTAGAACAAGTAAAATTATTGCAAAATCAATTGCGATCTATTTAAAATAGGAATGTCTTTGGACATTCCTATTTTAAATAAATTCAATGTTGACATATTTATAAAATATTGTGTTATAATCAATTATGACTATTTTTGTATAATTTTAAGGAGGTTAGGCTATGCCAAGTGATAGACAAAAGAAAATACGTAATTTCTGTATAATAGCTCACATAGATCATGGTAAATCAACTTTGGCAGATAGATTAATAGAAAAAACAGGTACATTAACTCAAAGAGAAATGGAAGAACAGGTATTAGATACAATGGAGCTTGAAAAAGAAAGAGGAATAACAATTAAAGCTCAGGCAGTTAGATTAATTCACAACGATGGCAATGATGAGTATATCCTAAATTTGATAGATACACCAGGTCACGTAGATTTTAATTATGAAGTATCAAGAAGTTTAGCAGCTTGTGAAGGCGCAATATTGGTCGTTGATGCAACACAGGGAATTCAAGCTCAAACACTTGCTAACTGTTATCTGGCCTTAGAACATGACTTAGAGATAGTTCCTGTAATAAATAAGATAGATTTACCAAGTGCAAGACCTGAAGAAATAAAAAAGGAAATAGAAGATGTGATTGGACTTGATTGTAGTGATGCACCTCTTATATCAGCAAAGGTTGGGCTTGGAATAGAGGATGTATTAAAGGCAATTGTTGAAAAAATTCCTTGTCCAAATGGTGATGAAGATGCACCTTTAAGGGCACTTATATTTGATAGTTATTATGACCCATATAAAGGCGTTGTATGTTATGTAAGGGTAAAGGAAGGAACTATAAAAAAAGGCACAAAAATAAAACTTATGATGTCAGGAAAGGAATATGAAGTTACAGAAGTAGGTATATTTAGACCAAGTTTTATGGAGGTTGATAAGCTACAAGCGGGTGATGTTGGTTACGTAACTGCAAGTATTAAAAATGTAAGAGATGCAAGAGTTGGAGATACTATAACAGAGGCAGAAAGACCAGCAACTGAACCATTGCCTGGTTATAGACCAGCGATTCCAATGGTTTATAGTGGTATTTATCCAGCCGATAGTTCAGATTACAATGATTTAAAGGATGCCTTAGAAAAACTACAGTTAAATGATGCGGCATTAACCTTTGAACCTGAAACATCTGTTGCATTAGGTTTTGGTTTTAGATGTGGCTTTTTAGGTTTACTTCATATGGAAATAATACAAGAGAGATTAGAGAGAGAATATAACTTGAATTTAGTAACTACAGCTCCAAGTGTTATTTATAAGATTATAAAGACTAATGGAGAAATTATAGAACTTACTAATCCAACAAATATGCCTCCTACAACGGAGATTAGTTATATGGAAGAGCCAATTGTTAATGCAAGTATAATATGCCCTTCAGATTATGTAGGGGCTGTAATGGAATTATGCCAAGAAAAAAGAGGAATATTCAAAAATATGGAATATTTAGAAACAACAAGAGTTATGCTTCATTATGAAATTCCTTTAAATGAAATAATTTATGATTTCTTTGACGCATTAAAGTCAAGAACAAAGGGATATGCATCACTTGATTATGAACTTGCAGGATATAAAAGGTCTGAACTTGTTAAACTTGATATTTTATTAAATGGAGATCCTGTAGATGCCTTGTCACAAATTGTTCCAAAGGAGAAGGCATATCAAAAGGGAAGAGCTATTGCTGAAAAGTTAAAGGAGATTATACCAAGACAACTGTTTGAAATACCAATTCAAGCAGCTATTGGTTCAAAAGTAATTGCAAGAGAAACCGTAAAAGCGTTAAGGAAAGATGTTTTAGCAAAGTGTTATGGTGGAGATATTTCACGTAAAAAGAAACTTCTTGAAAAACAAAAAGAAGGTAAGAAGAGAATGAAACAAATAGGAACTGTTGAAGTTCCACAAGAAGCATTTATGGCTGTATTGAAGGTGGAATAATGAAGGGATTGTATATTCATATACCATTTTGCAAAAGCAAATGTTATTATTGTGATTTTAATTCAATTGTGAATACAGAATATCAGGATGAGTATATTGAGGCTTTGATTAGGGAAATAAATTTATTAGAAGAAAAAAATTTTGATACAATTTTTATTGGTGGGGGTACTCCCACCATTTTATCTATCAAAAATTTAGAAAAACTATTAAGAACAGTCAAAGAGTTTACACCAAAGGAATTTACAATAGAAGCAAATCCAGGTACTCTAAATTTAGAGAAGCTTAATATGTTAAAAAAATATGGTGTAAATAGATTATCAATAGGTTTACAAAGTACAGATAATAAAGTATTGAAAAAATTAGGAAGAATTCATACCTATGAACAGTTTTTAATTAATTTTAAAGATGCAAAAAGTTTGGGTTTTAAAAATATAAATGTCGACTTGATGTTTAACTTACCGGATCAAAATGTAAATGAATTCATAGAGACATTGTTAAATGTAATAAAGTTAGAGCCACAGCATATTTCCTGTTATAGCTTAATAATAGAAGAAGATACAAGGTTTTATAATTTATATCAAAATGATGAACTAAATCTACTTGATGAAGAAGAGGAAAGATTGCTTTATCATACAATGATAAATTTGCTTAAAGAGAATGGGTATAACCAATATGAAATATCAAATTTTGCAAAAATAGGCTATGAATGCAGGCATAATATCATTTATTGGAGTGATGATGAGTATATTGGGGTGGGTGCAGGTGCACATTCATATATAAATGGTATTAGGTATAGTAATGTTAAAGATATAAAAAAATATATTTATAATATAAAAAACTATGGTAATGCAATAGAAGAAAAAAATATTTTAACTAAGGAAGAACATATGGCTGAATTTATGTTTTTAGGTTTAAGAATGAATTGCGGAATAAATATTAATAAGTTCAAAAGTAAATTTAATGAGGATGTTATGCAGGTCTATGGTAATGAGATATTAGACTTGATTGATAAGGGATTAATTGAGAAATATGGAGAAAATATAAGATTAACAGAGAAAGGACGAGATTTATCCAATTTAGTCTTTGTTTCCTTTTTAAAATGAAATTTTATTATAATAATGCATATATTGACAAAATATTTTAATAGTGATATTTTAAAATCGTAGTGATTAGCACTCGTGATTAATGAGTGCTGACAAGAAAAGGGGGTGGAATAATGGAACTAGGAGAGAGAAAAAGAAAAATATTAGAGGCTATTGTGACAGATTATATAGAAACTGCTGAACCAGTTGGATCAAGAACTATAGCTAAAAAATATTTGACTGATATAAGTCCAGCAACCATTAGAAATGAAATGGCGGACTTAGAAGATCTAGGACTATTAGAACAACCCCATACATCGGCTGGAAGAATTCCCTCTGACAGAGGATATAGGTACTATGTAGATCAAATAATGGAAATTAAATATCCATCCCCACAGGAAATAGAAAAAATTAAATATATGCTTCAAATTCAAACTATAAATGAATTAGATAAAATTATTAAAAGGACAACTAAATTAATATCTGATATCACAAAATATACATCTGCTGTACTGACTCCTTCTGTTAGAAAGAGTTCAATAAGGTCACTCCAGTTAATACGTGTAAGTGACTACGATATTGTTGCTGTTGTTGTTACAGATACAGGTATTATAAAAAATGTAGTGATAAAATCACCTAATGCAGTCGATGATTCTAAAATTTTAAAATTGAATAATCTATTAAATGAAAAATTATCAGGATTAACTATTAATGATATTGGACTTACAGTAATTTCTGATATACAAAGTCATATGAGGGAATATAGTGAGATATTTTCTGCTATCATATCTGTTGTATATGAAAGTTTAAAGGAAGATGATGCAGAAGTATATCTTGAGGGAACAACTAACATATTTGAATATCCTGAATATGATGATAAAGATAAAGCAAAAACATTTTTATCCTTTATAGAGGACAAAAAATTACTTACAAATGTTTTTGCTGAAGATACTAATAATTTTTGTGTTTATATAGGTTGTGAAAATGAAAATGATAAAATAAAAGATTGTAGTATTGTAAAGGCAACATATAATATTGCAGATAAAACTGCAGGTACAATTGGAATAATTGGTCCTAAAAGAATGGATTATGCAAGAGTTATTGGCATATTAAAATCAATTTCTAATGTTTTAAGTGAAGTTTTTGAAAAAACTCTATAGTAGAGGTGATAGTGTGACAGAGGAAATAAAAGTGAATGAAAATGAACTTGAAAAGGAAGAGAAGGAAGCAATAATTGAAAAAATAGAAGACTTAGAATCTGAAAAGGAAGTAAATAATGATATAAATGATGAAAACAAAGACGAGCTAATTGATATAAAAAATCAGCTTGATGAAAAGACTAAGGAGTGTAATGAGTATTTAGAACTTTTAAGAAGGACAAAGGCTGAATTTGATAATTACAGAAGAAGAACACAAAAAGAAAAAGAGACAATATATGAAGAAGGATTTGCTGATGCTATTAAAAACATATTACCAATTCTTGATAATTTAGAGAGAGCTGTTATTTCAACGGAAGAAAGAACACCACTTTATGAAGGTGTAGAAATGACATTGAAATTGTTTAAAGATACTTTAACAAAGTTAGGTATTGAGGAAATACCTGCTCTTAATGAAAAGTTCGATCCTAACTTTCATAATGCAGTAATGCATATAGAAGATGAAAACCTTGAGGAAAATGTAATTGTTGAGGTTTTCCAAAAAGGGTATAAATATAAAGAAAAAATATTAAGATACAGTATGGTTAAGGTCGCAAATTAATAAAGAGGAGGAGATAAAATGGGAAAGGTAATAGGAATTGACCTTGGTACTACAAACTCTTGTGTTGCCGTAATGGAAGGTGGAGAACCAGTTGTAATTCCAAATTCAGAAGGTTCAAGAACTACACCATCAGTAGTTGCATTTAAACCAAATGGAGAAAGAATTGTAGGTCAAGTTGCAAAAAGACAAGCAATAACAAACCCAGATAGAACAATTATATCAATTAAAAGACATATGGGAACAGATCACAAGGTGAAAATAGATGATAAGGAATATACTCCACAAGAAATTTCAGCAATGATTTTGATGAAGCTAAAGGCAGATGCTGAGGCTTATCTTGGAGAACCAGTTACACAAGCAGTTATTACTGTTCCAGCATATTTTAATGATAGTCAAAGACAAGCAACAAAGGATGCTGGAAGAATAGCAGGGCTTGAAGTATTAAGAATAATAAATGAACCAACAGCAGCATCTTTGGCTTATGGATTAGATAAGATGGATAAAAACCAAAAGATACTTGTATATGATTTAGGTGGAGGTACATTTGACGTTTCAATACTTGAAATAGGAGATGGAGTATTTGAAGTTAAAGCTACAAATGGTAATACACATCTT
The DNA here is from genome assembly GCF_900129265.1 of Caloramator proteoclasticus DSM 10124. Taxonomy (GTDB): domain Bacteria; phylum Bacillota; class Clostridia; order Clostridiales; family Caloramatoraceae; genus Thermobrachium; species Thermobrachium proteoclasticum. The sequence goes on along the minus strand of NZ_FQVG01000020.1, from coordinate 26,235 downwards.
GGTGGAGATGACTTTGACCAAAGAATTATAGATTATCTTGTTGAAACATTTAGAGCTGAAAATGGTATAGATTTAAGAAGTGACAAGATGGCAATGCAAAGATTAAAAGAAGCAGCAGAAAAAGCAAAAATTGAGCTTTCAACATTATTATCAACTGAAATAAATCTACCATTTATTACAGCTGATGCAACTGGTCCAAAGCATTTAAATGTTACTTTAACAAGGGCTAAATTTGAAGAATTAACTCACGATTTAGTAGAAGCTACAATAGAACCTATGAAAAATGCATTAAGAGATGCTGGACTTTCAATAGATCAAATTGATAAAGTAGTTTTAGTAGGAGGTTCAACAAGAATACCAGCTGTTCAAGAAGCTGTTAGAAAGTTTACTGGAAAAGAACCAACTAAGGGAATAAATCCAGATGAATGTGTTGCAGTTGGTGCTGCAATTCAAGCTGGTGTTTTAACAGGGGAAGTAAAGGACGTTCTACTTCTTGATGTTACACCACTTTCATTAGGTATAGAGACATTAGGAGGCGTATTTACAACATTAATACCAAGAAATACAACAATACCAACAAGAAAGAGCCAAATATTCTCAACAGCTGCAGATGGTCAAACTTCAGTTGAAATTCATGTTCTTCAAGGCGAAAGGCCAATGGCAAAGGATAATAAGACACTTGGAAGATTTACACTATCTGGTATACCACCTGCACCAAGAGGAATTCCTCAAATTGAAGTAACATTTGATATTGATGCAAATGGTATTGTGCATGTATCTGCAAAGGACTTAGGAACAGGCAAAGAAGCAAACATTACTATTACTGCATCAACAAATTTAACAGAAGAAGAAATTCAAAAGGCTGTGAAAGAAGCAGAGAAATATGCTGAAGAGGATAAGAAGAGAAAAGAAGAGATAGAGATAAGAAATAATGCAGACTCTGTTGTATATCAAACAGAAAAGACATTAAAGGAATTAGAAGGTAAGCTCACTCAAGAAGAAAAAAATACAATAGAAGACCATATTAAGAAGGTTAAAGATGCACTAAATGGTACTGATACAAATGCAATTAAATCAGCTACTGATGAATTAACACAAAAGTTCTACCAAATATCTTCAAGAATATATCAACAATACGCACAACAAAATGAAACAGCAGGTACACAAAATGAAAATGAAGTCCATGCAGATTATGATGTAAAAGACGAGAAGTAATTTTCAACAAGGAGGGAGTATTCCCTCCTTATATAATGAAGGGTGGTGAATTGTTTGGCAAAGGACTATTATAAAATATTAGGTTTAGATAGAAATGCAACTGATGAAGAGATAAAAAGTGCTTTTAGAAAATTAGCCTTAAAATATCACCCAGATAGGAATCCTGGAAACAAAGAGGCAGAAGAAAAATTTAAAGAAATAAATGAGGCATATCAAGTATTATCAGATCCTCAAAAGAAGGCACAATATGATCAATTCGGCACAACTGATTTTAATGGTCAAGGTGGTTTTGGAGGATTTGATTTTTCAAATTTTGGAGGATTTGGAGGCTTCTCTGATATATTTGACGATTTAGGAGATATTTTCGGTGGTATGTTTGGACAAAGAAGAGAAAGGACTGGTCCAAAAAGAGGAGCTGATTTAGAATATAATTTAGAACTTACATTTGAAGAGGCAGTATTTGGTGTTAAAAAAGATATAGAGATATATAGAAATGAAGATTGTGATGTTTGCCATGGTACAGGTGCTAAACCTGGTACATCACCAAAAACTTGTGATAAGTGTCATGGTACAGGACAAGTAAAGGTTCAAAAAAATACTCCATTTGGAAGCTTTGTAAGTGTTACAACTTGTGACAAATGTCACGGTGAAGGTAAGGTGATTGATACGCCGTGTACAAATTGTGGAGGAAAAGGTAGAGTAAGAAAGAAAAAAATTATAAGTATAAATATACCAGCTGGTGTTGACAATGGTAATACTATTCCATTAAGAGGTCAAGGTGAGCCTGGAATAAGAGGTGGAATGCCAGGGGATTTATATATAAATATTAGAGTTAAACCACATCCAAAATTTGAGAGAAGAGGAACAGATATATTCTGTGAAGTTCCTGTATCCTTTATAAAGGCTATATTAGGAGGAGAAATCAAAATCCCTACACTTGATGGAGATGTTCAACACATTTTATCAGAAGGTACACAACCAGGTGAAATTATTAAATTAAAGGGAAAAGGTGTACCTAAGTTACGTGGTGCAGGTAGAGGAGATTTGTATGCTAAAATAAAGGTAGAAATACCAAAGAATATTAATTCAAAGCAGAGGGAATTGTTAAAAAAATTAGCTGAAGAATTTGGTGAGGATATAGATAAAAAGAAGACTTTCGCTGATAAAGTTAAGGATATGTTTAGTTAGGCATGTTTAATACATGCCTTTTTACATATAATAAAAATTAATAAAATACAATTGTTATAAAACATTATTATGATATAATAAAACGGTAAAATCAACTAAGGAGGAAGGATTATGAACGGAGAATGGATAGAAATTAAAGTTGTTACTAAAAGTGAAGCAGTAGAACCTGTATCAGGTATTTTTTATGGACTTGATGTTAAGGGGGTTGCAATTGAAGACCCTAATGATATAACTGAACGCCCTTCAGGACCATTCACTTGGGATTATGCTGATTATAATATATTTGAATATGGAAAGGATGCTGCTATTGTTAAAGCTTATTTTAGTAAAGAAGAACAAATAGAAGAAATATTGAATTTTATAGAGGAGAAATTAAAAGAGTTAAGAGATTTAGGAATTGATATAGGAATTGGTAAAGTTATAAGAAATAAGGTGCAAGAAGAGGATTGGGCAAATGAGTGGAAAAAGTATTATAAAACAACAAAAATAGGAAATTCGATTATTATAAAACCTAAATGGGAGGATTATAATCCAAAAGAAGGCGAAATAATTGTAGAATTAGATCCTGGAATGGCCTTTGGAACAGGAACTCATGAAACAACAATGATGTGCATTGAATTTTTAGAAAAGTATTGTAAAAAGGGAGATAGAGTATTTGACATAGGAACTGGGTCAGGAATACTATCCATTGTTGCTTCAAAATTAGGTGCCGATGAAGTAATAGGTGTTGACTTAGATGAGGTAGCAGTAGATGCTGCTAAGATTAATGTTGAATACAATAAAGTTAATAATGTAAAGATTCTTCACGGGAACTTAGTAGATGTTGTAGATGGAACAGCAGATATTGTTATAGCAAATATAATAGCTGATGTAGTAATATATTTAGCATCATTTGTAGGAAATTACATAAAGGATAATGGACTTTTTATATCATCAGGAATAATAAAAGATAAACAAGATGAAGTTGAAAAAGTTTTAATTCAAAATGGTTTTGAAATAATAGATAAAAACAATAAAGGAGAATGGGTTGCAATTGTAGCAAAAAAATAAGGAGGTTATTATGCACAAGTTTTTTGTCAAAACAGATAATATCATAAATGATAAAATAAACATAACTAATGACGATGTACAACACATTACAAAAGTTTTAAGACTAAAAATCGGCGATTCTATTCAAATATGTGATGGAAATGAAAATGAATATATTTGCGATATTGTAGAAATAAACAAAAAAAGTGTTATATGCCAAATTAAAGAGAAATTTAAAAATAGAAATGAATCTAATATAAATATAGTACTGTTTCAAGGATTGCCTAAAGCTCAAAAAATGGAACTTATTATACAAAAGGGTGTTGAAATTGGAGTTAAAGAATTTTATCCTATTATAACAGAACGTGTAGTTGTAAAAACTGATGGAAAAGATATTAGTAATAAGTTAGAAAGATGGAATAGAATAGCGTATGAAGCTGCTAAACAATCAAATAGAGGTATAATACCAACAGTAAATAATTTAATAAGTTTTGAAGAAGCATTAGATATATTAAAGAGGTTTGATTTGATTGTTGTTCCATATGAAAAGGAAAAGTCTACAAGTTTTAAGGAGTTATTTAATGAGAGTAGAGATTATAAAAATATTGCAGTAATAATTGGGCCTGAAGGTGGATTTAGTGAGGAAGAAATAAATATATTCATAAAAAATGGTTTTAAGCCAATTACGTTAGGACCAAGAATACTTAGGACTGAAACAGCAGGATTAGTAGCAAGTACTATTTTATTATACGAGTTGTCTGATATAGGAGGAATGAAATGAAAAAGGTAGCATTCTATACATTAGGATGTAGGGTTAATCAATATGAAACAGAAGCTATGGCAGAAATATTTGAAAAAAACGGATATGAGGTTGTAAATTTTGAAGATTATTCTGATGTATATGTAATAAATACGTGTACTGTGACAAGTATTGGTGATAAAAAATCAAGGCAGATGATTAGAAGAGCAAAAAAGAATAATAAAGATGCAATTGTGATAGCTGTTGGGTGTTATGCTCAAGTTGCACCAGATGAGGTATCAAAAATAGATGATGTTGATATAATAATTGGAACTGACAATAAAAGCAAAATATTAGATTATATCAATGAATTTAATCAATCTAAGAAAAAATTAAATAAAGTGAAAAATATAATGACAGTAAGAGAATTTGAAGAAATGGAAATAGACCATTATCAAGACAAAACAAGAGCCTTTTTAAAGATACAAGATGGCTGTGACAGATTTTGTTCTTATTGTTTAATTCCATATGCAAGAGGACCTGTAAGAAGTAAAAAGTTTGAAACTATAATAGAAGAAGTAAATAGACTTGTAGAAAATGGATATAAAGAAGTGATATTATCAGGTATACATGTTGCTTCTTATGGAAAAGACATTGGTAATATAACTTTAGTTGATGTTATAGAAAAATTAAATGAAGTAAATGGGTTAGAAAGAATAAGAATAGGTTCTGTGGAACCATCATTTTTTAACATAGAGAATATTAAAAGACTTGCTAATTGTAATAAATTGTGTGAACATTTTCATCTTTCTCTTCAAAGCGGGTGTAATGAAACATTAAAAAGAATGAATAGACGCTATACTACTGATGAGTACAAAGAGGCAGTTTTAAATTTAAGAAGGCATTTTAATGATGTTTCAATAACAACTGACGTTATTGTAGGATTTCCAGGTGAAACTATTGAGGAATTTAATAAGACGTATAATTTTTTAGAAGAAATTAAGTTGAATAAACTTCATGTTTTTAAATATAGTCCAAGGAAAGGAACAAAGGCAGCAGAGTTTAAGGAAACAGTTGATAATGAAGAAAAGGAAAGAAGAAGTAAATTATTAATTGAACTTAGTGATAAATATGAAAAGGAATTTAATAAAAAACTTATTGGGAAAATAGTGGATGTTTTAATAGAGGAGAAAAAAGAAGATTCATATTATGGTTATACAAGAAACTATGTAAAAGTTGAAATAAAAAGTAAAAATAATATCGAAGGAGAAATTATAAATACAAAAATTAATGATATGAATAATGACATTTTAGTAGGTGAAATGGTATAATATGTCTATGGGAGGTGAGATAGTGGATTGTATATTTTGTAAGATAGCGAATGGTGAAATACCAGCTTCTAAGGTATATGAAGATGAATATGTAATTGCATTTAAAGACATAAACCCAGTTGCACCTGTACATATATTAGTTATACCAAAAAAACATTATGAATCAGTCTTGGAAATTGACACAGATGGAAGTATATTAAACAAAATATTTAATGCAGTCAAAATTATCGCACAGCAAATGAACTTAACTAATGAAGGATTTAGACTTGTTACTAATACTGGTGAGCAGGCAGGACAGACAGTAAAACACATACATTTTCATCTTATAGGTGGAAGAGATTTTCAATGGCCACCAGGTTGATGATATTAAATCAAAAATTAACAAATTTATTATATTTTATTGACAATATTTACACTCATAATATATAATATAATGTGTCCTTGATTGTGTGCTTAATTCACGGTACATCATAATAATGTATGCAATATGTTAAGCGGAGGGAGGGATAAAGGTGTCAGAAATCAGAGTTGGCGAAAACGAATCATTAGATAGCGCACTAAGAAGATTTAAAAAGAAGTGTGCGATGGCAGGTGTTCTTTCTGAAATAAGAAAGAGAGAACATTATGAAAAGCCAAGTGTAAAGCGTAAGAAGAAGTCTCAAGCTGCAAGAAAGAGAAAGTTTAAGTAATGAAAGAAGGGTGAATATGTCACTCAAAGAAAGAATTCAAGAAGATTGGAAAGCTGCAATGAAAAATAAAGACAGATTTAGAGCGAATGTTCTAAATATGGCTAAAGCAGCTATACTACAAGCTGAAAAAGTTGATGGAACAAAACTTGAAGATGAACAAGTAATTGAAGTTTTAAATAAAGAGGTTAAACAGAGAAGAGACTCCATTGAGGAGTTTGAAAAAGGGAACAGGCAGGATCTTGTAGAACAAACTGGTAAAGAAATAGAGATTTTGCTTGAGTACCTTCCTCAGCAATTAACAGAAGAAGAAATATCTGAAATAGTTAAAGAAGCCGTGAATGAAGTGCAAGCTAATTCAATCAAGGATATGGGAAAAGTAATGGCAATTGTAATGCCAAAAGTAAAAGGAAGAGCAGATGGAAAGTTAGTAAATCAAATAGTAAAGCAGTATCTGCAATAATATAAAGGGGTTAACTTAGGTTAACCCCTTAAATTTTATATATTAATCTTAATAATATGAAACTTTTTAGCATATTATTAAATTAAGCAATTATATTTCAGGTGGTTTATGAAAAACAAGATGAAAAGAAAAATTAGCGAATCTCTTGAGTTACCTAAGGAAGTAATTATGAATGTGCCATACATCAGAATATTGGGAAATGATGAATTGCAGATAGAAAATCACAAAGGTATAGTTGAATATAGTTCAGATATTGTACGTTTAAAAAGCAGTATTGGTATTATAAAAATAGAAGGAAAGGATTTCTTAATTAAAGAAATTAATCCTGAAACTGTAGTATTGACAGGCAAGATTAAAAATCTTGAATTTATCAGTATTTAGCTGGAGGGGTATATGGGAAGGGATCAAGAGTTTTTAGATGGATATTTAATTGTTGAATTGAATTCCTTTTGTATTGAAAAGTTTATAAATTTAGCATACAATAACGGGATAAAGTTATGGGATATAAAAAGAAAAGATTTAATAACTGCACAGTTTAAGATTTCTTCAGATGACTTTAAAAAAATTAAAAAGGTGGCAAAAAATACAAAATCAAAAATAAAGATTGTACAAAAAAAAGGATTAGGATTTTATGTATATAAAGTATTAAGAAGAAAACTTTTTATTTTAGGTATTATAGTTTTTATATTTATTTTGTATTATTTATCAAATTTAATTTGGATTATTGATATTAGGGGAAATAAAAATATATCTAATGATGAAATTGTAAAAGCTCTATATAAAAATGGTATAAAAATTGGTGTAATGAAAAATAAATTAGATTTAAAACAGATTGAAAGTAATATTGTAAACGAAATAAAGCAAATATCTTTAATTAGTTTATCTATTGATGGTGTAAAATTAAATGTTGAAGTAGTAGAAAGAACTTTGCCGCCTGAAATTGTAGATACTGAAAGTCCTGTTGATATTATTGCTAAGAAAGATGGTGTTGTAACAAAAATATTTTGCTATAGAGGTACTCCACTAATAAAATCTGGTGAATACGTTAAAAAGGGTCAGATTTTAATTACTGGTGATATTTTTAGAACTAATAGAGATGATAACTCAAAGGAATATGTAAAAACTATACATTCATTAGGGAATGTTTATGCTAAAATTTGGTATGAAATATTTGAAGAACAGGAGTTAGTATACAATAAGTCAGAGCGTACAGGTAATTATATAAAAAATGAATATATGATTATAAATGGAAAAAAGGTATACATAAATAAAAATGATGCTAAATTTGAAAATTATGATAAAATAGAAAATAGAACTAAGATTAATTTATTAGGATATAATATACCAATAGAAAAAGTTGAAGAAAAAATATATGAATTAAAAGTTACTAAGGTTAATTATTCTATAGATGAAGCGATTGAGATAGCTACAAATAAAGCAGAACAAGAAATAAAAAAACAGATTCCAAAAGATGCTACTATTTTAGATAAAAAGTATGATAAAATAATAGAAAAAAATAAAGTAAAAGTTAGATTACTTATTATAACTGAAGAAAATATATCTTATGAACAGCATAGATAGTTAGGAGGTTAATAATGCAAAAAGAATCAAAAATATTAATTGATAATTTGGAACAATTAGTTAATCTATTTGGTAAGTTTGACGAAAATATTAAAATTATTGAGCAATGCTTTAATGTTTTCATTATTAATAGAGATAATGAAATAAAAATAACGGGTGTAGGACAAGTAGATTTAGCTACAAAAACAATTTTAAAGTTGCTTGAAATAGCAAAAAGAAATGAAATAATAAATAAGCAAACAGTTAACTATATAATAAGTCTTGTTTTAGAAGATAGTGAAGAGAAAATTGAAAATATTTTAGATGATGTAATAATAACAACAGCAAAGGGTAAGCCTGTAAAATGTAAAACTTTAGGACAAAAGACCTATATTGATTCAATACGTAAAAATGATATAGTTTTTGGAATAGGTCCTGCGGGTACTGGGAAAACATATCTTGCAATTGCTATGGCAGTAAAATTTTTAAGAGATAAGAAGGTAAATAGAATAGTTCTTACAAGACCGGCTGTAGAGGCTGGTGAAAGATTAGGTTTTTTACCAGGAGATTTACAAGAAAAAATTAATCCATATTTAAGACCACTATATGATGCATTGTTTGATATTTTAGGAGTAGAAAACTTTAACAAATATATGGAATCAGGCATTATAGAAGTTGCACCTCTTGCTTATATGAGAGGAAGAACACTTGACGATTGTTTTATAATATTGGATGAAGCACAAAATACTACACCAGAGCAAATGAAAATGTTTTTAACTCGTTTTGGATATGGCTCAAGAATAGTTGTAACAGGAGATTTAACACAAATAGATTTAGGACAAGGTAAAGTATCAGGTTTAAAACAGGTAACAAAAATATTAAAAAATATTCCAGGTATTGATTTTATTTATTTCAGTGATAAAGATGTAGTAAGACATAAGTTGGTTTCAGAAATAATAAAAGCATACAACAAATTTGAAGAAGAAAATGAAAATAGGTGATTATATGAATTACAAAAGTAAAATTATTGAAGATTTAATAAGTGAAAAATTAAAGAAAATAATAGTATTTATAATTACTTTTATAGTATTATTTATAATTAGCTTTTTTACTGTTATTCCTAAAAAATATTCATTACAAATTGGAGATATTGCACCAATTGATATAAAAGCTCCAAGGGATTTTGAAGACGAAGAGGCAACGCAAGAAAAGATAGATAAAGCATTAAGTGAAGTTTTGCCTAAATACAATAAAGATTTAAATATTGCAAAAAAGTCAATTGAAGATATAAATAAGATAATTGAGAATGTTAAATATCAAAAAGAACAAAATGTTAATGAGACTACTAAAATTGAAAATATAAAGAATTTAGTTATGATAAGTTTAAGTGATGAAGATATTAAATCATTATTGAAATTAAACGAACAAGAATTAGACGCTTTAGATAAATTTCTAAATGATGTTTTGATTAAAGTCCTATCTTTAGATATTAGGGAAAACAATTTAGACGACATTAAAAAAGCACAGCAAGACCTTGATTTTTATATAAAGTCTTCAACATTAAATAAAAATTTAAAGGACTTAGCAAATTCAATAGGGGTAGCATCGATAAAGCCTAATATGTTCTATGACTATGAGAAAACTGAAGAATTAAAACAGCAAATAAGAAGACAAATAGAACCAGTAGTTATAAAGAAAAATCAAAATATAGTTCTAAAAGGAGAAGTTATTAATGAACATCATTTAAATTTGATGTCCAAAGCAGGTATATTATCTCAAAACAGAAAAAATGACTTTATTTTAATTTTGGGTGTAACCATACTAATTTTATCAACTCTTATTTTATTAGTATTTTTAGTTAAAAATGAAGGTAATGTTTATTCAAATTTAAGTTTTTATGTTATTACTTGTATATTACTTATAATTACAGCAATTTTAACATTTGCTTTTAAAATTATTTCAGTTTACTTTATTCCTGCAAGCTTTTTACCAATATTGTCTACTTTGATATTTGGTTCGAAAACAGGTTTGATTATATCACTTATTAATACACTAATAGTTATAATACTTACAAACTTTAATATTAATGTTTGTATTATGTATGTTATGAGTTGTATCTTAGGTACATTTTTTACTTCAAAGGTTCAAGAAAGAAATAATATTTTATTAAGTGGACTATATGTAGGAATAATAAACTTTTTAATAGTATATGCTATAAATATATTAAACAACACAATATATACACAGGCTGTATACAGCAGTATTTTTGTTTTTTTAAATTCAATTGTTTCATCAATTTTTGCAATAGGTGTTTTACCAATCTTTGAACAGGTATTTAACATTTTAACACCAATAAAATTATTAGAACTTTCAAATCCAAATCAAATACTTTTAAAAAAATTATTATTTGAAGCACCGGGTACCTATCACCATAGTATATTAGTTGGTAACTTAGCAGAAGCAGCTGCAAATGAAATTGGAGCAAATTCATTACTTGCAAGAGTAGGTGCATATTATCATGATATTGGTAAAATTAAAAGACCATATTTCTTCAAAGAAAATCAAATAACTAATGATAATCCCCATGACAAAGTTACACCAAAATTAAGTGTATCAATTATAACTTCACATATTCGTGATGGTTTAGAGCTTGCTCAAAAATACAAATTACCAAATATTATTCAGGATATAATAATGCAACATCATGGAACGACTCTCGTAAAATATTTTTATGTACAGGCATTGAATGAAGGAGAAAATATTATAGAGGATAATTTTAGATATGAAGGGCCTAAACCTAATTCAAAGGAATCAGCAATAATAATGCTTGCAGATAGTGTTGAAGCAGCAGTAAGATCATTAAATAGTCCTACAGTTGATGATATAAAAACTATGGTTGAAAAAATAATTAATGAAAAACTATTTGATAATCAATTAAGCGAATCTCCATTAACCTTCAAAGATATAGAAAAAATAAAAGAAGTGTTTATAAAGGTTTTATTAGGAATATTTCATACAAGAATAGAATATCCAGATACAACAAAGGAGGATAAAAATGATTGAAATTGATAATAGACAAAATAAAATTGATTTTACAGAGGAAATGAAAAAATTGATTAGTAAAGCTGTAGAAGGCACTATTAAATACGAAAATTTTAATAAACCCTATGAATTAAGCATAATAATAACTGATAATAATGAAATAAAAGAAATTAATAAACAATTTAGAGGAATAGATAAAGAAACGGACGTTTTATCTTTTCCAATGTTAGATTTTGATGATGGATATTATGAAGACGGTGAAATTGAGGTGGACATAGAGGATATAAATCCTGAAAGTGGAGCTGTTGTATTAGGAGATATGATTATATCATTGGAAAAAGCAAAGGAACAATCAGTCGAATATGGTCATTCCTTTGAACGTGAATTGGCCTTTTTAGTTGTACATAGTATGCTGCATTTATTAGGATATGATCACGAAGAAGAAAATGATAGGATAATAATGAGACAAAAAGAAGAGGAGATATTAAATAATATAGGTCTTGCAAGGTAAGGTGAAAATATGAAGTTAAAAAAAATATCCGACAGTTTTAACTATGCTATTGAAGGAATTATATATGCAATAAAAACTCAAAGAAATATGAAAATACATCTTATAGCAGCAATACTTGTACTGTTTTTAAGCCTGTTTTTTGACTTTTCTAAACTTGAAATACTAATTTTGTTTTTTACAATAACATTAGTTATTGTGTTGGAGATGATTAATACAGCTATTGAAGCTACAATAGATGTAACTGCTAATTATTATCATCCATTAGCCAAAATAGCAAAAAACGTTGCAGCAGGAGCAGTTTTGATATCAGCTATAAATGCTGTTATTGTTGGCTATTTATTATTTTTTGATAGGTTAAAACCAATATCAAATACTGTTCTATTTAAAATCAAACAGTCTGATATTACTGTAGTATTTATTTGCTTAATATTAGTTATAATAGCAACTGTTATAATTAAGGCAATATATGGAGAAGGCACTCCCCTAAAAGGAGGTATGCCAAGTGGTCATAGTGCACTTGCCTTTGCAGCAGCAACAGCAATATCATTATTTATTCAGGATTTACTTATTATCACATTAGTATATTTTTTAGCTTTTCTTGTTGCTCAAAGTAGAGTAGAAGGTAAAATACATTCGCTTTATGAAACTATTGTTGGGGCATTGCTTGGAATATTGATAACAATTTTTATATTTAAATTGTTATCATAAGGGTAATGCCCTTTTATATTGCAGGTTTATATAAAATTACATTTTTTTTGATAAAACTATTGAATTTTTCATAAAATTATATATAATAATAATTCCTACAGTAAAAATGGAGGGGGAATAATAATGGAGTATAAAAACCTAGTTGAAATAGCAAAACAAGCAATGGAAAAGGCTTATGTTCCACATTCTAAATTTAGAGTTGGTGCAGCATTACTAACATCTGATGGTAAGGTTTTTACTGGTTGTAATATTGAAAATGCTACCTTTGGAGCAACTAATTGTGCAGAAAGAACTGCAATTTTCAAGGCTGTATCTGAAGGATACAAAAATTTTGAAAAGATTGCTATTATTAGCGATAGTTCAAATTATACATATCCTTGTGGAATATGCCGACAAGTGATTATAGAATTTAGTAGAGACATTGAGGTTATTTGTTCTAATAAAAATGGAGAATATAAAGTTTATAAAATTACTGAATTACTTCCATTTGCTTTTACAAGTGATGATATTGAAAGGAGCAATTTAAATGAATAATGATTTTAAGTCAGGTTATGTTACAATAGTTGGCAGACCTAATGTTGGTAAATCAACTTTAATTAATTCTATAATGGGAGAAAAACTACTTATTACTTCTAACAAGCCCCAAACAACAAGAAATACAATACAAGCAATTTTAACTAAAGACAATTACCAAATAGTTTTTATGGATACACCAGGTTTACACAAACCTAAGCATAAATTAGGGGAATATATGGTTAAAGTTGCACAAAGCACTTTATCACAAGTTGACGTAGTAGTTTTTGTAACAACTCCTGAAGAGGAACTTAATATTGGTGATAAGTATATAATTGATCAAATAAAAAATTCAAATTCAAGAAAAATTTTAGTTATAAATAAGGTTGATACTGTTAGTAAAGAAAAGATAGCAAAGACAATTGATACATATTATAACTATTTTGCTTTTGATGAAGTTGTGCCTATATCAGCTCTTAAACAAAAAAATATAGATGAACTTATTAAAGTTATTGTTAATAACTTACCCTATGGTCCAAAATATTTCCCAGATGATATGATTACAGATCAACCTGAAAGATTTGTTGTAGCGGAAATAATAAGAGAAAAACTTTTACACAACTTACAAGAAGAAGTACCCCATGGTACTGCAGTAGAAATAGTTACTATGAAGGAGGATAAAGATAAAAATTGTATTAATATCAACGCAACAATCTATTGCGAAAAAGATTCACATAAGGCTATAATAATAGGTAAGGGTGGACAAATGCTCAAAAAAATAGGTCAGAGTGCAAGAATAGAAATAGAAAGGTTTTTAGGATCTAGTGTATATTTAGAATTATGGGTAAAGGTTAAGAAGGATTGGAGAGACAGTGATTCTATACTAAAGAGTTTGGGATATAAATAAAAAAAAGGAGTGATGGTTTTGTCAATACACAAAGTTCAAGGAGTTGTTCTAAAGACACGGAACTATAGTGATTATGACAAAATCATCACTATTTTTTCGGATAAATTTGGAAAAATCGATGTCTTATGTAATGGGGCAAGAAGAACAAAAAGTAAGCAACTTCATTTAACTCAACAGTTTTGTTTTGGGGAATTTTTATTAAGTAAAAGTAAGGATATGTATGTATTAAGTTCAGGTAGTCTCAATAATTCATTTCAGACACTTTTAAATGACTATAAAAAATTGATGATAGGAACATATTTTTTAGAATTCATTGATAAATCAATTGAAAGTGAAAATAAAAATGTTTATATATTGGCACTTTTATTAAAAACTCTATACATATTAGAAGATGGTAATGTTGATAACTATCTCCTAAAAGTGACATTTGATTTTAAATTAATTTCTTTACTTGGATATACTCCTCAAGTCTTAAAATGTATTAAATGTGGTAGAAAAACATTAGATGAAGCATATTTCAATATTATTGAAGGCGGACTTATATGCAATAATTGCAATACTGAAAAAGGGAATAAGCTTAATAAAAAAGTAATAGAATTATTAATACAAATAAGGAATATAAAATTAGAAGAATTGGGTAAAATATATTATGATAAAGGAACATTAAATTTAATAGATGATATTTTAGATAAGTACATTAACTACCACTTATCAATAAAACTAAATACAGTTGAATTTATAAAAAATATTTTTTAGGAGATGGTTGTATGGAAGAAATTACATTAGAGAAAATTGATATACTAAGACAACGTGCAAATGTTAGTTATTCAGAAGCAAAAGAAATATTACAAAAAAACAATGGTAATTTAATTGATGCTCTAATTGAATTAGAATCAAAGCAAAAAACATTTACACAAAATGTTGTAGAAGTAAGTAATGAATTAACTGAAACAATAAAAGAAATAATTAAAAAAGGTAATGTAACAAGAATAAAAGTTAAAAAGGATTCAAGGGTTTTAGTTGATATACCAGTGAATGCTGGAGTTGCAGCAGGTGCATTATCATTACTCAATCCATATCTTTTAGTAATCGGTGCTATCGCTGCAATTGCAACAAAGGTTTCACTTGAAATAGAAAGACCAAATGGAAATGTTGAAATAATTAATGATATTATTAAAGAAAAATATGACGAAGTTAAGGGTACTATACAAGAAAAAGTCAGTGATATAAAGGAAAATACAACAAATTTAAAGTCAGATGTAGAGGAAAAAATAGAGGAATTTGCGAAGGAATTAAATAAAAAGAAGGAATAAGTCAGTTAATTCTGACTTATTCAAATTTTTTGACATTATATACTATTGCAAAATTTAGAAATAGTGATAAAATATACATAAAAGATTAAATATACATAAATACCAGAAATTAAATAAAATAAAAAATGTACAAAAAATTATTACAATTTGTTGTTTTTATATAAAATATATTGTAATTATTTCTCTGCATTTATATAATAATATATAATATTAGATGTATTTATGCATAATAAATGCAGAGAGGGTGATTACTATTAAACTAACAAAAAGACAAGAAGAAATAATTGAATTAGTGAAAAAAAATCAACCAATAACAAGTGAAAAGCTTGCTGAAATGTTAAATGTTACAAGGGCAGCACTAAGACCAGATTTAGCAATTCTAACAATGACAGGTATTCTTGAGGCTAGACCTAAAGTAGGTTATTTATATTCAAAAAGAAGCAATAATAGCTTAATTTTTGAGGCAATAAAAGATATAAAAGTGTCAGAGATAAAATCTAAACCAGCAATTGTAACAGAAGATACAACAATATATGATGCAATTGTTCAATTGTTCTTAAATGACGCAGGTACAATTTTTATTGTTAATAATGGTTATCTAACAGGGGCAGTTTCAAGAAAGGATTTCTTAAAAATAGCAATGGGAAATTCAGATATGCATAAAGTTCCTGTTGGAATAATTATGACAAGAATGCCTAACATAATAACAGTTACAGATGATGATCTTGCATTTGATGCAGCAAAGAAAATAATTGAACACGAAGTAGATAGTTTACCGGTTGTAGAAAAGGTTATACAAGAAGATGGTAAGGAATTATATAAAATCACAGGAAAAGTATCTAAAACAAATATAACTAAGCTTTTTGTTAGATTAGGGGAAGGAAGATAAAGGGGTTTTCATAAGGATGCGGGACATAATTTGTCCCATAGGGTTTGGTACAAATTTAATTAATATAAAGCAACAAAGACAGGGGGTTATCAACATGAGTCAAAAAAAGTATGTTTACCTTTTTAGTGAAGGTAACGCAAGTATGAAGAATTTATTGGGAGGTAAAGGTGCAAATCTGGCTGAAATGACAAACATCGGTTTACCTGTACCACAAGGCTTTACTGTAACAACAGAGGCTTGTACGAGGTATTATGAAGATGGTCAGGTAGTAGGGGAAGATATTGTAGAACAAATTTTTGAACACTTAAAGAAATTAGAGGATATTACAGGTAAAAAGTTTGGTGATCCATCAAATCCATTACTTGTATCAGTAAGATCAGGAGCAAGAGCATCAATGCCTGGAATGATGGATACTATATTAAACTTAGGATTAAACGATGAAACTGTAGAAGGCCTATCTAAGCTAACAAATAATGAAAGATTTGCATATGACAGTTATAGAAGATTTATTCAAATGTTTAGTGATGTTGTAATGCAAATAGATAAGAACTTATTTGAAAATATTTTAGATGAAGTTAAAGAAGAAAATAATGCAAAATATGATACTGATTTGACTGCTGAAAATTTAAAAGAAGTTGTTAGAAGATATAAGGAACTATATAGAAAAGAAAAGGGAGAAGAATTTCCAAAGGATCCAAAAGTACAATTATTAGAAGCGGTAAAGGCAGTATTCCGTTCTTGGAATAATCCAAGAGCTATAGTATATAGAAAATTAAATGATATACCAGGAGATTGGGGAACAGCTGTTAATGTACAAATGATGGTCTTTGGTAATATGGGTGAAACATCAGGTACAGGTGTTGCATTTACAAGAAATCCATCTACAGGTGAAAACAAAATATTTGGAGAATTCCTAATGAATGCACAAGGTGAAGATGTTGTTGCAGGTATAAGAACACCACAAAGCATAGAAACATTAAAAGAAGTAATGCCAGATTGCTATGATGAATTTATTAGAATAGCAAATATACTTGAAAAACACTACAAAGATATGCAGGATATGGAATTTACAATAGAACAAGGTAAGCTTTACTTCCTACAAACAAGAAATGGAAAGAGAACAGCTCAAGCCGCTCTAAGAATTGCTGTTGAAATGGTTGAAGAAGGTTTAATAACAAAAGAGGAGGCAATCCTTAAGGTTGAACCAAAACAGCTTGATCAATTATTACATCCAATGTTTGATCAGAATGAATTAAAGAATGCTAAGGAAATAGCAAAGGGCTTACCAGCATCACCAGGTGCAGCTTGTGGAAAAGTCTATTTTACTGCTGAAGAAGCAAAATTAAAAAGACAGCAAGGTGAGAGGGTAATTTTAGTTAGAACCGAAACTTCACCAGAAGACATCGAAGGTATGGTTGCAGCTGAAGGTATTTTAACTGCAAGAGGAGGTATGACATCACACGCTGCTGTTGTTGCAAGAGGAATGGGTAAGTGCTGTGTTGCAGGTTGTGGTGAAATAAAGATAAATGAAGAAGGAAAATATTTTACAGTACAGGACATTGTTATAAAAGAAGGAGATTATATATCAATAGATGGAAGCACAGGAAAGGTTTATGGTCAAAAAATTAAGACAGTAGAACCAGAAATATCAGGATATTTTGGTACTTTTATGGAATGGGCTGATAGTATAAGAAAACTTAAGGTTAGAACAAATGCTGATACTCCAAGGGATGCTGCACAAGCTGTTAAATTTGGTGCTGAAGGCATTGGTCTTTGTAGAACAGAACATATGTTCTTTGATGAAGATAGAATACCAGCTGTTAGAGAGATGATAGTTGCAAAGACAGAGGAACAAAGAAGAAAAGCATTAGATAAGTTACTACCAATGCAAAGGCAAGATTTTATTGGTATATATGAAGAAATGCAAGATAGACCTGTTACTATTAGATTGTTAGATCCACCATTACATGAATTCTTACCTCAGGAAGATGAAGATATTAGAGAACTTGCAAATACAATGGGAATTTCCTATGAAGAATTAAAGGCAACTGTTGATAGCTTAAAGGAATTTAATCCAATGCTTGGTCATAGAGGTTGTAGATTAGCAGTTACATACCCAGAAATTGCTGAAATGCAAACAAGAGCAATTATTGAGGCTGCTATAGATGTTAAAAAGAGATTAGGTTATAATATTGTACCAGAAATAATGATACCACTTGTAGGTGAAGTAAAAGAATTAAAATATGTTAAAGATATAATAGTTAAGGTAGCAGATGAAATAATAAGGAATTCCAATATAGAATTAGAATATAAAGTTGGTACTATGATTGAAATTCCAAGAGCTGCTTTAACTGCAGATGAAATTGCAAAGGAAGCTGAATTCTTCTCATTTGGTACTAATGATTTAACACAAATGACTTTTGGTTTCTCAAGAGACGATGCAGGTAAATTCTTGAAAGACTACTATGATAAGAAAATATTTGAGTATGATCCATTCCAAAAGCTCGATCAAACAGGTGTAGGTAAGCTTGTAAAAATGGCTTGTGAGTTAGGTAAGCAAACTAGACCAGATATTAAACTTGGTATATGCGGAGAACATGGTGGTGAACCATCTTCAGTTGAATTCTGCCACAATGTTGGTCTAAACTATGTATCATGTTCACCATTTAGAGTTCCAATTGCAAGATTAGCTGCAGCACAAGCTCAAGTTAAAAATCCAAGAAACTAATAATATAAGGGGCTGATTCACAGCCCCTTAATATTTTTGATTGAAAAATTCAATTGCATTAGCTATAAATTGTTTATGGTATTCTTTTTGTGAGATTGTATCTTTTAATATTTTGTAAAAGGCTTTTTTATTGCAATGATGAATATTTTTATAATAATCCCGTGTTATCTTCCATATCTTATTTGGAAACATCAATTGTGCCAATAGTAATTTAAATTCTAAATAATTAATAGAACGATTTTTTTCATAATATTCTACAGCTTGTTTAAATAAATTAAAATCCCAACATGTACTTTTCCTTTTTAAAATTCTTTTTATGAATACATAAAAATCATTTATTGAATAATCATATTTTGACTTATCAAAATCAATAATATTAATGTCTGAGTTAAAAATGATATTTTTATTGACATAATCATAATGGCAAATAGATTTCTCCAACTCTTTACTATTAAAATCTATTTGTGATAATAGATATAGTGATTCTTTAGCACATTCTATGTAGTAATCTGCATTATCAATAAATAACTTAGAAAAATCATCCTTATAATAGAAGGCTTTGTTTGATGTATTTAGTAACTGTGAAAAATGCTTTGAATAACTATCATATATTCCATTGTCACCGTATATAATTCTACTTCCATTTATACTTTTAAAATTTCTTGTTACTAAATGAATTTT
Source organism: Caloramator proteoclasticus DSM 10124 (assembly GCF_900129265.1). Classification (GTDB taxonomy): domain Bacteria; phylum Bacillota; class Clostridia; order Clostridiales; family Caloramatoraceae; genus Thermobrachium; species Thermobrachium proteoclasticum. The sequence continues at coordinate 6,732 of NZ_FQVG01000020.1, read as the reverse complement.
AGCTAAATAACAAGAGGCATTTAACACGTCATCTATATTATCATAATCACACTTACGTCCTTCTATCCAATCCATTAATATAAAATAATCACCCCTATAATTTAAATAAGGAATACCTGTATTAGTTTTTAAAAATCTGGGACACTTTATATTAAATATATTTAACCATTCTATTATTGAGTATATAAATAAAAGAGTAGGCTCATCGTGATAAGTTTTTTTTAAGCATTTATTACCTGTATTTGAATAGATTTTATAAACTGCCCGAGCTTTATCTGTATCTTTTGCTTTAATATTCTCGATTTTCATTGCATTACAATTAAAATGACTTAGTATGTATTTTATTTCTTCCTTCGAATAATCTTTTCTTGATGCTTCAATAATATTATATTCCATATGATATCACCTCTTTTATCATTAAAATTATATGTTTTTTATGTAAATATTAGAATAAATAAGTATTATATCTATAATAATAAAATTGTTAGAAAAAAATAAATTATCAAATTTAGAAGGTAAATGAAAATTTTTGTTGTATATTATAAATTAATAGATTAAAATATTGTGGTGATTATTATGAATATACGTGAGCAGTATGAATTATTAGAAGAAAAAATACTTTCTCCTTTAGCTACTAAATCTAAAGATACAATGGGACGGTTAAAACCCGAAGAAAAATGTAGCATAAGAACCGATTTTCAAAGAGATAGGGACAGAATTATACATTCTAAGGCATTTAGAAGATTAAAACATAAAACACAAGTATTTATTGCTCCTGAAGGCGACCATTATAGAACACGCTTAACACATACATTAGAAGTTTCTCAAATTGCAAGAACAATTTCAAGAGCATTGCGTCTTAATGAAGATCTAACGGAGGCAATAGCATTAGGCCATGACCTTGGTCATACGCCTTTTGGTCACACGGGAGAAAAGGTGCTTGATAAAATATCTAAAAATGGTTTTAAACATTATGAACAAAGCTTACGTGTTGTTGATTTCTTAGAGAGAGGAACAGGTTTGAATTTAACATACGAAGTTAGAAATGGCATACTGTGTCATTCAGGTGATTTAATTGCAGATACTAATGAGGGAAAGGTTGTAAAGTTAGCAGATAAAATTGCATATATAAACCACGACATTGATGATGCAATTAGAGCAGGTATTTTATCCTTTGACGATTTGCCAAAAGAATGTATAAAAGTTTTAGGTAAGGGGCATTCAGATAGAATCAATACTATGATTACTTCAGTAATTAATTATGCGTTAAAATTTGGAGAGATTTCTTTAACAGGAGAAATTGGTCAAGCAACGTGGGAACTTAGAGAATTTATGTTCAAAAATGTATACATCGGTTCTAAGGCAAAAACAGAAGAGGAAAAAGCAGTTAAAATGCTTGAAACTTTGTATTATTATTATATAAATAATATACATAAACTGCCGAATGAATTTAAAAATAAAATAGATGTGTGGGGAGAAGAGAGGGTTGTTTGCGATTTCATAGCAGGTATGACTGACAGATATGCTATTAATGAATTTGTTAATATATATGTTCCAATGCCTTGGGGAAGAATATTTTAATTTTTTGTAAACAAGAAGGATTTATATATATGATGTCGAAATAAATATAATTGTGTCATATCTAAGATAATAATTTTAAAATTTTTTAATTATAAAAGAGGAATTTAACTAATTTTGTAGAAATATAAAGGTGATAAGATGGGTAGAATACCAGAAGATATAATTAATAAAATTATTGAATATAATGATATAGTCGATGTTATATCAGAATATGTGCAGCTTAAAAAGGTTGGACGAAATTATGTTGGTGTATGTCCATTTCATAATGATAAAGGCCCATCATTAAGTGTATCTCCTGACAAACAGCTTTTTCACTGTTTTGGTTGTGGAGCAGCAGGCAATACAATTGGTTTTATAATGAAAATTAGAAATTATGATTATAAAGATGCTCTTCTTTATTTAGCAGAACGAGCAGGTATTGATGTAAGTTTTGATGGAAGTAAAGATAAAAATAAAGATTTAAAGGAAAAACTATATAAAATAAATCTTGAAGCAGCAAGATATTTCTATAATAATTTAAAATCATCAAAAATAGCATTAAATTATTTATATTCAAGAGGAATTGATAATAAAATAATTAATAGGTTTGGATTAGGCTATAGTTTAAATGAGTGGGATGCTTTAATAAAACATTTAAAGAATATGGGTTATTCAGAAGAAGAAATGTCTTTAGCTGGATTATTGGTAAAATCAGAAAAGGGTATATATGATAGATTTAGAAATAGAATAATGTTTCCTATTTTTGATGTTAAAGGCAGAGTTATTGCCTTTGGAGGACGTGTATTGGATGATAGCAAGCCAAAATATTTAAATACATCTGAAACCTTGGTTTTTGAAAAAGGTAAGAATTTATATGGTTTAAATTATGTAATAAAAAATAAAAACTTAGAAAATATAATTGTTGTTGAAGGTTATATGGATTGTATTAAACTTCATCAATTTGGATTAAATAATGTTGTTGCATCTTTAGGAACCGCCTTAACAACGGATCATTCTAAGTTATTAAAAAGGTATACAAATAATATTTATATATGTTATGATTCTGATGCTGCTGGTCAAGCTGCTACATTAAGAGGAATTGAAATTTTAGAATCAGCTGGATTAAATGTAAAGGTAATTATTGTTCCAAGTGGTAAAGATCCTGATGAGTTTGTTAAGAATAATGGAATAGATGAGTTTAAAAAATTAATAAAAGATGCATTATTTATTACTGATTATAGGATATTAAAAGCAAAAGAAGGAAAGAATATTAAAAATCAGTTTGATAAGGTTAAATATGTTAATGAAGTTGTTGATGTAATTTCTAAGTTAAAAGATGAAGTGTTAGTTCAGCATTACTCAGAAAAACTATCAGAAGAAACAGGAATTTCCTTAAATGTTATTATTGATAAAGTTAATAAAAATAGAACAAATATAACAAGTAAGAATAATAATTCAAATATAAGGAATAATATTAAAGGAAATATTTACAATTTAATACCAGCTAATAAAAAAGCAGAAGCATACATACTATCTATACTTTTAAACTATCCATCATTTTATGAAAAAGTTTTTACGACTATAAAGCCTGAAGAATTTTTGACTGAAGTATACAGAGAACTGGCCCTTGAAGTTTTAACAAAAATACCTAAGGGTGAAGAAATAGATAAAAATTATTTTTTAAATAAATATCAAGAACAAGAAAAAATAGAGGATATAGCAAGGGTTTTTTCATATTCAATAGGTACTGAAGATGATATAGCAAAATTGTTAAATGATTCTATTAAAACTGTTAAGCGTTTTTCATTAGAACAAAAAATTAATAATTTAAAAAGTCAAATTAAAAAATGTGAATTAGAAAATGACATACATAAATCTGTACAACTAATGCAACATCTAATAGAACTTCAAAAGGAATTAGACCAAATATAGTGCCTGTGAAGGGAGGTATACTTTTGAAAAAAGAAGCATCAAAGCAAAAGAAACAAGATAAAAAGGCAGAAGAAAATCAATCAAAAGGCGCTAAGATGTCAATAGTTAAAGAATTAATTGAAAGGGGTAAAAAGGCTGGGTTTTTAACATACAAGGAGATAATGGAAACATTAGGTGATGTTGATTTATCATCTGAACAGATTGACAAAATATACGAAATATTAGAATCAATGGGTATTGAAGTTCTTGAGGATATGGATGATTTTAACCCAGAACAACTTTTAGAAGAAGACCTTGATTTATCAATTCCAGAAGGAATAAGTATTGATGACCCTGTTAGAATGTATTTAAAGGAAATTGGTAAAGTTCCATTACTTTCAGCTGATGAAGAAATTGAGCTTGCTAAAAAAATAGAAAAAGGGGATCAAGAAGCAAAGAAAAAACTTGCAGAAGCAAATTTAAGACTTGTTGTAAGTATAGCAAAAAGATATGTAGGGAGAGGTATGTTATTTCTTGATTTAATTCAGGAAGGTAATTTAGGTCTCCTTAAGGCAGTTGAAAAATTTGATTATAGAAAAGGTTATAAATTTTCAACTTATGCAACGTGGTGGATAAGACAGGCTATAACAAGAGCTATAGCAGATCAAGCAAGAACAATTAGAATACCTGTTCATATGGTAGAAACAATAAATAAATTAATAAGAGTTTCAAGACAACTTCTCCAGGAGTTAGGAAGAGAACCATCAGCAGAAGAAATTGCAAAAGAAATGGATATGGAAGTTGACAAAGTAAGAGAGATACTGAAAATAGCTCAGGAACCAATATCTCTTGAAACTCCTATCGGTGAAGAGGAAGATAGTCATCTTGGAGATTTTATACCTGATGATGATGCACCTGCACCAGCAGAAGCAGCAGCATATACTATGCTTAGAGAACAATTAATGGATGTATTAGATACACTTACTCCAAGGGAGGAAAAAGTTCTAAGATTAAGATTTGGATTAGATGATGGTAGAGCAAGAACATTAGAGGAAGTAGGTAAGGAGTTTAAGGTTACAAGAGAAAGAATTAGACAAATTGAAGCAAAGGCTCTAAGAAAATTGAGACATCCAAGTAGAAGCAAAAAATTAAAGGATTATTTAGATTAATAGGCTTACAGAAGTAGGCCTTTTATTTTTAAAGGAGTGAAGAAATTGTTATTGTCTAATAGATTAGAAGCTGTATTTAATATGATAGATAAATCAAAATGTTTGGCTGATATAGGTACAGACCACGGATACATACCAATAAAGGCTATATTAGAAGAAAAATGTGAAAGAGCAATTGCAAGTGACATAAAAAAAGGACCTATTGATGTTGCTTTAAAAAACATAAAGAGATATGGTTTGCTTGATAAAATAGATTTAAGAATAGGTCCTGGTCTTACAACCTTAAAAGAAGAGGAAGCAGAAACCATTGTTATTGCAGGAATGGGAGGAAATTTAATTGCTGATATTATTAAAAACGATATAGATGTGGCTAAAAATTCAAACTACCTAATTCTACAACCAGTACAATATCCCGAGGTTCTAAGGCAAGAACTTTATAATGAGAACTTTTATATTATTGATGAGGATATTATTAAAGATGAAAATAAGTATTATCATATATTAAAGGTTACTTATGGTAAAAAAAATAAATACAATTTACAAGCAGAATTTTTTGTAGGTCCGGTAAATACAATGAAAAAAAGTAAAGAAACTTTAAATTATATAGATGACAAAATAATACATTTTGAAAAAATTTTAATGGGATTAGATATTAATTTACATTATAATAAATATAAAGAAGTTGAAAATTTAATAAATAGTTTTAAGGAGTTGAAAAAATGTCTGTAATATTAAAAGATTTGATAAATTTTATTGAGGAACGTTATCCCAAAAAATATGCAGAAGAGTATGATAATGTTGGTTTATTAGTTGGCGATGAAAATAACAAAATAAATAAAATTTTAGTAACGGTAGACATTACCAAAGAGGTTATAAAGGAAGCAATTGAAAATAAAGTAAATCTAATTATAAGTCACCACCCATTAATATTTAAGCCAATTAAAAATTTAAATAAAAAAAGTAGTTTTGCAACGATGATATACGACTTAATAAAAAATGATATAAATGTTTATGCACTTCATACTAATTATGATATAGCTAATGATGGTATGAATGATGTCATATCAAAAAAACTAAATTTAAAAAATGTGTCTGTACTTGAAGAAACAAATAAAGAAAAATTATATAAAATTATAACATATGTTCCTACAAAATATGCAGAAGAACTAAAGGAAGCATTGTTTAATGCAGGGGCAGGTTGTATTGGTAAATACGATAAATGTTCTTTTAATGTTTTAGGTGAAGGTACATTTAGACCATTAAATGGAACTAACCCATTTATTGGCCAAATAAATAAATTACAAAGAGTTGAAGAAATTAAAATTGAAACTATTGTAACTGCCTCAAATTTAAACACTGTTATAAATACTTTAGTTAAAAATCATCCCTATGAAGAACCAGCATTTGATATTATAAAGCTTGAAAATACTCTCCCTCAAGGATTAGGAAGAATAGGATATTTAGATATTCCACTTTCTGCTAAAGATTTTGCTATGCAAGTAAAAAAAATATTTAATCTAAAAATGATTACATTAATCGGTGACAAAAATAAAAAAATTAATAAAGTTGCTGTTATAGGGGGATCGGGTAGCGACCTAATTAATGTTGCAAAGTCTAAAGGATGTGATTTAATTCTAACTGGTGATGTAAAACATCATATTGCAATCGATGCTATCGAAAATGACATCGTTGTGTTGGATGCAACACATTTTGGACTTGAGCAAGTGTTTATTGAAGATATATATACATTGCTAACAAGCAATTTTGATAATATTGAAGTTATGAAGAACTACTCTAAACAACCATTCTATTTTATATAGGTAAATCAGAAGTTTCGCAGATTAAAAAATAAATAGGGCGTAGCCCCTTGATATGTAATGGTTTAGATGAATAATAATTGAAATATGTAAATTCCGATTTTTACTGGAAAAAATTTAGGGTTTAAAAATGAAAACATCCTTTCTATAATGAATTTTGCTACAAACCTAATAGAAAGGATGTTTTGAGATGAACAAGCGTTATTTAAAACAAATGCTCACCTACTTCTCTAAGGTATACCATCTTGGAGAAAAAATCAAGGGGTTAAAAGATG
>NZ_FQVG01000032.1 GCF_900129265.1 Caloramator proteoclasticus DSM 10124 | reverse complement strand
CTATAAATGAAATAGTTGAAGTTTCAATTTGAGGATTTATTCTTCCATCTTTTAACCCCTTGATTTTTTCTCCAAGATGGTATACCTTAGAGAAGTAGGTGAGCATTTGTTTTAAATAACGCTTGTTCATCTCAAAACATCCTTTCTATTGGGTTTGTAGCAAAATTCATTATAGAAAGGATGTTTTCATTTTTAAACCCTAAATTTTTTCCAGTAAAAATCGGAATTTACATATTTCAATTATTATTCATCTAAACCATTACATATCAAGGGGCTACGCCCTATTTATTTTTTAATCTGCGAAACTTCTGTTAGGCATTATGTCTCAAATTCAAAATTTTCATAATTTATTCTGCTATTTCCTGCTTAGCTACATCTTGTTTTAAAACTACAACCCTTGGTTTAAAACCTAATTTATCAAGCATTAAGTTATAATCATCACTTGTTATTTCATTCTGAGGTTTATTTATCAATGTAACCAATACTGCCTCTAAAACATTTGTACCAAAGGATCTTCCTTTAAATTCAGGTGTTGTCGTAATCAACATATATGCTCCTCTTTTCCTTAATTCTTCCACATCTTCCTTTGTAACAGTATTAGTTATAATAACCTTTTCTCTTAAATCCTTAGGCATATATTTTTTAATGAACAGAAAATCTCCAGCTATTATTTCAGCTTCGTTGAAGTACTTTTCAAATTTTTCAACATTAACTTCCTGTTCTTTTCCTGTTGGGTACAATTTTTCAAAGGGCATTCTACAAGCAATAGGAAGAATAATGTCTGCTGCTGTTTGGAAAACTCTATAGCTTCTTATAGGTATAGGTATATTAAGTGCAAAAATCACATCTCCAAAGGTTATATCTGCACCGTATTTATGAAGTGCATCTGCCATACCAAATCTATCAGTAGCACTAACCATAAGTACCTTTTTATCTTTTAGCGAAAAAACATTTTCATTTATGTATTTTATTACCCTTCTCTCTAAAGTATTTTTTAGGCCTGAGCCATCAACAATTGGAGTTTTTTTTGCAGCCTCCATCATAGGTATTGCATCTTTAATTACATACCTTTTGCTTGCATTATATAAATATAAATCTATTCCCCCCATACCAAAGGCATCAACTTCACCGTCTAATTCACTTATAAGTTCTATAGCCTTTTGTTTATCCCCATCAGTTCCTATTCTTTGAACTATAAATTTTTCACCAAGAAGCTCAACCTCAGCTGTATGATTTCTTGAAGATGCTCCCAAACTTACAGAAACAACTTTTTTCATAAATATCCCCCTATTCTATTATTGTTTTTATAATGTCTAAAACCTTTTGCGGCTCAACATATATATCATTTTTTAAGGGTGAATCACCAATTTCTATTGTATATACGTGACTATCTAATAACTTTGATAGGATTTTTGTTCTAACATTAGAACCAATAATAATACAATGTTTATATTTTCTAACATCTGATATTATCTTAAGTACACTTTCAAGAAGTTCTTTACCACCCTGTTTTTTTATAAAATTCTGCCTTTCCTCTTCATTCATAAGAAGTATGTACTCAACATTAAAAGCCTTTAAAACCTCTGAAATTTCTTCTTTGTTTTTTATAGGGAAGCCAATAACGGCTATATCTCCTCCCTTACGAACTTCTCCAATGCTCTCAAGCCTTGATATAAAACTTCTATCAACATCAAGTATTTTTGCAACCTCCTGTTGAGAGTACCCTTTCCCCCTAAGTTCTATTATTTCTTCAATTTTTTTATTTATTCTTGAAACACTAATTGTTTTATCACCTATTCTTACAAAATCCATATCATACCTCCTGGTGCACAATTTGTGCTCAATTACATTTTATACCTTTTAACATTACATTTCAATATAAAAAAGGACTATAATTTATATAGTCCCCTTGTAACTCTCAAGAAGCTTAATAATCTCCTCTTTAGCTTCAATCCTATTAACCATATCCCTAATTACCGTCGCATTCTTTAAACCCTTTAAATACCAAGCAATGTGTTTTCTCATCTCTATTACACCACGTTGTCCTTTAAACTCATACATCATCTCAAGATGTCTTATTGCAAGTTCAATCTTTTCTTGAGGATTTGGATCATCTAAAATTATACCCTCCTTAAGATAGGTAACAACCTTTTTAAATATCCACGGATTGCCTAATGCCCCACGTCCAATCATTATAGCATCACAGTTTGTATGCTCTAATAATCTTTTTGCATCTTGACAAGTCACCACGTCTCCATTGCCTATAACCGGTATGTTAACACTCTCTTTAACTTTTTTTATTATATCCCAATCTGCCTTTCCCTCATACATTTGGCTTCTTGTTCTTCCGTGTATAGCAATAGCACTAACTCCACAATCCTCAAGCATTTTAGCAAATTCCACTGCATTTACACTGTTTTCATCCCAACCTTTTCGTATTTTAACAGTGACGGGTTTTTTAGATTTTTCAACAACTTTTTTTACAATCCTCTTAGCAAGTTCTGGTTCCTTCATAAGGTACGAACCCTCTTTATTCTTCACTATCTTAGGTGCAGGACATCCCATATTTATATCTATAAATGCTACTTCTTCTTTTTCACTTATTTTTTCTGCCATAAACCCCATTATATCAGCGTCTGAACCAAATATCTGAACAACTGCTGGTGCTTCCCTGCTATCAATGTCTAACATAAACTCTGTTCTTTGACTTCCATAATATAAACCCTTTGAACTTACCATCTCTGTATAAACAAGTCCAGCACCATATTCTTTGCATAGAACTCTAAATGCCTTATCTGTCACTCCAGCCATTGGTGCTAAAAAAACATTGTTTTCTGGAACAAAATTTCCTATGTTCATATAATCACCTGTTCTTTTCGTATATTATTCTCAATCCCTCTAATGTTAGATATGGATTTATCTCATCGATTGTTTTACTTTCAGTTGCAATTAATTTCGCAAGCCCTCCCGTTGCAACTACATAAGGTGTTTCCTCCTTTAGCTCCCTCATCTCCTCCTTCATCTTTGTAACAATATTGTCTACAAGTCCAGCATATCCATATATAATACCTGACTGCATACTTTGTACAGTATTTTTACATATAACTGTAGGAGGTTTAATAAGTTCTATTCTTGGGAGTTTAGCTGCTCTTTCAAAGAGTGCATCGCTTGCAATCTTTATTCCTGGTGTTATTGCACCACCATAATAATCTCCATTTTTGCCAACAGCACAGAATGTTGTTGCAGTTCCAAAGTCAACTATTATTAAAGGTCTTTTATATATATCGTGAGCAGCAACAGCATTTACTATTCTATCTGCTCCAACTTCCTTTGGATTATCATATTTTATGTTTATACCTGTTTTTATTCCTGGTCCAACTACAAGTGGTTCTACTTTAAAGTATTTTCTTATCATATGTTCTAAAGAATACATAATATTTGGAACAACAGAAGAAACAACTACTGCGTCTATATCTTTATAGTCTAACCCAGCCTTTTCAAATAGATTTATCACAACAATCCCATATTCATCAGCAGTTCTTTGTGTGGTAGTTGCTATTCTCCAATCGATAACAAGCTTTTTGTCTTGATAAACACCTAATACTATATTAGTATTACCTACATCAAAAACTAATAACATATTTACGCACTCCTTACTCATATTTAACACATCATTTACATTGTAGCAACTTATTTTATAAAATTCAACAAAAATAAGAGGTCCTTAGACCTCTTATCTTCCAAATAGAGTGAGAAGTACACCTGCTGCAACAGCAGTACCTATAACTCCTGCAACATTAGGCCCCATAGCGTGCATTAGAAGAAAATTTGATGGATTCTCTTTTTGTCCAACAACCTGAGACACCCTTGCTGCCATAGGAACAGCTGAAACTCCTGCAGAACCTATAAGTGGATTTACCTTTCCCTTAGTTACTTTATACATAAGCTTACCAAGCAAAACTCCACCTGCTGTACTAAAGGAGAAGGCTACAAGTCCTAATGCAGTGATTGCAATTGTTTCAAAGTTTAAAAAGCTCTTTGCATTTGCAGTAGCCCCAACTGTAACACCTAAAAATATTGTAATTATGTTAATCATAGCATTTTGAGCCGTATCGGACAGTCTATTTACTACTCCACTTTCTCTAAATAGGTTACCAAGCATAAGCATTCCAATTAATGGTGCAACAGACGGTAAAAGAAGCGATACCAATATAGTAACAACTATTGGGAATATAATTTTCTCAGCCTTTGAAACCTTTCTTAGCTGATCCATCTTTACCATTCTTTCCTCTTTAGTTGTAAGCAACTTCATTATAGGTGGTTGAATCAGAGGAACAAGTGCCATATATGAATATGAGGCAACCGCAATAGCACTCAATCTATGAGGTGCAAGCTTAGAGGCTAAATAAATTGATGTAGGGCCATCGGCTCCTCCAATAATACCAATTGATGCCGCCTCCTCTGGAGTAAACCCTAATAAAAGTGCTACTAAAAAGGCCATAAACACACCAAATTGAGCAGCCGCACCAAGTATTATGCTGGACGGATTTGCAATAAGTGGTCCAAAATCCGTCATAGCTCCAACACCTAAAAATATTAGTGGTGGATAAATTTCCTTTTCAACTCCTTGATAAAGGTACCAAAGAAGTCCACCCATATGTCCATCCTTTGGTGCATCCATTATACCTGTTATAGGCAAGTTTGCCAAAAGCATACCAAAGGATATCGGAAGTAATAATAAAGGTTCAAATTGTTTTACAATTGCCAAATAGATTAAAACCAAAGAAACCAAAATCATTATAAACTGACCCCACGTCATATATAAAAAACCAGATGTCTTAATTATATCCTTAAATGCATTTAACATCATATCCAAGAACATATAACTTCCCCCTACTATTTATATTTTGCAAGTATCTCATCAGTAGATACACTATTTCCCTTGCTAACTAAAACTTCAGTTATAACTCCATCTTCTCCTGCCATTATTTCATTCTCCATCTTCATTGCCTCTAATATAAAAAGCACATCTCCCTTTTTAAACTTGTCTCCAACTTTTACTTTAACATCCAAAATTGTACCTGGCATTGGTGCCTTTACATCTTTGTCGTGGGATGAAACAGCAGTCTCCTTTTTTGCTTCTATCACACTTGTTTGCTCCTTTTTTGACACTTCTTCAACCTCAACCTCGAATTTCTTACCATTTATAGTTACTATATACTTTTTCATACAAATCCTCCCATCATCTATTTATTAATTTTATACTTTTAATTTTGACTTCATTTAAAGGCCTTCTTAACTCGTGTGCTATTACAGCTAAAATAGCTGCTGCTTCCTCATCATTTAGTTCTGCTTCTAACTTAAGTTCTCCACATACACTACCTGTTGTTTGTGTTGCAATAAATTCATCCTTTAGAACAGGTGCCTCACTCTTATTATCCACCTCATCACTTTTATGACTGTTTAAATTCATTTTTTCTACAAATAGTGAAATAATCTTAATCACATAGCCAAGGAATATTAAAACTACAAAAACTATTAGCATTGCTGTAATTGTAGTATTTATTCCTAAAAGCAGCCTATCTCCTAAGTTCAACTCATTCCCCTCCCTATTATATATTTATTATTTATTTTACCACATTGTTATTCAAATTTTAATATATTTTGCAATAAAAATTTCATATTTTTTAAAATTTTAAATCATACTATGTATCTAAGGATAATTAAAAAAGGAAGAGTAAAAGTTACTCTTCCTTTTTTAATTTACTATTTACTTTATTTAAAAACTTATTCATATCTACTATAAATCTCTCGTGTGTTCCTTCCCCGATTTTTTCAACCTCATCAAAGGCTTCTACTTTAAATACAATCTTTTTACCTTCTACAGCAACAATCTCAGCCTCTGCTCTAACCTTCATACCAATAGGTGTTGCAGCAAGATGCTTAATATTTAAACTTATTCCAACAGTTGAATAACCTTCCTCTAAAAACTCATCTAAGCATTCCTTTGCTGCACACTCCATTAGCCCTACCATAGCAGGAGTAGAATAAACATCCACCCCTCCACTTGCATAGTTTATAGCAGAATCCTTAGATTCAGATATTCTTTCAACTATATGTTTCTTTCCAACCTTAATCTCCTTCACCTTAGTCACCCCTATGCTTCATTAAAAATTGATTCAAATTCATCAGCTTCAAGTTTTTCTTTTTCAAGTAGTGCTTCAGCAACTTTATGAAGCTTATTCATATTTTCCTTTAATAAATTTTCTGCTCTTTCGTATGCTTCGTGAATTATATTCTTAATTTCTTTATCAATTAAAGCTGCAACTTCTTCACTGTAGTTTCTTGATTTTGCAAAGTCACGTCCTAAGAATACCTCTTCGTGTCCTGAACCAAATTCAATAGGACCTAAAACATCGCTCATTCCATATTCTGTTACCATCTTTCTTGCTATGTTTGTTGCTCTTTCAATATCATTTTTTGCACCTGTGCTTATATCATTTAAAACAAGCTTTTCTGCAACCCTTCCACCAAGTAATCCAACAATTTCTTCTATTAATTCTGTCTTTGAAGCATAGTGTTTATCCTCTTCTGGAAGTGCAAGTGTATATCCTCCTGCTCTTCCTCTTGGTATTATACTTATTTGATGAACAGGTGCTGCATTTGGTAAAAGCTTCATAACTACAGCGTGACCTGCTTCGTGATAAGCCGTAAGTCTTCTTTCCTTTTCGCTCATTACTCTGCTCTTTTTTTCTGGTCCTGCGATAACTCTTGTTATAGCCTCTTCTAATTCTTCCATTCCAATTAACTTTTTATTTTTTCTAACTGTTAATAACGCCGCTTCATTCATCAAGTTCTCAAGGTCTGCACCAGAAAAACCTGGAGTTCTCTTTGCTATTATCTTTAAATCTACATTTTCATCAAGAGGCTTATTTCTTGCGTGAACCTTTAATATTTCTTCTCTACCCTTTACATCTGGAGCATTTACAACTATTTGTCTATCAAATCTACCAGGTCTAAGTAATGCTGGGTCTAATATATCTGGTCTATTTGTTGCTGCAATTACAATTATTCCTTCATTTGTTCCAAACCCATCCATTTCAACAAGGAGTTGATTTAGAGTTTGTTCTCTTTCATCGTGTCCACCACCAAGACCTGCACCTCTTTGTCTACCAACAGCATCAATTTCATCTATAAACACTATGCAAGGAGCATTTTTCTTTGCAGTATCAAATAGGTCTCTTACTCTTGATGCACCAACACCAACAAACATTTCAACAAAGTCTGAACCACTTATACTAAAGAAAGGTACTCCTGCTTCACCTGCAACTGCCTTTGCAAGAAGTGTTTTACCTGTTCCTGGAGGACCTACTAGTAACACACCCTTTGGAATTCTTGCACCAAGCTCTATATATTTTCTTGGCTGTTTTAAGAAATCAACCACTTCTTCAAGTTCCTGCTTTTCTTCGTCAGCTCCCGCAACATCATTAAATGTTACCTTCTTCTTATCATTATTAACAAGCTTTGCTCGGCTTTTTCCAAAGTTCATTACTCCTTTGCCGCCGCCTCCCTGTGATTGTTGAATAAATATAAACCATACAACACCAAGCATAATAAGCATTAATATATTTGGTATTGCTGATACCCAAACTGGAAATTTAGTTGGAGGTATAAATTCCAAATCTATTTTTGTAGAATGAGTTTTATTATACTCATCAACCTTTTCTTGTAATTTTTCAGCTGAGTTTATATTAACCTTAAATTGTGTCTTATCTAAAAGTTCACCTGATGCTTCGCCTGTATCTACGTCAACTATAATCTTTTTAACCTTTCCTTCACTTATGGCAGTATCAAGCTTTGTATATGTGAACTGCTCCTTTTTTGTCGTTGGATTGCCAAAATAAGTTACTGCTACAAAAAAAGCTAATATAATAAGTATCCAATCACTTGCACTTTTTAGAAATGAATTCTTCAACTTAAGCCCCCCTCTCAAATTAGCAACTTATATTTTTTAATTTTATCATAATATTATAATATATACAATTATTTGTTTGCATAGACTTCCTCCTTAACAACAGCAATATATGGTAAGTTCCTAAACCTTTCTGCATAATCAAGTCCATATCCTACAACAAACTCATCTGGTATTGTAAAGCCTATATAATCAGCCTTTATATCAACCTTTCTTCTTTCAGGTTTATCTAAAAGACAACATATCTTTAATTCCTTAGGGTTTCTCTTTTTTAAGTATTCATATAGATATTTTAAAGTTGTTCCTGTATCAATTATATCTTCAACTATCACAACATTTTTGCCTTCTATATCAAAATCTAAGTCCTTTAAAATTCTAACTACACCTGAGGTTTGAGATGATAAACCATAACTTGATACTGCCATAAAATCCATTGTTACGTCATTTTTAATACATCTCATCAAATCAGCAACAAATACAACAGAACCCTTTAATACACCTATAAAAAAAAGTTCTTCATCCTTAAAATCCCTCATAATATCCTCTGCAAGTTCACAAACTCTTTTTTTAATTTCTTCTTCATTTATTAGTATTTTCTTTAAATCCTTATTCATTCCCTGCACCTCTTTCAAATCTTATTTCAAGAATCTTTTTGGTTTTATCATCTATGCGATATAGACTGTTTTCACGCATACCTATTATCCAGATTATTTCAGACCCCTTTGCTATAAGTGGTATGGTATGCCTCTTATCCCTTGGAACCTTTTTATCTATAAAAAAGTCCTTTATTTTTTTCTTTCCACCTATTCCACTTAAGATAATATAGTCTCCAGCTTTTCGGTTCCTTACAGTTATATCATTTCCTATTTTATCATAATCAAAATATTTTATAAATGTATTATGGTTAATATTATTTAAATTTTCTAATATATTTGTATAAATTTTTGCATTCAATTCAGGTATATAGGTAATCCCTGGTATTTTAATTTTGTATTCATATTCAATACTATCATCCTTTATAGTATCAATTAAAAAGTTTTGATATTCTATTTTACAAACAATACCGTGGGGCAATACAACATATTTCCCCGTTTCGCCCTTTAGTATTAAATTTATGCAATCATCTATATGTCTTTGCTCTATTCCACTTATACTTCCATATACCATTTCAATCATTTTTCTTATTATTCTTCTTTTTATAGATATATGCTGTTTATTAAAACTCTCGATACTAAAACGACTATTAATATAATTATTATTTAATATATCCTCTACATAACTTTGTAAAAAATCCTCATCACTCTTAATTATTTGAGAGAGCCTGTTTAAATTTTCAACTATGTTGGGATTAAAATTGTCCTTTATATATGGTATAAGTTCTAATCTTACTTTATTCCTTGTGTATATACTTTCTTTATTAGTACTATCTATCTGCGGATTTAATCCATTCTCTTGGCAGTATTTTTCTATTTCATCCCTTGTCAAACAAAGTATAGGTCTTATATATTTTTCATCCCTTTTATTTGGTATTCCAATAAGCCCTAAAGTTCCAGTTCCTCTTATTAAGTTCATAATAATAGTCTCTGCATTATCGTTCATATTATGGGCAAGAGCTATTTTATTTGCACCAACTTTACTTAATACTTCATCAAAAAATTTATATCGTATATATCGGCCTGCCTCCTCAGATGTCATCTTATTTTCCTTTGCAAACTCTTCTACCTTAACCCTTGTACTAAAATGTTCTACATTTAATTTTTCCGATAGCTTCTTTGAATACTCCTCATCCCTTAAAGCTTCTTCTCCTCTTATCATATGATTTACGTGGGCTGAATAGACAGTTATATTTAACTCTTCCTTCAAGGAACATAAAATGTGCAATAAACAAACAGAATCTGGACCTCCAGATAAACCAACTACTATTTTGTCATTAGGTTCAATCAACCTATTTTCTTTTATGTAAGATAAAACCTTCTCCTTCATATTTCACCACTTCCATCTATTCTAAAGATATATATATAATAACTTTAAATAATAAATTCAGCAAGAAGGCACATAAATTAAAAATATAAAGGCCGTGAACAATTATAAAATCTAAGTTCACGGCACCCAAAAATTCATTCTATAATTAACTAATCTTCCATATCTTTGACACAATTACAGTCATATCATCCTTTATATTATTGCCATAAAATTCTTTAGCTTTATTTAATAAATAATCCGCAACATCCTTTGGATTTCCACTATCAAACTCCTTAAGTGCCTTAATAATCCATTTTTCCTTTAGCTCATCATTGCAATCAACCACTCCATCACTTACCATAACAATCATATCACCACTTCTAAATTCAACTATGTGGCTTTCAATATCTATATCATCTAATATACCAACAGGAAGTGCAGAGCTCTTTATTACCTCAACCTCTCTTCCTGATTTTATAAAAGTTGGTGCTGCACCTATTTTAATAAATTCACCTATACCACTATACAAGTCAATAAGCCCCATATCAACAGTTGCAAAGCTTTCATCACAGGATCTCAAAACTAAAACCGAATTTATTGCCTTTATTGCTGTATTCCTTTCAAATCCCGCCTCCATAAGTTTTTCTAAAAGAGCAATAGTAGTGTTACTTTCCATATTAGCTGCCCTTCCACTTCCCATTCCATCACTTAATGCAATCATATATCGCCCTTCTCCTATATTGCCAAAATAATATGTATCACCAGAAACCTTTTCCTTTGAGGCTTTAGCAACTGCCGTAACTAAACTAAAGCTTTCAGCCTCTATTAGTCTAAACTGACACATAGTTTTATTTTCATCTATTCTACAACCCGAACCATCTACAACCATCTTCATACCAAGTGCCCTTGAAACTGCCCTTTCAAACTCCTTAACGCACAAGTTTTTTCCTCTACAAGGTTTTCTATAGAAGGTTATCTCATATTTTTCTCTACCATTTTTCAAAGCTACTATGTTATCAAACTCTAAACCAGCTTTATCAAGCTCAACAGCTATTTCCTCCTCAACATCATTTCTAAAAACAATAGAATTTGAGGTTTCTTTAACCATTGACTCAATGATGCTTGATATACCTTTAATTTGTTCTGATAAAATCATACGAGAGTTTATTAATTTTTTTCTCCATCTATTATTTAACCTCATTATCTCTAAAAGATGAATAGACTGCTTCATTATTTCTGTTGGTCTTATACATTTTCTTCTCATACTCTCTGGCATTTCCATTACTGATAACATACCCTTCTTTTCTATGAGTCTTAACATCTCAACAATGGAATCATATGTATAGTATAATTCTTTACCCCAACAAATACTCTTACAATCACAATTTGCACATACTCTATCTGCAATTTTTTCAACAAGGCTATTTATCTCCTGCTTTTTTGATAGTTCATTTTCTATGTTCTCCTGCAAGATTGACGATATATCATATAATGTACTTGACATAGAAGACAGCCTAATTTCCATAAGTCCTTTAACTTTTTCTATATATGACTTTTGAAGTTCTATTATCTTTTTATCTCCATCTAAAGAAGAAGTAAGTTTTTTAAATTTTTTTGTTGGCATTATCATAAAAATTGATGAAGCAATCATAGCCTCTAAAAAAACATTATTCAAAGTTATGCTGCCTAAACTATAAAAGGAAAGCATAGCTGTTGCAATAACAAACGAAACTGCAACTATAAATTTATTGTAATCCTTAAAAACACCAGCAATAAGTCCACTAAAACCAAATATTCCAAGGTTAACCGCCATAGATGGATCTGAAATACCAGAGACGACACCCATTGTAACTCCTACAGCTGCTCCCATACTTGCCCCTTCACTATACCCAAAACATATTACAACCAACATAGATATAACATTTTTTAAAGAAAAACCGTATATATTAATATCCCATAGCCCTGATACTACAAGTGATAGTGCAAGTATAAAACATATAATTTCTTCTTTTGAAAAGAGCTTCCTTGATTGTTTATTGAAATACAACGGAATACCATAACTAAAAATATATGCACTTGATACCATTATAAAGGATTCGAAAATAGATACTATTATGTCATAGGGTAATATATCTAAATTAACATAAAATCTAAACGCTATATTTACTAAGATATTTATAATAAATGCCAATATAGCAAACTTATATATCTTCTTATTTTCTGATAAAAAAGGAATAAAAATCATAAGTGCCAAGACTGTTACTACGTGAGAATAAGATAAATAATTTTGAAAAGAGAGTACATAGCCTAAAGCAACAAATATAGACACCAAAAATGTTTCAAACCTATTTAAGATAGAATATGCTGCCACTAAAAAAGCTACCCCAAAGGGCATAAGTGCCTTTAACATAACCACTCTACTTACTAATAGAGCACTTAAAAGCAATAGCAAATGCCTAAAAGAAAATAAATCAATACTTATTTTTTTACGAACCTTATTATCAGCAACTCTCCTATATGGTAGTATGTCATCTCTATACATAATAACCCCCCCAATTTCAAATTGTAGGGTTATTATACCAAATATATGCAGAAATGTTTGTCATTATTACAGATGTACTACAAAAAGTTTCCGACAGTTTATTTTAAAAAAACATAATGTGAAAAAACATTCGACCCTTTTATTCAACAGATTTTGATTAAATTTAAAGGAAAATAAACTTTTATGAAGAATTAATAATTACATACGTTTTTATAATTTATTTATTGTTATTTGGAGGTGTTAAAAATGGAATTAAATAATGAAGTCATTGGCATTTCCGCAGAAATTGCCATAGCCGATGTATTTAATGTACACATAGATGATAATTATCGAAAAAGAGGTAATAAAATTATTGTCGAAATTCTTAAACCAATCGTTGAGAAAGCATTTAATGATTACAAATTGCCTAAACCTGAAAAACACATAGCTGAAGATCAAAGCCCTATAGATTTTATATTACAAAACGGCAAAACATTATCAGTTAAAACTAATCAAAAGTCTATTGGAAAAGTAGCACCACAAAAAATTGGACAACCTACAAGTGAGACATACTTTAAATATTTCAAAGACATCGTTGGAAACAACATCCCTACAGATTTAAACATGAAAAGGCATTTGTTTAAAGAAATCTCTATTAATAAAATAGACTTGGTTATGAAAGAATATTGGAAAAATATGTTTGAATGTGATTACCTTATACACTTTTTTGATATTATAAAAAAGTCAGGTTGTATTAACACTAATCCTTCTTTCATAGTTTTGAGTAAATTTATTAATGCTCCAAAGTGGAAAAAAGAAAAATTTGAATTCACTCAAACGTTAACATCCTGGAATGAAAGTTGTACAGTAAAATATTGTGGAATCAGTATAGGAGAATTCCAAGTTCATAATAATAGAGACTGTTTTAAATTTAGATTTAATATGAAAGGAATACTAAGTTTATTAGAAAAAAAACTTATATAATTAAACATACAGCACATTTAAGATAATTTTAATCTTAAATGTGCTGTATAATTTTATTATTCCTTAGTTTAAAAAATTTATTTTATTAGACAATGTAAATATTCAATTGTAGAATCAGCTTTGTGGTTTCTATTGTCTTTTTTATCTGCTCTAAATCGTTTATAATTTTCTTTAGTAAATAATTTGTATTCACCATATTTTCCCATAATAGCTTTTATTGTTTCCAAGGACATCAATCCTTCATTGTTATAGCTTAAAAATATATATTTAAATTTTGCATTTGCTATTAAATCTTCAAAAACTTTTTCAACTGTTCTCTTGGAGCAGTATTTACTTTTTAAGTTATCATCTTTTCTTAATCCAGTCTTACCAACTATAATAGGGTTATCATATCTTGCAATAGTTTCTAATAAATGATAATTTGCAGAATACTGTCTTGTATTGTAAGGTGGATCTAAATAAAGTATATCACCTTCTATTTCCCTTATTAGCTCATTTACATCCTTATTATAAACTATACCTACATTTTCACCTTTTATTGTAGGTAAAAACTCTAATTCAAATGTTTTTTGTGCAGACTTTTTTATATGTTTTAAGAAAGCACCATAAACCGATGCTGTATTTGCATATTTATCTATTGATTCAATTAAACTAGCTAATAAAAAATAATATTCATTTTCGCTTATTTTTTCATTTAATCTCAATTCCTCAATTTCTTGACGAATAGCATCACATTTTTTGCCATTCTCATCTGTGAAATAATTTCTTCCAGACCCAGAACCAGCACAATAATTATTAAATATAAAACCCTCTACACCTTCTATGTCATTCAAATAATAAAATCTTTCTACATTAAAATATTGATTATTTTCTATATAATGTTTATTCAGCACATAACTATAGTACTGTATATCATTAGATATCACTTTATATCCTCTCTTCTTGAAAGTTGCTCCAACAATTCCTGTACCAGCAAATAAATCTGCAAATACTTTAACATTTGTATTATTACCTACAACAGATTCTATCGAATTTATAATAAAATCTATTAATGAATATTTTGAGCCTATATAGTTCATTATTTCACCACCGTCCAATGCTTGGTATAATTTAGTTTTCAACTATTATTATATCCGAGTATACAATTTTAATTTTTCCTTCATGCACAAAACTAACCGTATTAAGTTGTCTGTTAGAGTAATATTTTATAAACTCAAATACCGCTTTTTCAATTAAAATAAAATTGCATTTTAGCTTTAAGCTATCTTCGTAATTATTATTTTTTGATTTACACACTACAAATAATCTATTAGCTAAATGCTTTCTACCTTCCTGAGACTGATTTTTATAATACCAAATAATTAAATCATCTCTACCCTTCTTATTTTTAAAATCTGTATTGCCTTTATATTTTAATGGTAATACTGTCAATTTAATATCATAAGGAATTTGCTTAAAATAAATATCTATTTCCTTATGCTTTAAATTTTTCTCTCTAATGCATCCATATTTCTCGAATATTTTTTCAGTTACTTTAGATGTATGATAATTATACCATCTATGACATACATAACTAATTGGTAATTTATTTAAATTTGATTTTTCTATGATATCTACAAAATTAGTTGTGTTATATATAAAATTGCTTAACTTGTCATAATGGTCATTCTGTTTTGTCCAACCTTTTAAATATGGTATAGCCTTCAAAAGCTCTTGTTGAAGATCGGTCATTTCCTTATTGTCCACAACATCACCTTCTCATATAAATTAATACAAAAATAAAAGCGAGTAGTTAAACTACTCGCCCCTTAATGGTGGCGGCGAACGGATTCGAACCGCTGACACTTCGGGTATGAACCGAATGCTCTGGCCAACTGAGCTACGCCGCCATGTTGGTTGCGGGGGGAGGATTTGAACCTCCGACCTTCGGGTTATGAGCCCGACGAGCTACCTAGCTGCTCCACCCCGCGATGTTAGTGGTGCCGGAGACCGGGGTCGAACCGGTACGGTTTTATTCAAACCGCAGGATTTTAAGTCCTGTGCGTCTGCCTGTTCCGCCACTCCGGCATATTCATTTTTTCTTCATCGCCCTGCGACATTTATTATTATATATTATCTTTTTTATTATGTCAACAGTTTTTTTGTTTTTATTTTTTATTTTTTTATCGCCTCTGTCCTGCTGACTCTTTTTATTATACAGGTTTTTTTGTCTTTGTCAACACCTAAATCCCTATCCCCTAAAAAAAATTTAAAGGTATTTTGCTTAAGCAAAATACCTTGTATATTTACCTTCTTGAATATCCGCCACTTCTTTTTGAATCTTGACTTTTCTTTAAGTCCTGGAATCTCTCCTCACTTTCCTTTAGGAATTTTGCAAGTCTTTCTTCAAAGGAAAGATTAGCAGCTCTTCTTTTTTCTGCATCCCAATCAATCTCTGCTGGTCTTAAGGATTTCTTAGGAAGTGCCTGCCTAATAGAAAGACTTATCTTTCCATTCTCATCAATTGCAATAACCTTTACCTTAACCTTGTCTTGTTCCTTAAGATGCTTTCTAATGTCCTTTACATAGGTGTCTGAAACCTCAGAAATGTGGACTAAACCTGTCTTTCCTGAAACTTCAACAAAAGCACCAAAATTTGTAATGTTCACAACTTTGCCCTCTAAAATGTTTCCTACTTGTAGGGTCATGACGAAAAAATTCCTCCTTAAATTTAATCATATCTTATATTATATAAAAATAAATTATGGACGTCAACTTAGTTATTCTTTTTATTCTTATCAATAAACAATATCTCACCAGGCTTTATTAACCTTAGTTTTTGCCTCGCAAGACGTTCTATATAATCAGCTCTTTCACTAATTTTCAACTCCTCTTTAAGCTCTAAGTTTTGAGTTTTAACTTTATTTAAAACCTCATTGTATGCTTTAATATCTTTGTTTAATCTAAATATTATAATTTGTTGCTTTACCATAACTAATCCAAAAAACAAAAATACCAAGATACGTAGTAATACTTTTTTCTTCTTTTTCTTCATAGCTATCCCCCACATTCTTTTTTCTTTTGTATTAATTCTTCAAAGACTTAATTTTTCCTTCTAAAATTTAATATTGAATATATTAGATTTTTAAGTAATAAAAAAATAAGCCTAAAGGGATACAAAATAATCCTAAATAAAATTCTCAACAATTTAATTATAACATAAAGTAATATATTTAAAACATTATATAAATATTTACTTATACACATACTATAAACCATATATCCAAACAATATGCCCAAAAAGGTATAATACCTCAAATTTAGATTATTAGTCTTTAACATAAAAATAAATGCAACTATGCTCATTAAAATCCAAAATAAAAAATCAGATATAGAGGATAGAATATTTCTTTTAAATTTATCCTGTCTTGATAATCTATATATATCATAAAAAATGCCTATTAAAAAACCAACAGCGACTGTAGAAACAAAATATTTTATTTGAACACCTATTGGCAAAGTCATTTAATCACCCATTAGCTTACTTAAAGAGCTTCTTAAATATACTTTCACTATTGTTAGATTGTTTGTTTAAATAATTAATACCTATAATCTCCCCCTCTATACACATATCCCCATTGTCCACATTTAACCTATTTATCTTCATATTTTTACCTTTAATTATCATCTGTCCCATAATTGTACTTAAATTAATCTGTTCTTCATTGAAGTTAATAACATTTACTACCCCAGTAATATCAAGCTTTTGTCTATTTATCATATTTAAGTTATGATTTTGATTTTTAACTATTTTATTATTTTCCATAATCATCCCTCCACCCTCATATAAATAATATTCACATACTAACAATAATATAACTCCAATTTATCAACACTAACCCACATAATTCCCACATTTTATCCACATACTTATCCACAGAATGTGGATAATAATTATTAATAAAAAAAGAGATAGAAATTTATTCTATCTCAGGCTGTTGAAAAAGTCATATATTGATTAGCCCCATGAAGGATTTCTTGGGCATTCGTTCATTTCGCCAAGCAATTCTAAGCTTTTCTTTGTTTGAAAAAGTCCTACCCTCGCGATGCCATCCTCCTGATGGCCGCTCGGCTCGGCACGTCCTGTGCCGAATTACGGACTTTTTTCAAAGCCGAAAAGCAAGAATTGCTAAAGCTCATGAAAGAGCCTAATAAAATCCTTTCATGGGGCTATTTCAGATTTTATTTAACAATTCGGTTTATCAACAATCTGAGATAGAAATTTATTCTATCTCTTCTCCTTGAAGTATTCTATACATATCTTTTGCTTCATCCTTGGTTACATGCTCTTTTTCTAATAAAACTTCTGCTTTAACGGTTTTAGCGGCATATTGTATTTCTATTATATCTCCAACCTTGACATTTGTACCTGGTTTGGCTACACGCCCATTTACTAATACTCTACCTGTATCGCAAACTTCCTTTGCAACTGTTCTTCTCTTTATTATTCTCGAAACCTTTAAAAATTTATCAAGTCTCATTTTATCATCCCTCTTATTATAATATATATACGTTATAAAAAAATCAGGTACGCGACCTGATTTTTTTATAATTACTTATTAACTTTATCCTTTAATTCTTTTCCTGCCTTAAATACAGGAACCTTTGATGCTGGGATAACTATTTCTTCTAAAGTCTTTGGATTTCTTCCCTTTCTTTCAGCTCTTTCTTTTACTTCGAAAGTTCCAAATCCAATTAGTTGAACCTTATCGTTCTTTGTAAGAGCTTCTTCAACACTTTCCATAAATGCCTTTAGAGCCTTTTCTGCATCCTTCTTTGTTAATCCACTCTTTTCTGCGATTGATGTAATTAAGTCTGCCTTATTCACAGTTTTTCCCTCCTTAGTTTATGCACATATTTAAATTATTTAAATAATATTAGCTAATTAAGTTATTCTTCATAAGTTTTAAAAATCCTTCTTTTAAAACTATATTTTTTCTACAATTTCTCTAAATTTATGTATTTTTTGATTCATTCCAAATTTCATCCATCTCTTCTAATGTCATATCCTTTAAATTTTTACCCAATTTATCAGCCTTTTGTTCAATATACTCAAATCTTTTTATAAACTTTTCTACGGTTTTTGTCAAGGCTATCTCAGGATTGATATTGCAAAATCTTGCTACATTTACTACCGCAAACACTAAATCTCCTATCTCTTCCTCTATTTTATTATTATCTCCAATTTTTATAGCTTCTAATACCTCTAAATACTCTTCTTGTATTTTTTTTATCGCATCAGATACATCGTCCCAATCAAAACCAACTTCTTTAGCCTTTTCTTGTACTTTATAGCTTCTAATTAGACTTGGCATTGATTTTGGAATTCTTTTCATCTCCATTGTATAGCTGTCGATGTTCTTTTCCTTCTTCTTTATTTGTTGCCAATTGTCAAGTACATCCTCCACAGAATTTACTACAGTTTCTGAAAAAACGTGTGGGTGTCTTTTAATCATTTTTTGACATATACCATCAACTACATCGAATATATTAAATTCACCAAATTCCTTTGCTATTTGGCTATGAAATACTATCTGTAAAAGTACGTCTCCAAGTTCTTCACAAAGTTCATCCATATCATCCTTGTCTATAGCATCAATCACCTCATAAGCCTCTTCAAGTAAATATTTTTTTAGACTTTCGTGGGTTTGTTCTCTATCCCACGGACAACCATCATCACCTCTTAATCTTTCCATTATATCTAATAAATCATAAAAATCCTTTTTCCCATCCTCTTCAACCTTAGGTATATATACACTGGTTAGATAGTCAATCCAACTGAGTCTATCCAACATATAAAGAGGAATTTTTTCTACTCTTTCAAGCCCCTCTACTCCAGCTGCTCTTATAACATATATTTCGTATTCGTCATCATAATAATCCATAAGCTTTATTTTAAGCTCCGAAGCAACCAACCTACTATAAACCTGAGTAATTATATTGCCAACCCTTTTATCAGGTCTTTGTCTTTCAATATCTAATGCGTCTATTATTTTTAAGCCATTAGCTGGATCAATTTTTAATGTATTTATTATTGCATCAATAAAGCTTAAGGCAGGTATAATCTCAACAGGTATATTTTTTTCCTGAGCATATTCTATTATCAACTGAACTGATCTTTCTGCCACCAATGGATGACCAGGAACTGCATAAACTACATCCTCAATGTCAACAATATCCCTTGCTATCTTTTTATATACCTCTTCAAAATCCTCACTCTCATCATAGTATTTATCAAATGTATCAAATTTTATACCCATCCTCTTAATTTCTTCTACATTTGGATGTTTTTCAGTTCTTAAATATAACTTTTTTGCATTTTTCATAAGGTTTAAACTTTTCATAGTTAAATCCTCAAAGGAACCAGGTCCTAAACCCACAATCGTAATCAATATATCACCTCTTTTTCTTTTGCAAATCTAATACATCCTTTAAGCTTATTGTCTTTGTAATAAATAGGAGAACAAAATATATAGCTGCACCACTTAATATAGAAAATATAGTTGATATATTTATACTTAAAGTATATTCATAAAATCTTGTATATGCAATAACAACTATGAAAATCATAGCAATTGAGCAAGCTATTGGTGATACAATACTTTTAAATAGGTTTATTCTTGTCTTTGTATATTTAAATACAAAATAGATATTAATAAAAGATATTAGAATGTACGAAATTAGAGTACCATAGGCAGCTCCTTTAATATTAATACTTGGAATAGAAATTAAACTAAAAGATATAAGCACCTTTACTATACTTCCAATTATCATTGATATTAAAGGTATAAATGTTTTTCCAATACCATTTATTATACTCGTAGCAACCTGAGAAAATATTATAAATATAACTGCAATAGATAGTATCTGAAGAAGTTCCCATCCATCATCCATACCCTGAAATACAAAATAGAATATTGGTCGTGCTAAAGTATACAAACCTGCTGCACAAGGAAATGCTAAAATTGAAGCCAGCTTAAAACACATCTCCATATTCCTCTTAAGCAATTTTTTGTTATTTATAGTATATACCTCTGAAATAGCTGGAACTGTACTCTGAGATAGAGCTGTTGCCATAGTAAGTGGTACATTTATTAACACAAATGCCTTTCCTGTTAACTGTCCATAAAGTGCAGTAGCTATACTTTCTGTATAACCAGACATCTTCAATAATTTAGGAACTGTGAGCGAATCAATCAACGACATTATAGAGCCTAATGCGTGTGCTAATGATATTGGAATTGCTAACAATATAAGTTCTTTAATTATACTTCTATAGGGTGTAAAAGTATTATTAGCATATTTATATGTTTTCCCATACTTTTTATACAATAGCATTAAAAAGATTAATGAAATAAAGGCTCCAAAGGTAGCCCCAAAAGCTGCTCCTCCTGCTGCTGCTCCTATCCCATAGGGTAATAAAAAGTAAGTCAAACCTACACCTACAACTACCCTACCTATCTGTTCTATTATCTGAGATACTGCAGATGGGTTCATATTCTGAAAACCTTGAAAATAACCCCTATAAACAGACAAAAGACAAGTAAATAATGGAGCAAAGGAAATACCTAAAATAGAATAATAAGCATCTCTACTCCAGGAAAAATAATTTATTAAATCATTAGCAAAAACAATCAATAATAGTGTAGATACTGTACCAATTACAAACATAACAAACATCGATGCTCTATAAATTCTTCTACAATCCTCGTATTTTGATAAGGCTGCTCTCTCTGATACCATTTTGGATATAGCAACAGGTATTCCTGCAGAAAGTCCAAGTAAAAACGTATAAATTGGGTATGTAAGTTGATAAAGACCTATCCCCTCTTCACCTATCATATAAATTATTGGTAATCTAAAAAAAAGCCCTAAAAACTTTGCAATAAATCCTGAAATAATTAGAATCAGAGTACCTTTAATAATGTTTTTTTTGGTCATAAAAAACCTCCTAATTCCTTCTCTTAATAAAATATTAGAATTAGGAGGTATGTATTCCATTATTGCTCCATTTGTTTTCCTAAAAATGTTGAAGCTGTTTCTGCTAACTTTCTTTCTAATTCACCAAAGGTTACATTGGGTTCCTTTGACATAATTACAACTGCACCTACTGCATCGCCCTCAGCAATTATTGGTGCAATAATTTGTGCCTTATATTCCATTTTTTCTTCCTCTTCAGGAATTATAGGAACTGCATTTCCTTCCTTTCCTGTAAAAACAAAAATCTTTCTTTCTTCGAATACTTTTTCAAGCTCATCGCTTACCCTCTTATCAAGATATTCCTTCTTTGCGGTACCAGCTACAGCAACGACACTATCCCTATCACAAATTATCACAGGATGACCAATAGACTGATGAAGTGCCTCTGCATATTCCTTAGCAAAATCACTTAGTTCATTTATAGGAGAATATTTTTTTAAGATTATTCCTCCTTCTCTGTCTGTAAATATTTCAAGTGGATCTCCTTCACGTATTCTCAAGGTTCTTCTTATTTCCTTTGGTATTACTACTCTTCCTAAATCATCAATCCTACGAACTATTCCTGTAGCCTTCAAACAAATCCCTCCTTTTTTTATGCTCTTATTAATAATCTCTACAAAAAAATAAAAATTATACCTTAAAATTAGTAAATAAATAAGTAAATTAACAAAAAATATAAAAGAGAGGTCAAAATTTTCCTCTCTTTATTTTGTATTGGTTATCATACATTTTTTGCATTGCATTTCTCCACCCGAAGCTCTATTTCTGTATCCACAATACCTACAGTCTATCCTCATATAACGCTGTGGGCTTCTATCTATATCTCTATAGTTAATTTCATCATTGCGTGGTTTCATACACATACCTCCATAATCTATATAGTATAATTATACATTAATATATATTTTTATTCAACTGTAAAATAAAAAAGATAGGGAAATTCCCTATCCTTTTATAATCTTTCTTCATATATCTTTATCTTAGCCTTATCCTTTAACTTTTTAAGCTCATCTTGGAACGCTTGTGCCTTTTTATCATCTAATAATTTCTTTTCTATTTCAGCCTTTACTTGCTCAAGAGGTAGTTGTTTATATTCCTCTTTTTTATTAATTTTTATTATATGGTATCCAAACTGAGTTTTAACTGGTGCACTTATTTTTCCCTCTGGTAGTGCAATAGCATTTGTCATAAAGTCTTTATCATAGTTTTTATCATTATAATATATATCGCCTAAATTACCACCCTTATCCTTTGAACCTGGGTCTTGGCTATACTTCTTTGCTAAATCTTCAAATTTTGCTCCAGCATCTAATTCTGCCTTTACCTTTTTTGCCTCTTCCTCTGTTTTAACTAATATATGGGATACATTCATTTTATTTGGTTTCTCTGTATAATCGTATATATTTTCGTTGTAGTATTTCTTTATATCATCATCAGTTACCTTTACATCCTTTGCTATATGGTCATATAGCTTATCTATTATTATTCCACTTCTTAAATAACCCTTATAATCCTCTAATGTAATTTTTAAATTCTTTAGAGTCTCATTAAACTTATCCTCTCCACCTAAGCTCTTTTTGCCCTCTTCTATCTTTTTGTTTATTTCATCCTGTAGAGTTTTTTCATCAGGTACAACCTTAAGCTCTTCTGCTCTCTTTACAAGTAGAACTTCATTTATCATATTATCTATTAAATTATTCTTTATTTGATTTACATAAGCTTCATTTTCCTTCTTCTCAAAAAAATCCTTTCCATATAGGTTTTCCATTCTTGCCTTTTCAGTTTCAAATCTCTTTAAAAATTCCCCCCTTGTTATTGTATGTCCATTTACCTTTGCAACAGCCTCCTTCATCTTCCCCTCTTCAGTCTTTGTTATAAGCTCACAAGATGCTAAACTTAATAATAAAGTGGCTGATAATGCTAATGCCATTACTTTTTTAGCTATTTTCACCTTCATCCTCTCCCTTTTTTAAAATCAATATCTATTATACAACATCATTTTTCATTATGCAAATTTTTCAATTCCTCCAATAAATCCTTAATTATATACAATATTTGGTTGTTAGAGAATTTATTCAATCTAATCTTTAATATAGGTTCCTTTAAACTTCCATAGGATACAATATTATTAAATTTAGAATTTAATTGCTTTATTTTCTCATAATCTATGTAACCTATATCTTTAAAATGCAGGAAAATATCCTTTTGAACCTGTTTTATACTTACAATCTTGAGTTTTTGAGCAATAGATTTTATGTAGGAAATCATTATTAAATTTTCAACAGGCTTTGGTATGTCAGAAAATCTATCCACAAGTTCGTCCTCAACATCCTGCTTATCCTCAATTGAAGATATTGCAGCAATCTTTTTATAAACCTCTATTTTAACCCTTCCATCTTTTATATAATCATCAGGTATATGTGCATTAACTAAAATATCTATACTTGTCTCAACCTCTTCTGTAACTTCTCCTTTAACCTCCTTAACTGCCTCCTCAAGAAGCTTACAATACAAATCATATCCAACCGCCATCATATGTCCGTGTTGCCTTGTTCCTAATAAATTACCTGCTCCTCTTATCTCTAAATCCCTCATTGCAATTTTAAATCCTGAACCAAACTCAGTAAACTCCTTAATAGCCTTTAATCTTTTTTCTGCAACTTCTGTTAAAATCTTATCTTTTCTATAGGTAAAATATGCATAGGCAAGTCTATTTGATCTTCCAACTCTACCCCTTAATTGATAAAGTTGAGACAAACCCATCCTATCGGCATCATATACTATAAGGGTATTTACATTCGGCATATCAATCCCTGTTTCTATTATTGTAGTACACAAAAGTATGTCTGCTTCACCTGATACAAAATCAAGTATAACCTGTTCTAATTCATCTTCATCCATCTGTCCGTGTGCTATAAGTACCCTTGCTCCATCTACTAACCTCTGCAGATAAGCCTGCATTTCCTTTATTGTATCAACTCTATTATATACAAAAAATACTTGTCCTCCCCTTGATATCTCTCTCAAAATTGCATCACGTATTATAAACTCATTATATTCTAATACATATGTCTGAACAGGGTATCTTTCCTCTGGTGGAGTTTCTATTACACTAATATCCCTAACACCAATTAAGGACATATGTAAAGTTCTTGGAATTGGAGTTGCAGTTAAAGTTAATACATCTATGTTCTTCTTCAAAAGTTTTATTTTCTCTTTATGAGAAACCCCAAATCGTTGTTCTTCATCCACAATAAGGAGTCCTAAATCCTTAAACTTTACATCCTTTTGAAGAAGTCTATGGGTTCCTATAATAATATCTACATTCCCTACCGAAAGTTCCTTTAAGGTTCTCCTTTGTTCCTCCTTTGACCTAAATCTACTTATCATATCTATATTAACTGGAAAATCAGAAAACCTTTGTTTGAAATTGTTATAATGCTGCTGTGCAAGTATTGTAGTTGGCACAAGAACTGCTACCTGTTTACCATCCATAACAGCTTTAAAGGCTGCACGCATAGCAACCTCTGTCTTCCCATATCCAACATCTCCACATAAAAGCCTATCCATAGGCTTTTTGCTCTCCATATCCCTCTTTATTTCCTCAATTGCTATAAGCTGATCTTCTGTTTCGTTATATGGAAATTCATCTTCAAACTGTTTTTGCCAAGGTGTATCCTTTGAAAAGGCATAACCTTCTATAGAGTTTCTGACAGCATATAAAGCAACAAGTTCCTGTGCAACCTCCCTTAAGGATTCCTTTACCTTTTTCTTAGTCTTTGCCCATTCTGATGTACCAAGTTTATTTATTTTAGGTGGATTATCATCTCCGCCTATATACTTTTGCACTAAATCTAACTGTTCAACAGGAACATATAATGTATCTTCCCCTTGATATTTAAGAACCAAATAATCTCTTTTTATTCCCTCAATAACAAGTTCCTTAATTCCTGAGAATACACCTATACCGTGATTTGCGTGAACAACATAATCCCCGATCTTTAAATCAGTAAAACTCTCTATTTTTCTTGACTTCTTATTAAATTGCTTTTTTCTTTCTTTGTTTGTCTTATATACTTCCCTCTCCGATAATATAGTAAGTCTGCATTCAAAAAACTCAATTCCATTTTTTATACTACCATAGGTAACATATACCTTTCTTGGAATTAAACCCTTTACTTCTTCAACATATTCTGCTTCTATTCCTTCATCCTTTAATCCCTTTGTAAGCCTTTCAGCCTTTGCCCTTGTTCCTGCAAATATTAAAACATAATAATTCTTTTGAATTCTATTTTTTAATTCATCTATAAAATACTCTAAATTAACTGATGTTATGTTGCTAACTATAGCATTAAAATTCACAACAGCTCGTACATTTATATCCTGAACACTTCTTGGGAGCATATTAAAACCTATACATCTTTTCTTATTAACTACATCTAATAAATACTCTGCACTATAAACCCAGTTTGCCTGTATAGGTAATACCTCTCCCTTTTCCATCATAGATTTGAAAATTTCTCTAAACTCTTCTTCAAAGGATTTTATTCTTGTTATAAGTCTTGCTGTTTCATCTAAAAGTACTGTTGGATTATTAAAATAATCTAAGAAGTTTTCCGCTTCTTCATATATTGTAGTTATAAAACTTTCAATTCCTTCAAAATACCTAAAATTAGTTATCCCTTCTTTAATAGAATTATACTTTTGCTTTAGTCTATCCTGTACATCTTTATTCTTTTTATAATTTTTATATATTTTTTCGTATTCTACGTCTATTGCATTTGTTATTTTATTAACATCTCCACTTCTAATTATAATCTCTCTTGCAGGAAGTACTGTGATAAATTCTTCATAATCAAGACTTCTTTGAGTTTCTATATCAAATTTTCTAATTGTGTCTATTTCATCATCAAAAAACTCAATTCTATAGGGAACCTCTTCATTTAAAGGAAATATATCAATTATTCCTCCTCTTTGTACAAACTGGCCAGGCCCCTCTACAACCTCAACCCTTTCATAGCCTAAATCATACAGATTTTTAGTTAAATCTAAAGGTTCTACTATATCTCCCTTTTTTAATATTAATTTGCTATTTTTTATTATCTCCTTTGGTGTCATCTTATAAAAAATAGAGTCTATAGAAGTTACAACTATTAAATCCTCACCTTCTAAAATCCTAAAAATAGTCCTTATTCTCTCCTGCTTTATCCCTGATGACGTAACATCTACATTAATTGCACTTTCCTTTGAAGGAAAATAAGCAATCTTATCTGTAAAGGTACTTAAATCCTCATATATCTTCCTTGCCTCTATCTCATTATGTGCTATATATAAGAAGTGTCCTTTTATATCCTCAAAAAGACAAAAGGACACAAAGGCCTTCTGAGTCTCAGAAAGGCCATAGGTCTGACATATAAAATTTTCTTCCTTTATGTTTTTTAAAAGTTGCCTATAGCTATCTTCTGATTCAAATACCCTTTTTATCCCCTCAAACCTCAAAAAAACACCCCCTATTTTATAACACAATATCCATTAAACTTATTCATTGCACTTTGTACTCCATTTTTAATTATCTCCAAAACGGCTTCAGATGATACCTTTATAACTTCATCCATTATCTTTCTTTCATCAGCTGTAAACTTTCCAAGAACGTGAGAAACCAAATCACCCTTAGGAGCCCCTACACCAACCCTTACTCTACTAAACTTATCACTGGATAGCTGATAAATTATATTCTTTATTCCATTATGCCCACCATCACTACCAGATGGTCTAATTCTAATCCTTCCCACATCAATTGCTATATCATCGTATACCACTATTATATCTTTATCATCAATTTTATAAAAATCCTTTGCTTCCCTCACACTTTCTCCGCTTAAGTTCATAAATGTAGAAGGTTTTAATAATAAAACCTTTTCACCTTCATAGACAAACTCTCCAAGAAGCCCTTTAAATTTAATCTTATTTACATTCGCTCCTACCTTATCAGCAATATAATCTATTACATCAAACCCTATATTATGTCTTGTGTTTTCATATTCTCTTCCTGGATTTCCAAGCCCAACTACAAGTTTCATCTCTTTCCTCCTTAAAAGCAATAAATATTTTCTGTGCTTTATTATACCATAATGTTGAAAAATGTGTTAGCAAGTACATAACACAAAAATAAAGTGCCTGTTAAAAGGCACTTTATCAAGATTTATTATACTATTTTGTTTTTTCACCTAACTTTATCTTTACATCTATATACTTACCATCTCTCCAAATTCTTGCTGATACTATATCCCCAACTTTATGTTTCTCTAAGACATCTGACAAATCTTCCATTCTCTTTATATCTACTCCGTCGAAGTTTACTATAATGTCACCTGGTCTTATTCCAGCTTCTTCTGCTCCACTTCCTCTTTCAACACCTCTTATATTAACCCCTACTGGAACATTATATTCATCTGCAATCTCTTCATCTATAAACTCATAATATATACCAATAAAAGGTCTTGAAACATATCCATTTTTCATAAGTGATTCTATTATTGGTTTTGCTTCATTTATTGAAATTGCAAATCCCATTCCCTCTGCACTGCTAATCTTTAAACTATTTATACCAATTACTTCACCTGCTTCATTACAAAGGGCTCCTCCACTATTACCTGGATTTATAGAGGCATCTGTTTGAATAACTTTATAGGTTCTTCCATCCACAGTCATTTTTCTATTTACAGCACTTATAACTCCAGCAGTAACTGAACCTGAGAACTCTTCTCCTAATGGATTACCTATCGCAACTGCTATATCTCCCACTCTTACATTAGAACTATCTCCAAACTTTGCAACAGGTAAATTTTGTGCCTCTATCTTTAAAACAGCAAGGTCAGTTCTATAATCAGCACCTATAACTCTTGCTGGAAGTTTTTTACCTCCTGCGAGGGTAACATATACTTCACTTGCTCCATCTATAACGTGCTGGTTTGTTACTATATATCCAGACTTATCAAATATTATTCCTGAACCAGTTCCCTGCTTTACTGTCCTGCCTGTAAAGGTTGTAACATTGTTGGTTATTCCAACAACCGCAGGTCCTACAACCTCTGCCACTTTTGTTATTGAGTTTTTTGGTATATTAGTTACTATTTCTTGTTTTGTATTAAGTTGATTGTTCAAAAGTGGTGCCTCAGTATAGTTTTTCTTTACATAGTATCCCCCAATAATTCCTCCAATACCTGCTGAAAAGAATACTATAAAAATAAGAGCTAAAAACCTCAATATTTTCTTTGATCTTTTTTCTTCAACAAATTTGACTCCACTTTGCCAAGAACCATTATTATAATCCATAACCACACCTCCTAACTTGATTATACTTCCAAGATTTAAACAAAATATGAATAAAAATTGAAAAAATATATAAATTAAACCAAACTTAATGTAAATGAAAATCTTGTACCAAAATCACCAGATTCAACCCATATTGTCTCTCCGTGTTGATTGATTATCTGCCTTACTATGGATAATCCAAGTCCAGTTCCTCCACCCTTAGATCTTGCTTTATCAACCTTATGGAATCTGTCCCATATATATTTAATTTCTTCCTTTGGAATTGCAGGTCCATTATTATATATGTGAACAATAACCTTTCTTTCTTTTATCTCTGTTTTTATTTCTATTAACCCATTATCTGGAACAAACTTTATAGCATTATCTATTAAATTGGTTAATACTTGATCTATTCTATCCCTATCTCCCTTTACTTTTAGCTTCTTTTCTATTAGCTTAACATTAACTTCAATGCCACGCTTGTTTATTTTATCCTCAAACTTTATAACCCTTTGTCTTATAAGTTCATTTAAATCAAATACACCTATGTTAATGGAGAACTCTCCCGACTCAAGTCTTGCTAAATCTAAAATATCGTTTATAAGTCTCATAAGCCTTTTAATTTCATCGTGTACTATATTTAAATAATAAATCCATTTTTCTTTAGGAATTGTTCCATCAATTATGCCTGTAATGAAACCATTAATTGAAGTCATAGGAGACCTAAGCTCGTGAGATATGTTGGCAATAAAGCTTCTTCTCATATCTTCTAAGCTCTGAAGAGAATCTGCCATATAATTAAATGAATGTGCTAAATCCCCAATTTCATCATCTGATTCTAAGTCCACTCTTTTATCAAATTCTCCCTTTGCTATACTCTTTGCAGTACTATTTATTTTATTTAAAGGTCTTATAAGTATCTTCTCAGAAAAATAATATATAATTATAGCTGAAATAAACATTGCAAAAAATGCAGCCATCCATATAACAAAATAAACTGTTTTTAATGTATTTTTTACCTCATATAAGGGTGAATGCAAAAAAACCGCACTTTGAACTTGGTCTGCTACTACTATAGGCATACCAACCATAAGCATAGGCTTTGAAAATATCTGCTTAAATCCCCCACTCTTTATAACCACATTTCCAGATAATACTTCTTGTATTTCATTATCTGTAATTTGTTTTCCCATAAAATCCTTCATTTCATTTGAAGAATAGGCATAAATAAAACCATATTTATCGACGATTAGTATTCTTGTATTACTCATTTCATCCATAAGTCTAATCTGCGTAATCATCTTATCCTTTGAAATTTTTCTTGTTAAATAGTCATTAATGGTTTTATTTATAATGTATCCTTGATTAATTAAAGAATTTGTTTTTTGGTTATAGTAATATTTATAAAACCAATAGGATAAAAAAACAGCAACAAGGCTATAAGAAATAAGAAGTATTACAAGATATGCTGAAATCAATTTAGTAAATAAACTTTTTTTCATAATATCATTTCACCTCAAATTTATATCCTACGCCCCATACAGTTTTGATCTGCCATTCTTCATTTTCTAATAACTTTTCTCTAACCCTTTTAACGTGGACATCTACTGTTCTTGAATCTCCTGGATAGTCATATCCCCATACTTCATATAAAAGTTGGTCTCTTGTAAAAACTTTGTTAGGATTAGATGCTAAAAAATACAATAGTTCAAATTCCTTTGGAGGCATTTCGATTTTATTACCCTTATACATAACTATATAAGAATCTGGATCAATTACTAAATCAATATATTCTATAACTCTTTTTTGGCTTAGAGGTTTATATCTTCTTAAGACAGCTCTTATTCTTGCAACAAGTTCTTTTGGTTCAAAGGGCTTAACCATATAATCATCTGCACCAAGCTCAAGACCTAAAACCTTATCAAAGGTTTCTCCCTTTGCAGTTAACATTATAACTGGAATTTGAGATTCCCTTCTTATTTCCTTTAAAACCGAATATCCATCCATCTTTGGCATCATTATGTCAAGAAGAATTAAATCTATCTGCTTTTCCTTAAAAAGCTTAAGTGCTGTTTCTCCATCATTTGCTTTGTATACCTTGTATCCCTCTTTCATTAAATATACTTCTATCAATTCGCATATATTAACATCATCATCAACAACTAATATTTTTGACTCTACCATATTCATCCCTCCATTTATAATCTTATTAATATTTTCGCATCTTTGTTTATTATTTACAAGACTATAGAGTATTATATAAAGTAAATTTACACATTATGTGAACTACCTCCACTTATAGAAGTGGTGGCTTCGTGGTCAATACTCCCAGCGGAGCAAGTTACCCCACGCTCAAAGGGCTGTTCCTTCCCCAAATATACCATTTACATGGCTAATTTTATCAAATTCTTACTTGCATTTATATCTCTATCATGAACTGCACCACATTTTGGACATTTCCATTCTCTCAATGCTAAATTCTTTACATCAGAATTTTTATATCCACATTCACTGCATATTTGACTTGATGCATAATTTTGTGGTGCTATTATTATTTCTCTGCCATACCATTTTGCCTTGTATTCTAACATCCTTCTAAATTCTGCCCATGATGCTTCTGTTATTGCTTTTGCTAATTTATGATTTTGTTGCATATTTTTTACCTTTAAGTCTTCTAAAACTATCACTTGGTTTTCGTTTATAATTTTAGAAGATAATTTGTGAAGAAAATCTTTCCTTTGATTTGATATTTTTTCGTGGAGTTTAGCAAGCTTTTGTCTTGTTCTTTCATAGTTTTTACTTTGCTTCTGCTTTCTTGATAATGATTTTTGTATAATTTTAATTCTTTTTTCTGTTTTTCTTAACCATTTTGGATTTTCTACCTTTGTTCCATCAGATAAAATAACAAATTCTTTAATGCCTAAATCTATACCTACTTTTTTATCTATTTTAGGTAATTCTTTAATTTCTTCTTCTACAAGTATAGAAGCATAATATTTGCCTGTTGGTGTTTTTGATATAGTTACAGATTTAATTTTTCCTTCAAATTGTCTGTGTTGTT
>NZ_FQVG01000043.1 GCF_900129265.1 Caloramator proteoclasticus DSM 10124 | reverse complement strand
CATCCTTGAGCGGAATTAACCTTTGGCTAAGACGCCATGCAGCTTCTTAGCGTTATGCGGTATTAGCAGGCCTTTCGACCTGTTATCCCCCTCTCAAGGGCAGGTTACCCACGTGTTACTCACCCGTCCGCCGCTGAGGTTCAAGAAGCAAGCTCCTTTCCCCTCCGCTCGACTTGCATGTGTTAGGCACGCCGCCAGCGTTCGTCCTGAGCCAGGATCAAACTCTCATGTTATAACCTAGCTTCTTATTTGGTACGTTCGCTCTCGCTGTTCAGTTTTCAAGGACCGTCATTCAACATATTTTATTTTATAACACTTATTTCATTTTGTCAACAACAATTTTTATTTTTTATTTTTTGTTTCCTTGTCGCTGACAGTTATATATATTATCATTTAAATCTTTTTCTGTCAACACCAATTTATTATTTTTTTATAGCTTATCATAATTTATTTTATCAATAAAATAATACAGGCTGTTGAAAAAGTTATATATTAATTAGCCCCATGAAGGATTTCTTGGGCATCGATTCATTTCGCTAAGCAATTCTAAGCTTTTCTTTGTTTGAAAAGTCCTACCCTCGCGATGCCATCGTCCTGATAGCCGCTCGGCTCGGCACGTCCTGTGCCAAATTACGGACTTTTTCAAAGTCGAAAAGCAATAATTGCTAAAGCTCATGAAATATGCCATTTTGAAATCCTTTCATGGGGCTTTTTTCATACTTTAGCTAACGAACAGGTTTGTCAACAATCTGAATTATTTTATCATTAAAATAATATCTTAGTTATAAATTCTCACCAAATGTAAAAAGAGCAGACATTCAAATAGAATATCTACCCTTTTTATTAATTATTCTTCTTCACTATCTTCATTTATTATTTTTGCAATAGACACAATTCTTTGGTCTGCATCGGTTTTCATTAAGGTAACTCCCATTGTGTTTCTACTTGTTCTTGAAATCTGTGCTATCTCTAATCTTATTATTACTCCATTACTGTTTATAAGCATTATCTCGTCTTTGTCTTTTACCGTCTTTGCTCCAACTATACGTCCAGTTTTTTCTGTTACCTTATATGTTATTAATCCTTTTCCACCTCTATTTTGTATAGAGTATTCTGTACATGGAGTTCTCTTTCCATATCCATTTTCACTAACAACAAGTAAATCAGCGTCTTCTTCAAATACATCCATAGCAACAGCTACGTCATTATCTCTTAATGTAATTCCTCTAACCCCTGCTGCTGTTCTTCCCATACATCTTACATCGTTTTCTTCAAATGTAATTGAATATCCGTTTTGAGTTACTATTGTTATTTTACTATTTCCATCAGTTAACTTAACTCCAATTAGTTCATCATCAACCTTTAGGTTTATAGCATTTAATCCACTTCTTCTAATAGAGCTAAATTCACTTAATGCTGTCTTTTTAACAATTCCATTCTTAGTTGC
This sequence comes from Caloramator proteoclasticus DSM 10124, assembly GCF_900129265.1. Classification (GTDB taxonomy): domain Bacteria; phylum Bacillota; class Clostridia; order Clostridiales; family Caloramatoraceae; genus Thermobrachium; species Thermobrachium proteoclasticum. The sequence goes on along the minus strand of NZ_FQVG01000043.1, from coordinate 21,307 downwards.
AAAGAATATAAACTTATCTTCATCAAATTCTTTTATCGCTATAACTGCTTGTATTCTTTCTCTTGGGCTAAAAGGTAAAATATTTACAATATTTGTACCACGGGCAGTTCTTCCTGCTTCTGGTATTTCATAGGCCTTTAATTTATATGCTCTTCCTAAGTTTGTAAAGAATAGTATGTTATTATGTGTTGAAGTTATAAATATATTCTCTACAAAGTCATCTTCTCTTGTTGTTATACCTTGAATACCTTTTCCACCTCTTTTTTGACTCTTATAAGTATCAATTGGTATTCTCTTTACATATCCTGCATGAGTGATGGTTATTACAACTTCTTCCTCTTGAATTAGGTCTTCTATATTTATTTCCTCAGTGCTATTTATTATCTTTGTTCTTCTTTCATCTGCATATTTTTGTTTTATTTCAATTAGCTCATCCTTTATTATATTAAGAACTAATCTTTCGTTTGCAAGAATTTCCTTTAATCTATTTATTGTTTTGATAAGCTCCTCATATTCCTGCTCTATTTTATCCCTTTCAAGACCTGTAAGTCTCTGTAATCTCATATCAAGTATAGCTTGAGCTTGTTTTTCCGAAAGCCCAAATCTTGACATAAGCCCACTTCTTGCTTCATCAACCGTCTTTGACCCTCTTATCAAATTAATAACCTCATCTATATGATCGAGTGCTATTTTTAAACCTTCTAAAATATGAGCTCTTGCTTCTGCCTTATCTAACTCATATTGAGTCCTTCTTCTAATAACAACCTTTTGGAATTCTAAATAGTGTGTTAAAACCTCTTTTAAATTAAGTATTTTGGGTTCTCCATCTACTAATGCAAGCATTATTACACTAAAGGTATCCTGCATCTTTGTATGCTTATATAATAAATTTAAAACAACATTAGGATTTGCATCCCTCTTTAATTCAATAACAATTCTCATACCTTCTCTATCTGATTCATCTCTTAAATCAGATATACCTTCTATTTTCTTATCCTTTACAAGTTCTGCTATATCCTCAATTAACTTGGCTTTGTTGACCTGATATGGTATTTCTGTAACTATTATTCTATGTTTTCCCTTTTCTTCTTCTATTTCAGCCTTTGCTCTTACAGTAATTCTTCCTCTTCCTGTTTCATATGCTTGTCTTATTCCCTCTTTACCTAATATTACACCTGCTGTTGGGAAATCTGGACCCTTTATCTTAGACATTATGTCTTTAACTGTAGCTTCAGGGTTATCTATTAATACAACAAGCCCATCTATAACCTCTCCTAAATTATGAGGTGGTATATTTGTTGCCATACCAACAGCAATACCTGATGAACCATTAACTAAAAGATTTGGAAATCTTGAAGGAAGAACTAATGGTTCCTTTTCTGTACCATCAAAGTTATCTATAAAATCAATTGTATCCTTGTTTATATCCCTTAAAAGTTCCATTGAAATTTTTGAAAGCCTAGCCTCTGTATAACGCATAGCAGCTGCCCCATCACCATCAATGGAACCAAAGTTTCCGTGTCCATCAACTAAAGGATATCTCGTTGAGAAATCCTGAGCAAGTCTTACCATTGCATCATAAACCGCACTATCACCGTGTGGATGATATTTACCTAAAACATCCCCAACGATTCTGGCTGATTTTCTATACTGTTTATCAGGATATAATCCTAATTCATGCATTGAATATAAAATTCTTCTATGAACAGGCTTCAACCCATCCCTAACATCTGGAAGTGCACGACCTACAATAACACTCATTGCATAATCGATATAACATTTTTTCATCTCATCCTTTATATCGACTGAAACAATTTTTTCTCTTCTATCTTCCATTTTTTCACCTCATTATATGTCAAGATTTTGAACCTTCTTAGCATTTTTCTGTATAAATTCTCTTCTTGGTTCAACCTTATCTCCCATAAGTATAGTAAATATCTCGTCTGCTGCTACTGCATCCTCTATTTCAACCTTAAGAAGTGTTCTTGTTTCTGGGTTCATAGTTGTTTCCCAAAGCTGTTCTGCATTCATTTCACCAAGACCCTTATATCTTTGTATTTCGACATTATCTCTTCCAATTTCATTAAGTTTCTTTTCAAGTTCCTTATCTGAATATGCATAATGAATCTTTTTATTCTTAGTTATCTTATAAAGAGGTGGCTGTGCAATATACACGTGTCCTTCCTCTATAAGAGGTCTCATATATCTGTAGAAGAATGTTAATAGCAATGTTCTAATGTGTGCACCATCCACATCGGCATCTGTCATTATAATTATTTTATCGTACCTAATTTTGCTTATATCAAATTCATCTCCAATTCCTGCCCCAAAAGCTGTTATCATATTTCTTATTTCTTGATAAGATAATATTTTATCTAATCTCTGCTTTTCAACGTTCATTATTTTTCCTCTAAGAGGAAGAATAGCTTGGAATCTTCTATCACGTCCACCCTTTGCTGAACCTCCTGCTGAATCCCCCTCAACAAGATATATTTCACAAAGCTTTGGATCCTTTTCTGAACAATCTGCAAGCTTACCTGGAAGAGAGGTTGAATCTAATACAGATTTTCTTCTTGTTAATTCCCTTGCTTTTCTTGCTGCTTCTCTTGCTCTTTGAGCCATTATACATTTTTCTAATATGATCTTTGACACATGAGGATTTTCCTCTAAAAAGGCTGCAACTTTATCTCCAACAATTGTATCAACAACACTTCTAACCTCAGTATTACCAAGTTTAGTTTTTGTTTGACCTTCAAATTGAGGGTTTGTTATTTTTACCGATATAACTGCTGTCAAACCTTCACGTGTATCTTCTCCTGCTAAATTTTTATCATTTTCTTTAAGGAATCCATACTTTCTTGCATAATCATTAATAACCCTCGTAAGTGCTGTTTTAAATCCACTTACATGAGTTCCACCTTCAGGAGTATGGATGTTATTTGCAAAGGAAAATATGTTTTCGTTATAGCTGTCATTATACTGAAGTGCTATTTCAACTATTACATCATCCTTTACTCCCTCTACATATATTGGTTCTTCACTTAAAACCTCTTTATTTCTATTTAAATATTTTACAAACTCTTTAATTCCACCTTCATAATGGAATTGTTCTTCCTTTTCTTCCCTTTCATCCTTTAAAGTAATACTAATTCCCTTATTTAAAAATGCAAGTTCTCTAAATCTTTGAGCTAAAGTATCATAGTCATATTCTAATTCTTCAAATATTTCAGCATCTGGTTTAAAGCTTACTGTAGTTCCTGTACTATTTGCATCTCCTACTACCCTTAAATCACAAACCACTCTACCTCTTTCATATTTTTGATAGTATTCTTTACCATCTCTTCTAACCCTAACTTCAAGCCATTCTGACAGGGCATTAACTACCGAAGCACCAACTCCGTGCAATCCCCCAGATACCTTATATCCTCCGCCTCCAAACTTACCACCTGCATGTAATACCGTAAATACAACTTCAACTGCAGGCTTATTAAGTTTTGGATGTATATCAACTGGTATACCTCTACCATTATCTACTACCGTTATTGAGTTATCCTTATGTATAATAACCTCAATATTGCTACAATATCCTGCTAATGCTTCATCTATTGAGTTATCAACTATTTCATAAACCAAATGGTGAAGTCCCTTAGGTCCTGTACTACCTATATACATACCAGGTCTTTTTCTTACAGCTTCAAGCCCCTCAAGAACTTGTATCTCATTTGCACTATACTGCTGTACATTACTACTCATTCTTTTCACCTCTTCTTATAGTTCATTCAAAAAGCCTGTTCTTTTTACCAGAGTAAGTGAAGATATTGGAGAAAGATAAATTATACTTTTTTTATTTCTCTCTGTTAATACAAAGGATTTTGGTGGATCATCTGTAATTCTTGTAACAAATCCTTCTTCTTCTGCTATCTTTAAAAAATTTCTTGTATCAGAATTGAAGGTAGAATTTATATCGAAGATAGCAATAACTTCACTTAAAGGAATTACTACATTTTCTCCTAAATGAAGAAACATAAAAAAGCCTCCCTATATCAAAATCATATTTATTATAAATCTAATTCATAAAATAAACAACATTTTTTACTCTAATCGAACAATAGTTCCTTTATTAACTTCAAAAATACTTTTTTCGGCAAATTTCTTAATATCTATATCCTTAATACTTGTACAAGTTATAATTGTTTGTATATCCTTCAAGGAGTTAAGTAAATAAAATTGTCTTTTAGGATCAAGTTCTGAAAGTACATCATCAAGAAGAAGTACCGGATACTCTCCTACCTCTGCCTTTACAATTTCAAGTTCAGATAATTTTAAAGAAAGTGCTGCCGTTCTTTGTTGACCTTGAGAGCCAAAATTTCTAACATCTATCCCATTTATAAATATGGCCAAATCATCTCTATGAGGACCAACCAAAGTAAATCCCTTTTTTATATCATCTTCAGTATGTTTAATATAATAATCAAGTAAATTTTCCTTGATTTCCTTAGTTGTTGTATTAACATTTATATCACTTCTATATAAAACTTCAAGTTCCTCTTTACCATCTGTAATTTTTCTATGTATAAGTCTTGCTATTAAAGTTAGCTTTTTTATAAATTCAATTCTATTTTGAATTATTATGCTCCCATAGTCAGCAAGCTGTTCACTAAATATTTCCAGTGTAGCCCTGTTAGAAGGGGAAAACATCAATGTTTTTAAAATATTATTTCTCTGCATTAATACCTTATTGTATTGATTTAATATATAATAATACTTTGGTCTTATCTGACTTAATTCGTTATCTATAAATCTTCTTCTCAAAGAAGGTCCTTCTTTTATTAACTTTAAGTCTTCAGGTGAAAAAATTACTGTGTTTAATGTCCCTAAAACATCAGTTGATTTATTTACTTTAACTCCATTCAACTTCATCTGCTTTTTTCCCTCTATATCAAGCAAAAACTCCAATTTATAATTACCCAAATTTTTTACTACATCTGCCTTAATATATGCTTTATTTTTATTCCAAGATATTAACTCTCTATCTTTATTTGTTCTATGGGACTTTAATGCACTAAAAAAATACATTGCTTCTAAAACATTTGTTTTACCCTGTGCGTTCTCTCCAACAAATATATTTATTTTATTGTTTAATTTAAGTTCAAGTTTTTCATAATTTCTGTAATTTATAAGTTCTATTGCATCTATATACATAATCCCACCTATACCACCTTAAAACTTCCTACACCTTCAACTTCAACTATATCTCCCTTATAAATTTTCTTACCTCTATTTAAAACAACTTCACCATTAACCTTAACATCTCCATTTTGAATTATAAGTTTAGCAAAGGCTCCTGAATCTGCAATATTAGCCCATTTTAATAACTGGTCTAATTTTATATACTCTGTATTTATAGATATTTGTTCCATTTATTTAACCTCCTCAATTAAAGATAAAAAGCAAGGGGACTATCCCCCATTGCTTTCTTAATCTTATTCTTCAACTAATCTAACAGGTAATACAAGGTATATATAATCATCAGAATTACATTTTTTAACTACACAAGGGCTTACATTTGTAGTAAATTCTAAATAAATTTCATCTGAATCTATTATTCTCAAAACATCTAAGAAATACTTTGAATTGAAGGCAATTTTTAAATTTTCACCCTCAAGTTCAATATTAACTTCCTCATAAACTTTACCCAATTGTGAGTTTGAAGTTATTATCATATTAGAATCCTTTATGTCAAATTTAATTAAATTAGTCTTTCCTTCTCTTGCAAGCAGAGATGCTCTTTCTATACTATCTAAAAGTTCATTTCTATTTACTTTAACCTTTAGTCTATACTCTTCAGGAATTATTTGCCTATAATTTATAAACTCGCCATCTAACAATCTTGATATTACTTTAGTATTTCCAAGGTTAAATAATATATGATTTGGTGTAAAAGTTATCTTTGCCTTTTCATCTGTTGTCTCAAGTATCTTTGATATTTCATTTAAAGTTTTTCCTGGTATTACAGCACTTATTTCATTCTCTGAATCTATATCATACCTTTTTAATGCTAATCTATATCCATCTAATGCAACAAAGCTTAATTTTCCATCTTTAACTTCAAATAAAACTCCTGTAAGTATAGGTCTTGTTTCTTCCTGTGCTATAGCAAAAATAGTTGAACGAATCATGCTTTTTATTAAATCTTGTGAAATTTCATACATGGAATTTTCGTTTATTGTTGGAAGTTTAGGAAATTCATCTGGATTATTTCCTAAAAGCACGAATTCAGACTTTTGACAAGTTATATATACATTATTATTTTCCATTTTAATTATTATTTTGTCGTTTGGAAGTTTTCTGATGAATTCTCCAAATAACTTAGAGTTAACAACTGTTGCTCCTTCTTGATAAACTTCTGTTTCTATAAATGTTTCTATACCAAGGTCTAAATCTGTTGCAGTAAAGGTTACCTTATTATCCTTTGTTGCCCTTATATGAATTCCTTCAAGAATAGGGTAAGTTGTTTTTGTTGAAGTTGCCTTTTGAACTGTATTTATTGCTTCCTGTAATAATTCTTTTTCACATATAAACCACATAAGTAAATCCTCCTTTTATCCACAGTGGATAATTTTTTATTATAGATAGAGGTTATAAACAATAGTTTAGTAGTAATAGTAATAGGTGCTGTTGATATGTTGATAACTACGTTAAAGCAAGAAAGAAGAATAATTTGATAAAAAAATAATTTGTGGATAAGTTGATGAAAACATCTTAATTTTATCCACATTATAAAGAGATTAAAAATTAAAATACAACTATCCACAAATTATAAACTTCAATTATTAACATGTGTGAATTATTTCTGATGGATCTTTTTAATTAGTTCATCTATTGTTTCCTTTAGAGCATCATCCTTTTCTAAGTCCTCAGATATTTTTTCATATGCGTGTATTACAGTTGTATGGTCACGTCCACCAAATTCTTCTCCAATTTTAGGTAGAGATAAATCGGTTAGTTTTCTTGCTAAATACATAGCAATTTGCCTTGGATATGCAACATTTTTAGTCCTTCTTTTTGATTTAAAATCGTCTATTCTAAGATTGTAGTAGCTTGCAACTACGTCTTGGATTAGTTCAACTGTAATTTGTTTGTTGTTTTTATTGGATATTATGTCCTTTAGAACATCTGTTGCAAGTTCTACACTTATTTCTTTATTTGAAAGAGAGGCAAATGCAACAATTCTAATTAATGCACCTTCTAACTCTCTAATGTTTGATTGAATTTTATTTGCAATATAAACCATAACTTCATTTGGAACCTGTAGGTTTTCCATATCAGCCTTTTTCTTTAGAATTGCTATTCTTGTTTCAAAATCTGGTGGCTGTATGTCGGCTATAAGTCCCCATTCAAATCGAGATCTTAATCTATCTTCTAATGTTGGAATTTCCTTTGGTGGTCTATCGCTTGAAATAATTATTTGTTTGTTTGCTTCATATAGTGCGTTGAATGTGTGGAAGAATTCTTCTTGGGTTCTTTCTTTGCCTGCAATGAATTGTATATCGTCAATTAAAAGAACATCAACGTTTCTATATTTATTTCTAAATTCAACATTCTTATCATCCTTGATAGAATTTATAAGTTCATTAGTAAATTTTTCAGAGGACACATAGACTACTCTTGCTTTAGGATTGTTGCTTAAAATGTAGTGCCCGATTGCGTGCATCAAGTGGGTTTTACCAAGACCAACGCCTCCATATATAAATAGAGGGTTATATGCCTTTGCTGGAGCCTCTGCTACAGCTAAAGATGCAGCATGTGCAAATCTATTACTATTTCCAACCACGAAGGTATCAAAGGTATATTTTGGATTTAATGTAGATGTTGCAAGCTCATCATTTGCTTGATTAGGTTTAGTTTCAATACTTGATTTATTTGAAGAAGTTGCTTCATCAATTTTTTGGGAAGTACTATCTAATTCTTTAAATACATCGTCAGTTTCCAAAACAAATTTTATTTCGTATTTTTTAGAAGCAACTAATTTAAAGGCATTACCTATTAAATCTTTATACCTTGCATCTAATATGTTTTTTGAAAATTCGGTTGGAGCAAGTAAATAGAAGGCATCCTGCGTCAACTTTATGGGCTTTAAAGATTTGATCCATGTATTAAAACCTACTTCTGTAAGTTCTGTTTTTACTATATTTAAAGTTTTTTCCCAGAGAGAATAGATGTCTGTGCCCATAATAAACCTCCTGTTCTAAGTAAATTTTTTGTAATAATTAAATCGAAAAATATATATTAACAGAGTTATTCACAATTTAATAATCAAAAAACAGTTGTTGACAAAAAAAATAAAAAGATATTCACAGAATGTGAAAAAGTATTTTATTTTTAAAATAGGGTTTAAATTATTCACAAAATAAAATCAACACAATTAACAAACAGAAACAATAGATTTTTTAAAGGTTTATAGTAAATAACAAATAAAAATTCAACAAGTTATACACAGGCTTATCCACAGAATGTGAATAACTTTACATAATCCACAAAAAATAAACAAAAACACATAAAATTATCCACATTGTATTAATATATTATCAAATTAATTATTCACAGGCAATAGTTATCCACAAAAAACACATATGTGAATAAAAAATTATCAACAATAAAGTATTTCTTGACATTAACAAGACATAAATATATAATTTTTATGTAATATGCCTTTTTGAAAATGTTATCCTGAGATAAATATTCTTTTTAAAGGAGGTGCATTTAGATGTTAAGAACATATCAACCAAAAAAGAGACAAAGAAAAAAGGAACATGGCTTCAGAAAGAGAATGAAGACTAAGAATGGAAGAAAAGTTCTACAAAGAAGAAGAAGAAAAGGAAGAAAGAGATTGACAGCATAAGGCCGCGATTCGTGGCCTTTTTATTCAATATATGTTTTTTATAATCTGAGGGATTAATATGAAAAAAGAAGAGAGAATAAAAAAGAATGCTCACTTTAGATTAATATATAAAAAAGGAAAATCAGTTAGTGATTCAAATTTAGTTATGTATTATAGTAAAAATGGAAATAATTATAATAGACTTGGTGTATCGGTCAGTAAAAAAGTAGGTAAGAGTGTAGTAAGGAATAGATATAAAAGATTAATTAGGGAAAGTTTTAGAAAAAATAAGTCTATTTTTAAGCAAGGATATGATATAATATTTATAGCAAGAGTTGGTATATTGAAAAGTAATTACAGTGAAGTAGAAAAGTCTGTTGTAGGACTTATGAAACGAGTAGGTCTGGTAAAAGAGGGGAAATAATGCGAAAATTTTTAATTTTTATAATTAAACTATATAGAAAGTATATATCGCCCTTAAAGCCACCAAGCTGTAGATTTTATCCAACGTGTTCTATGTACGCTATTGAGGCAATAGAAAAATACGGTGCTTTAAAAGGGGGATATTTAGCTATAAGGAGGATATTAAGGTGTCATCCACTTAATAAGGGTGGGTATGATCCTGTTCCATAAAGGAGGTAATTTATTTGGCAGGTATTAATTCAGCGTTAACAAGTTTTTTTAATCTAATCCATAATTTTGTAAGTTTAGGGGTTAAAAATTTAAGTCTTGCTTACTTTTTGGATATTTTTATATTTACAGCTATAATTAAACTAATACTTCTACCACTTACAATAAGTCAAACAAAGTCTCAAGTTAAGATGACTGAGATGCAGCCAAAATTAAAGGAGTTACAAGAAAAGTATAAGGGCGACCCTCAAAAGCTTCAACAAAAGCAAATGGAACTTTACAAGGAGATGGGAGCAAGTCCATTTTCAGGGTGTTTGTTGATATTTATTCAATTCCCTATATTTATTGCAATGTATAACGTTATTTATAAATACACAGGATTCAATGATGTAGGCTTTTTATGGATTAAAAGCTTAGGACAAAAGGATGCATTGTACATACTTCCACTATTATCAGGTTTAACTACATACATACAAGGTATAATGATGACCCCAAAGGGTGATGATGCACAGGCAAAGAGTCAAAAGCAAATGAATATATTTATGACATTATTTATTACTTGGGTATCTATTAATTTTAAGGCTGCACTTGTATTGTATTGGATAATAAGCAACCTAATACAAATTGCTATTCAGTATTTCATAATAAACAGGATAAAAAATAAGGAACAGGAAGCTTTAGCGATTAAGAAGTAGGGTGGTGATTTGGGCCTATGAAGTCTATTGAAATGACAGGAAAAACTGTTGAGGATGCTATTGAGGCGGCGTTAAAGGAACTTGGAGTAAAAGGTGACTCCGTTGATGTTGAAATATTAGATAGGGGAAGTAAGGGTATTTTAGGACTTATTGGTGCAAAGCCAGCAAGAGTTAAAGTAACTTTAAAAAAGGATTATGCAGCAATAGCTAAGAGTTTTTTAAGAGATGTTTTAGATAAGATGTGTGTTAAATGTGAAATACATATTAAAGACGAAGATGATGTGCTTAAGATTAATTTAGTAGGTCAAAGATTAGGAGTATTAATTGGACATAGAGGAGAAACATTAGATGCTCTTCAATTTTTAGTAGGTTTAGTTATAAACAAAGATAATACAGAAGCTGAACATAAAAAGGTTATATTAGATGCAGAAAATTATAGAAAAAAGAGGGAAGAAATACTTATTGGTTTAGCAAAAAAGCTTGCATATAAAGTTCAAAAGACAAATAAGTGTGTAAAGCTTGAGCCAATGAATCCTTATGAGAGAAGAATTATTCACTCAGCATTACAGGATCATCCATATGTAACTACCTATAGTGAAGGGGAAGAACCATTTAGAAAAGTTGTAATTGATTTAAAAAGATAATAAAATATGCCTGCCAAATGGCAGGCATATTTCTTGATTATTGTTTCTTTATATTTTGGTATAATATATAATGACTACACTTATAGAGGTGAATTTTATGTTTTTAGATGATACTATAGCTGCAATTTCTACACCTGTTGGAGAAGGTGGAATTGGAATTGTTAGAATGTCGGGAAAAGACTCTTTAAGTATTATTGAAAAGGTTTTTAAAAGCTATAAAGGAAAAAATGTAAAGGATATGAAGTCCTATACTATGATGTATGGCTTTATAATAGATCCAAACACAGATGAGAAGATAGATGAAGTTATAATTAGCTATATGAAGGCTCCAAATACATATACAAGGGAAGATATAGTAGAGATTAACTGTCACGGTGGAGTTGTTGCAGTAAAGAGGATACTATCCTTAGTTTTGAAGAATGGTGCAAGGCTTGCAGAACCAGGAGAATTTACTAAGAGGGCCTTTTTAAATGGGAGAATAGATTTATCGCAGGCAGAGGCAGTTATAGATTTAATTAGAGCAAAGACAAGTGAAAGTATGCATATTGCATTAGAACAATCACAAGGAAAACTATCTCAAAGGATTAAAGATATAATGAATAGACTTTTAGGCATACTTGCCCATATTGAAGCATCAGTTGATTTTCCAGAAGATGATATTGAAAATGTTGTTTCATCAAAGATTATTAACGATTCAAATGAAATAATAAAAGAGCTTGAACATTTGATTAAAAATGCTGAAACAGGAAAAATACTAAGAGAAGGTTTAAATACAAGTATAGTAGGTAAGCCAAATGTAGGTAAGTCCTCTCTTCTTAATGCTCTTTTAGAGGAAAAGAGGGCTATTGTAACAGACATTCCAGGTACAACTAGAGATGTTATTGAAGAGTATATAAACATAAGGGGAATTCCTGTTAAAATAATAGATACAGCAGGAATAAGAGAAACACAGGATATTGTTGAAAAAATAGGTGTTGAAAAATCAAAGGAATATATAGAGAAGTCTGATTTGATTATATTTATGATTGATTCGAGCAGGCCACTTGATGATGAGGATTTAGAGATAATAGAACTTATAAAAAATAAAAAGGTAATAGTTGTAATAAACAAAATTGATTTACCAATGGAACTGAATTTAGATATAATAAAAAGTAATTTTAATGAAGAAAATATAGTCTTTGCTTCTATTAATACAGAAAAGGGCGTAGAGGATATAAAGCAAAAAATAGAAGATTTTGTATTTTCAGGAGAGGTAAAGTCTAAGGATATATTTGTTACTAATGTAAGGCATAAGGATATATTGTTTAAGGCAAAGGAGAGTATATTAAAGGGGATAGAAACAATTGAATTAGGACTTCCTTTGGATATAGCTTCTGTAGAGTATAAGGATGCATATTTAAAGCTTGGTGAAATTACTGGTGACACAGCTGCAGAGGATATTATAGATAGAATATTTAGTGATTTTTGTATAGGTAAATAGGAGGTGAGTTTTTTGTATTTTGCAGGTAGTTATGATGTTATAGTAGTTGGAGCAGGACACGCAGGATGTGAGGCAGCTCTTGCTGCTGCAAGAATGGGATGTAAGACTCTATGCATAACATTGAATTTAGATAGTATAGCAATGATGGCTTGTAATCCTTCAATTGGAGGTACAGCAAAGGGACATTTGGTAAGGGAAGTAGATGCACTTGGTGGACAAATGGGTATAGCAATTGATAATACATATCTACAATCCAAAATGTTAAATACAGCTAAAGGCCCAGCAGTACAATCATTAAGAGCACAGGCAGATAAGAAAAGATATCAGGAATATATGAAGCACGTTTTAGAGACGCAGAAAAATTTAACTTTAAAGCAGGATGAAGTTATTGAACTTGATGTTAAGGATAATAAGATAGTAGGTTTAAAGACAAAAAATGGTGCCTACTTTGAATGTAAAACAGTAGTAATAACATCTGGAACATATCTAAAAAGTAGAATAATAATTGGTGATGTAAGCTATAATGGAGGACCTAATGGTTTATTCCCTGCTAATGAATTATCCGATAGTCTAAAGGCATTGGGAATCAGTTTAAGGAGGTTTAAAACAGGAACTCCCGCAAGAATAAATAGAAGGTCTATTGATTTTTCAAAGATGACAATACAACCTGGAGATGAGAGAGTAATACCATTCTCCTTTATGTCTGATAATATAGAGAGAGTGCAAATACCTTGTTATTTAACTTATACAACAGAAGAGACCCACAAAATAATAAAAGAAAATATACATAGATCTCCACTTTTTACAGGAGATATTGAAGGAGTTGGTCCAAGATATTGTCCTTCAATAGAGGATAAAATTGTTAAGTTCCCAGATAAGGAAAGACATCAAATCTTTGTTGAACCAGAGGGTGAAAATACTGAAGAGATGTATATTCAGGGAATGTCCAGTTCTATGCCTGAGGATGTACAGATAAAATTTTATAGATCCATTCCAGGCTTAGAAAATGCTGAAATAATGAGAACAGCCTATGCAATTGAATATGACTGCATTGACCCTCAACAACTTAAACTTTCACTTGAACTTAAATTTATTGAAGGATTGTTCTTTGCAGGACAGATAAATGGAACTTCTGGATATGAGGAGGCAGCAGCACAGGGAATAATAGCTGGTATTAATGCTGCACTTAAAGTAAAAAATAAGGAACCATTAATATTAGATAGATCAGATGCATATATAGGTGTTCTAATAGATGATTTAGTAACAAAGGGAACTAATGAACCTTATAGAATGATGACATCAAGGGCAGAATATAGATTGCTTTTAAGACAGGATAATGCAGATTTGAGATTAACAGAGAAGGGATATAGGGTAGGTCTTGTAACAGAGGAGAGATACCAAAGATATTTAAAAAGAAAACAGGCTATAGAAGAAGAAATTCAAAGAATTAAAAAAGTTATACTACCTCCAAGTGAAGAGGTAAATGAGTTTTTAAGAAAAAATAATAGTTCAGAGATAAAATCTGGTATACATCTATATGATTTAATTAAGAGACCTGAGCTCACATATGAATTAACAAAGGCAATAGATAAGGAGAGACCAGATATACCTTATGATGTTGCAAGAGAAGTAGAAAATCAGATTAAGTATGATGGATATATACAAAAGCAACTTCAACAAGTAGAACAGTTTAAAAAGATAGAGCAAAAAAGAATACCAGATTTTATTGACTATAACCAGATACAAGGTCTTAGAATCGAAGCACAGCAGAAACTGTCAAAGATAAGACCACAAAACATAGGTCAAGCTTCAAGAATATCAGGAGTTTCTCCAGCGGATATTTCGGTACTTCTTATATACTTAGAACAGTTAAGAAGAAAAAAGGGAGAGTAGTATATGGAATTAAAGGAACTTATTTACGAGGGTGCAAAGGTATATGGTATTGAATTAGATAATGAAAAAATAGAACAGTTTATAATATATAAGGAATTATTAAAGGAATGGAATGAAAAGATAAACCTAACAGCAATAACCGATGATGAAGGAATAATAAAAAAACATTTTATTGATTCTATATCAATAATTAAAAGTGGATATATAAAAGATGGGATAAAGGTTATAGATGTAGGTACTGGGGCAGGATTTCCAGGAATCCCAATAAAGATAATAAATCCTAATGTAGAAGTTGTATTACTTGATTCATTAAATAAAAGAATAAACTTTTTAAATGATGTTATATCAAAGCTTGGACTTAAGGGTATAGTTGCGGTACACGGAAGAGCAGAGGATATGGCAAGAAAAGAAGATTTTAGAGAAAAATTTGATATTGCAACAGCAAGAGCAGTGGCTAATATGATGGTTCTTAGTGAATATTGTATGCCTTATGTAAAAGTTGGTGGAAAATTTATAGCACTAAAGGGACCTTCTGCATATGAGGAGGTAGAAGAAGCAAGAAATGCAATAGGTACATTAGGAGGAAAACTAAATAGTATTGTAGAAACTAATATATTAGGTGAGGATATAAAACATAATCTTGTTATAGTTGACAAAATAAAAAATACTGATAAAAGATACCCAAGAAAACCAGCTCAGATAGAAAAGAAGCCGCTAAGATAAACTTTTAATATTTAAAAAGGGATGGTGGATATGAAGGCTGAAAGAGAGATTATAAATATACCTATAACAAAAATAAGACAAAATATGTATCAGCCAAGAAAAGTATTTAACCAGGAAGCATTAATAGAACTATCAGAATCAATAAGAGAATTTGGAGTATTACAGCCCATAAGTGTACGAAGAATCAATGATAATCTTTTTGAATTAGTTGCTGGAGAGAGGAGACTTAGAGCATCTCAACTTGCTGGATTAACAGAAATACCTGCAATAATTGTAGATATTACAGATACAGAATCCGCTGTACTTGCACTTATTGAGAACCTTCAGAGAGAGGACTTAAATTATTTAGAAGAAGCAGAAGGATATTATAACTTAATTAAAGAACACGGATTTACACAAGAGGAGCTTGCAGTAAGAATAGGAAAAAAGCAATCTACAATAGCAAATAAACTTAGATTATTAAAATTATCTGATGAAGTAAAGGAAAGGCTTATAAGTGAAGGCTTAACAGAAAGGCACGCAAGAGCACTTCTTAAACTTGAAGATGAAGAATTACAAAAAAAGGTAATAAATGAAGTAATAAAAAAGGGATTAACAGTAAAAAAGACAGAGGAATTAATTGAGAAAATTTTAAATGAAAAACAAAACAGTAATAAAAACAACAAAAATATAAAGAATAAGTATAAATGGAATATAAATACAAAAATAATAACCAATACCATAAAACAGATTATGGAAAAAAGTGGAATAGAAGCAGAGTATAAACAAAAAGAGTTGGATGAGTATTTAGAAATAGTAGTGAGAATTCCAAAAAAGTGATAAGCAAAAAGTGTAATAAAGAATATTCTGAAAAATACCGTTATCTATTTTATATTAAAGAATTAATTGTTTTTTAGATAGCCCTATGAAGGATTTTATAGGCACACATTATAAGTTGCCTTTTAAAATCTATTCGTAGGGCTTTTGTAAAATTTAGAGTATTGTTTTATATTTTGTTGAACAAAAGAAGTATTCCTATTGCAATAAATGCTATTGCAGCACCCTTTTGAATATATTGAGGTGGTATGATACGGCTTAGTGTATCTCCTAAAATAACAGCGACCAGAGAGGAGCAAACTAAAGCTAAACTGGAACCTAAAAATATTACTAATTTTTGTTTAGAATTAGCGGATAACATCATAGTTGCAATTTGAGTTTTATCCCCTAATTCAGCTAAAAATATAGTTATAAATGTAGAAAATATTAATTTTAACATAAAATCCTCCTAAATGTATTTAAACTAATTCATTCTTACTGTAAAATATATTATATGACGTGTGATAATATACATGGGGGTGTAAATTAGATGGGAAAAATAATATCGATATTTAATCAAAAGGGTGGTGTTGGGAAAACTACTACCAGTATTAATTTGGCTGCATATATTGCAAGCTTTGGTAAGAAGGTTTTATCAGTTGATATAGATCCACAAGGCAATACAACAAGTGGTTTTGGTGTAAATAAAGATGATTTAGAGTTTTCTATGTATGATGTTATAATGGGATTAGATGCAAACAAGGCAATAGTAGAAGTTTTTGAAAACTTGTATCTACTTCCTTCAAATGTAGAATTGGCTGGTGCAGAAATAGAACTTACTGCAAGAATAAATAGAGAAAGCAAATTGAAGGAAGCGTTGATGAGTATAAAGGATGATTATGATTATATATTTATTGACTGTCCACCATCTCTTGGGTTATTGTCAATAAATGCACTTACAGCTTCAGATAGTGTACTCATTCCAATACAATGTGAGTTTTATGCACTTGAAGGTGTTGGACAATTGATGAATACTATTCAGTTAGTTAAAAAGAGTTTAAATCCTAAACTTGATATACAGGGTGTAATTATGAGTATGTTTGACGGTAGAACAAACCTTTCTATTGAGGTTGTTGAGGAAGCAAAAAAATATTTTAAGGGCAAGGTATATACTACGATTATTCCGAGAAATGTTAAATTGGCGGAGGCACCAAGCCACGGTATTCCAATTATGCTGTATGACAAAAATTCCAGGGGAGCAGAGGCATATATGGAGCTTGCAAAAGAATTCTTAGAATATGATGAAGGAGGATATTGATATGACAGCAAAAAAAAGTGCATTAGGTAAGGGGTTAGGTGCTCTGATACCAGATGTTGAAGTTAAAGAATTAGAGGGTGTAAAGGAAGTTGATATAAATGATATATTTCCAAATGAGGAACAGCCAAGAAAAAATATAGATATAGAAAAAATAGAACAATTGGCACAATCGATAAAGGAACATGGTATAATTCAACCTATAATAGTAAAAAAAGAAGGCGAGTATTTTAAAATTATTGCAGGAGAAAGAAGATGGAGAGCAGCAAGGCTTGTGGGACTTAAAAAAGTACCAATTATAGAGAAGGAAATTAGTGAAAAGGAAGCAATGGAAATTTCATTAATAGAGAATATACAAAGGGAGGATTTAAATCCTATAGAAGAAGCACTTGCTTATAAAAAACTTATAGATGAATTTGGGCTGACACAGGATGAATTAGCAAGAAGGCTTGGAAAGTCAAGACCAGCAATAACAAACTCCCTAAGACTTTTAAATTTAGACAAAAGAGTTATTGATATGATTTTAAATTCAGATATAACAGAAGGCCACGGCAAGGTTATAGCAGGAATAGAAGATAAAAACAAACAATATGAAATAGCAATAAAGGTTGTAAATGAAGGATTAAATGTAAGGCAGACAGAAAAATTAATTCAAAATCTTAACAATATAAAGGATAAAAAAGAAAAAAATAATACAAAAGATATATACATAAAAGATATAGAGGACAGATTAAAAAATATATTTGGCACAAAGGTGAACATAAATAAGGGTAGAAAAAAAGGAAAAATTGAGATAGAATATTATAGCGAAGATGATTTGCAAAGAATACTTGATATATTAAATTTATAAAAAATGTTTCACGTGAAACATTAAAAAAGGAGCTGATCTTATGGAATTTATAAAAAACTTTTTTCAAACCTATGGTCTTTTTATTAACATAGGTATATTAATTTTAGTGTTAATCATATTGTTCTTAGAAATATTAAACAGGGTAGAACTTAATAGAATTGAAAAACGTTATAGAAAATTAATGAAGGGTAATAATAATAAAAATTTAGAAGAACTAATTATACAATACACAGATAGTATAGATAAGGCATTAGAGCAAGTTAATAAAAATACCGAGTTATACAATGATGTAAACTTAAGATTAAAAAAATGTATACAAAAGGTAGGTATTGTAAGATATAGAGCCTTTGATGATGTAGGTAGTGATTTAAGTTTTTCAGTTGCACTTTTAGACGAAAATAATAATGGTATAGTACTTACTGGTCTTTTTGGTAGGAGTGAATGCACTACATTTGCAAAACCAATTGAAAATGGAATTTCAAAATATGACTTATCCGATGAAGAAAAACAAGCCTTAGAACAGGCACTTAAGTAATAATAAAACACCTCCTGTGAAATAATAAAAACAGGAGGTGTTTTTATGATTATAAGCGTTCAGGATAATTTAAAGGAAATAATATTAAACTTAGAAAGTTTAGGTTATAATGTTCATAAATTTAGTGAAGGCATACCTTCAGATGTATATATTTATAAAGATGAAGAATTGGGTTTATCTAATTTAACAAATCACGTTAAAACTCCAGATAGAGGAGCACTTATTATAAATGTTGACAATAAAAGTATGAAGGAAATTTTGTATGCAATTAATAATAGAGCTTATTCGCCAATTTTTTAATCTATAGCTACTTTGTAATTGTAAATTTGTTTTAGAGACATATAAATACTTGTAGTGATTATTTCAGCCATCTTCATAACAATGCTTAATCTGGTGTTTTGTAAAACTATATACTCCATAAATCCAGAACTATTAACAATTCCAGTTATGCTTATATCTCCTACAGGTTGAAGTTTTTTATTTACTCCAGCACCTGGATAAACAGGTCCCTTTATTAAATTAATATTACCTATATTTTCGCTCTTTCCAAGAGATGCATCAATGGCTAAAATAAAAGGGTTTTTTATTGTGTTGTATATAAAGTTTATATTTTCATCAAGATTTTTAGCGTGGACAGGATTATTGAGTGTTCCATATATATCAACCTTTTTATTTAGAGATAATTTATTAAGTTTATATCCAACAAGAGGACCTAAACAGTCTCCAGTTGATCTGTCTGTACCTATACAAAGTATAACTAAATTTTTACTATATATATCGTTTTCTAAAATCAAGTCAATTAATTTAATTGATAGAAGGTAGCTTGAATTTATATTATTTACGTTTGTTGAAAAGTATATATCATTATTTATAGGCATAGTAAAACCTCCCATTTTCCTATATTGTAAGTTTATCCAAATGGGAGGTTTTATATTCCTATAATATTTTTGTTTTTTTAAGTATGTTATATAATACCATTAGAAAAATAAGATAAATCATACCTACAAACCCATATGCCTTTATACCTATAAATATTGCAGCTAAAACAGCTACAGGATGAAGCCCAAGTGATGCAGAAACAAGCTTTGGTTCTAATATTTGTCTAACAATAGTTACTATAAGATATAATATTAGAATTCCAAAGGCTATAATATATTTTTTAGTTATAATATAATATAATGCAACTAAAGAATAAACGGCACCAATACCTAAAATAGGTAAAACATCAAATATAGCAGAAACTATACTTAAAATTAATGCGTATTTTATATTTAATATAGAAAAACCAATATATGTTTCTATAAACGTTAATGTAACAATAAAAGAATATGCCTTTATATACCCAGTTAAGGACTTATTCAATTCATCTACTATTAAGGAAAATTTTTTCTTTCCATCTGGTGTAAATATATTTAATATTGATGATCTAAAGTTTAACATATCTTTACTAAAGAAATAGGAGGATAATAAAGAAACAAATAGGATTAAAAAAATAACTGGAAGTTTTAGTACAATAGATAACAACTTATTAAGTATAGATAGGGGTATATCTAAACTTGAATAGGCAAATTTAGTAACTTGTTCATTTATTTTTTGAACAATAGCTGGATCAATTGCATCGTAATATAATCTTAATTTATCAAAGTATTCTTGAATGTATGGAATAAATGTGTTAACGTTAGGTATAGAAGATACTAATTGTTTTATTTCGTATGTTATTTTTGTAAAAATACCTATTAGTAATAAAATAAATATGATATATGCAAGTAGAACAGATATCAAAGAGGCAATAGAATCTTTAAATTTTAATTTACGTTTTAAGAATTTAACTAAAGGTAGTGAAATCAAAGAAACAATTATTCCTATAACAAAAGGGAGTGTATAGGATAATGTTGAAAAAAATAAAAAGAATATTAAAGTATAGATTACTATAAAAATTGCAAAATTCCTCAATTTAATTAGAAATTGTTTATCAAACATATAAAACCCTCCTTTGTTTCATTATTATAACATAATAAATTAGAATAATCATCAAGATGAGGTGAAAATTATGAATTATTTAGATAATCAGGTATTTTTAGAAACAGCAGAAATTTTAAAGGTCATAGGACATCCTATCAGATTATGTATATTAAAGGGACTATATATTGAAGGAGAAAAAAATGTAACTACAATGCAGGGGTGCTTAAACATACCTCAGTCTACTGTTTCACAGCATATAGGAATATTAAAAAATAAAGGAATTATAAAGGGCAAAAGAAATGGACTTGAAATAAATTATTCCATTTGTAATGAAAAGGTTATAAAAATATTAGAAACTCTATTAAAAGAGGAATTGATATGAAAAATTTAACGGATATTAAGGATTATGCACAGAATATAGCTGAGATAATAAAGAGTGTTGTTGGAGTTGATGTAACCATTGTTGATTCTTTTAATGTAAGAGTTGCTGCAACTGGAATGTATAAAGATTTAATTGGAAAAAAGATAGTCGATAAATCGGCCTTTAAAAAGGCAATGGAGCTAAAGAAAATATTAATCCTGAATTATTCACCAACCAAAAATTAAACTGAAAAATATTTATAAGAAATCTTAGTATAATTGTTATATGAATAAAATTTTCATAAATTACAGATATTTACATTAAAGAAGAATAGATTTCACCTATAGTATAAAATTTTACTTTTTGAACTTATCAAAGAACAATAATAAAAGAATTTCATTCTAACTTGTGAATATTTGCTACAATCTCATAAAAATCATTTTTATATGCGTAGCTACTGCAAAGCTTAAATATTATGTAGCGACTACTTCTTACTATTCTTGAGGCTATTTTCATTAGTTTAAGCCTTATTGTATCTATTTG
>NZ_FQVG01000094.1 GCF_900129265.1 Caloramator proteoclasticus DSM 10124 | reverse complement strand
GCCTTTTTCCCTTCCAAAATTTCAATAAAATAGAAAAAATCTAATTTCCTATAAAGAAAAAAGCTTTACTGGAAATTAGATGCGAAATCTCTGATAAGTTTAAAAATGAGTTGAATGAAGAACTGCGTTATTATAAAATAACTTCTGTTATATTAAAATTGGCCCAAAGGACAACAGCTGGACTTATGCTGAAGTTTTTCAATGATGTACGAAAATTAAAAAACTTATCTGAGGAGTGATTGTTTTGTCTAAACTTACTTGGAAGCCAGGTACTATGCTTTATCCTGTACCTGCAGTATTAGTTTCCTGTAGCTACGATGAGATAGATAACATTATAACTATAGCTTGGGCGGGGACTATTTGTACTAATCCCCCTATGGTTTCCATTTCAATACGCCCAGAAAGATATTCCTACGATATTATTAAAAAATCAGGTGAATTTGTTATAAACATACCTAATAAAAATCTTGCCTTTGCAACTGATTATTGTGGTGTAAAATCAGGAAGAGATGTAGATAAATTTGAGGTATTAAATTTAACAAAGGAGAAGGCGTCCATTGTAAGTGCTCCTTTAATTAAAGAGTGTCCGCTTTCATTGGAATGTAAGGTTAAGGATGTTATTAAACTTGGAAGTCACGATATGTTTATTGCAGAAGTTGTTGCAGTAAATGTTGATGAAGCTCTATTGGATGATACAGGTAAACTTCATTTAGATAAAGCAGAACTTATATGTTACAATCACGGACAATACTGCGTTGTTGGAAAAAGCTTAGGTAAATTTGGTTTTTCTGTAGAAAAGAAAAAGAATAAAAATAAAAGAAGAAGTAAATAATTTCTGCCCATAAGGCAGGAATTATTTTTTTTTAATTGAATTTAATTAATATATAAAGGGTTGGGGTGGTATTGATGAAAAGATTATATGTAGATATAAGAAATATAGATTTTGGAGAAAATATTATTGATGTGTGTAATGGAGGAGACAGTGCCATTAATAAAATAATAAGTTCTAAATATAGTAATATTGAAAAGGATATATCAAATTTACAACAAATAGATAATAAAAACATAGTATATAATTCCTGTGTTTTTTTCTTTGTTTTATCAAGGGGGATTACAAAATTTAAATTTAATAAAATTATAAAAGTCATAACTAAAGTAATTGATAAAGATAGCAAAATTTATATATGGGATGTAGTTGAAAGGAATAAATTGGTATCGAAATACGAACTTAATGTTGAATCTGATATTGGATTGATTAAATTACCAATTAAGGTTTACTTTAAACCTTATAGTATAAAATTCCTTGACATAATCAAGGTTTTAGAAAATAATAGTTTCATAATAAAAAATAGTTTAATTAATCAAGGAATATTATTTGTAGAAGCAGAATTTAAAGGGGAGGAAACAAAGGTTAAAAATGAAGGTTATATTAGCAGCATTAAATGCAAAATATGTTCATTCAAATTTAGCAATAAGGTATTTAAAAAGAGAAATAGAGGATTATGATGTTGAATTGTATGAATCTACGATAAATGAAGATATCTTAAATATATCCTTTGACATAGTGAGTAAAAATCCTGATGTAGTAGCATTTTCTTGCTATATTTGGAATATAGAAAATACATTAAAGGTGGCAAATACAATTAAAAATATAAATGAAAATATTAAGATAGTTTTAGGAGGACCTGAAGTATCCTTTGATTCAATAGAGTTAATAAATAAATATAACTTTATTGATTTTATTATAAAAGGTGAAGGAGAAAAGGTCATAAAGCCACTTATAGATTCTATTTATTCAAATAGTTTAGAAGGATTAAGGAGTATAAAGGGTTTAACATATAGAGAAAATTTAAATATGGTAGATACAGGTTTTGCAGAAACTATAACTGATTTAGACAGTATTAAGTTTCCATATGAAGATGAGATACCAGATAAAATAATTTATTATGAAGCCTCAAGGGGATGTCCCTTTAGATGCAGCTATTGTATGTCTTCAATAGATAAAAGAGTTAGATTTAGAAGCTTAGATTTAGTTAAGAAGGAATTGAAATATTTAATTGATAACAATGTAAAGCTTGTTAAATTTGTAGATAGAACCTTTAATGCCAATAAAAATTTTTCAAGGGAGATATGGAAGTACTTAATAGAGCTATCTCCATCTACAAGATTCCATTTTGAAATAGCTGCAGATTTGTTGGAGGATGAGGATATAGAAATATTAAAGATGGCAAAGGAAGGTCTTTTCCAGTTTGAAGTAGGAGTACAGACTACGAACATAAAAGTTCTTGAAAATATAAATAGAAAAATGAATTTTGAAAGGGTAAAGGAAAATATAAATAAAATTCTACAAATAGGTAATATTCATTGTCATTTAGATTTAATAGTTGGTCTTCCCGAGGAAGATATAAACTCTTTTATAAAATCCTTTAATGATGTAATGAGTATAAATCCAGATGAATTGCAAATAGGTTTTCTAAAGGTACTAAAGGGTTCACCCATTTATTATGATAAGGATAAATATGGTATAAAATATTGTGGTTATGCTCCGTATCAGGTATTAAAAACAAACACTTTAAGTAGTCAAGAAATAAGCTATCTTTTAAAGTTTGAAGAAGTATTTGAAACCTTTTATAACAGTCATATATTTGAAAGAACTTTTAATTATGTTTTTAACTATATAGATGATTGTTATATTTTCTTTAAAGAATTAACTGATTACTTAATACAAAATGGATTTTTTAAAAGAAGCATAGGATTGCAGGATAAATTTTTTCAAATATTTAATTTTTTAATAAATCGCTTTGAAGGAAACACAATAAAGGACTTGCTAATATATGATTATTTGTACAACACAAAGAAGACAAATTTACCAGAATTTTTAAAGAAGCGCATAGATGAAGATGTGGAAACAAAAATTAAAATATGTAAAGAAAGGATAGTTAACACCTTAAGTTTAAGTAATTTAAAGGGACTTTTAATTTTGCCAATGTCCTTAGATGCAAGAAAAATAAATAGAAGTATAGAATTTAATTTTTCTGATTTTTTAGTGATATTTGATTTAAAAAATAATGGACATTATGCAATAAGTTTGAAAGAATTGGTATAAACAAATGTAAATATGAAAAAAACTAAAAAATATAATGAAAATCGACAAAAAATGACTTTTATTTTTCAAAAAAATTTAGCCTGAATTATTCACCAACCAAAAATTAAACTGAAAAATATTTATAAGAAATCTTAG
>NZ_FQVG01000063.1 GCF_900129265.1 Caloramator proteoclasticus DSM 10124 | reverse complement strand
TTTAAAAATGCGTAAACTTCAAATAGATACAATAAGGCTTAAACTAATGAAAATAGCCTCAAGAATAGTAAGAAGTAGTCGCTACATAATATTTAAGCTTTGCAGTAGCTACGCATATAAAAATGATTTTTATGAGATTGTAGCAAATATTCACAAGTTAGAATGAAATTCTTTTATTATTGTTCTTTGATAAGTTCAAAAAGTAAAATTTTATACTATAGGTGAAATCTATTCTTCTTTAATGTAAATATCTGTAATTTATGAAAATTTTATTCATATAACAATTATACTAAGATTTCTTATAAATATTTTTCAGTTTAATTTTTGGTTGGTGAATAATTCAGGTTAAATTATTTATAAACCTATTAATTTATTTAAGTATAAAATTATTATTATAATTTTTTTATCTCAGTTTATAATATACCCCCTATGGGTATATTATAAAACCTACCCACTCCATAGTCAATATTAAATATTCTGAAATTAAATATAGAATTATATATTTCAAATAATTTCTCTTTAAAATCTAAATAAAAATACAGACATTTAAAGAAAATGCCTGTATCAGCTATCAATATTAAAATTAATACAATATATAAATAATATGTCTACCTAATAAAATCATCGTTGTGACTCATATTGTTTTAGTAGCTTTACAAATAGTTCAGGAACCTTTGCCATTTTATCTGGTGACTCTACGAAGGAAATTCTAAATTGTGTAGTTCCAGGGTTGTATTCACCCTCCTCAACATTGTAGAAGCCCTTCATCGGCGCTACTAATAATGTTGTTTCAACACCATCTATTTCAACCACACCCTTTTCTGCACAGTAAAGAACAAAATCAATTGAATCAAATCCTGGTTTTACTACATTTCTAACATCTATAACCAAGTATATTGAAGCATCAGGGCTTGAAACAATTAAGTTAGGTTCTAATTTTTTAAGACCGTTGTATACTGTCATAATCTGTTCTTTATAATAGTTTCTAAGGTTTTTACACCAATCTAAAATTTGTTCCTTTGATTCGTGGGCAAGTGCTCCAAATATGTATTGTCCTAATACATTTGCACAAAGGTTTGCTGTATATTCTGCTACAGCACGATTATTAAATTCTACATTGTCCGTTATTAATGCACCTATTCTCAAGCCACAGGCATTCCATACCTTTGAAGCAGTTTCTATACTTATCCTTCTACCTTCAATTCCTGGAACCTCTTTATCTGTTATTCCCCATATACTTACTAATCTTGTATCATCTGTATAATAAAGTTCTCGATATGCCTCATCACTTACCATCCACATATTATATTTTACACATAGTTTTGCAAGTTCAATAAGTGTTTCGTAATCATATAACTGTCCTGTTGGGTTGTCATATGGTATAACAAGAAGTGCTCCCGGATTGTACCTCTTTATCATTTCTTCAATTTTATCTATTTCAGGAAGGCTGAATTTCCCTTTTTCATTTAATTTACGTTTAACTGTAACAATCCTTCTGCCTATTCTTTCAGCAAAGGAAATATAATTCGTATACGCTGGATCAATCATTAAAAGGGGTCTTTCATCTGAACCTGCAGGGCCACATACCCCTAATAAAAGTATTTCCATAGCAGCTGAACCACCATCGGTTATTTGAACATAAAGATTACTTGTATAAAAACCTTCACATTTTAAAATATTTTTAAATGCATCTTGGCATTCTTTAAAACCAGCCGTAGTTGAATATCTTATAACCCCTTTTGAAAATGGACTTTCAGCTGCATCAAGTGAGAACATTCTCTTCATCATAGCCGGATTAGTTGGAAGTGATACATTTCCTATACCTACATTTATAACAGCTTGCGGCTTAACTTTACGCTCTTCATATTTCATTTGTGCTAATCTTATATCTGATGGCATTCTTGATTGAAAATGAGAGGATAAAACCGGTTTATTCATTTTTAAAACTCCCTTCAATAAAACTGAAATACTCAATATTTTCAGTTTTATTTTAATATACAGAATATTTTTAATCAATAAATTTTTCAAAATTTTATCAATTGTTACAATCATTAAATAAAGATTACAGGTAAGCACATTTACTCTTTTATAATATTCGTGATATATCAATTATAAAAAAGGACAAGTATTATTCATACCTGTCCTTTTTTCAAAATAATTCTTTGTTCTATCACAAATATAAATCATTAATTAAATACGTAAATTTTTTTTGATAAAGAATAACCTGATAATATTATCTTTTTCCCTATAAAAGTATCCATTTGCATTAGTTTGCCTAACAACGTTTTATTTACTTCTTCATATAAGTTTTTATTTTTAGAACGTAAATAATTCCATAACTCATCCTTCTTATTTAAGTTTTCTACTGTATTGGATTTTAAAAGGAGCACTGTACTCACTGTCATCATCATAGTTAAATATTGAGTCATATATTTACGAAGCTTTTTGCTCTCTATTTGTGTAGGATCGTATAGATCAATCATTATCTTTGTAACCTTTATCTGTTGATCTATACGTCCTATCATTATTTTTTCATTAACTGACTGATCTTCTCTTCCAATAAAGTATCTATAAAGGTCAACATTTATGTAATACATTGTTTTTACATAAGGTAATGGTTTAAACACAAAAATATTATCAACATAAAATGTATGTTTCGGAAGCTCTAAATTACAATTTCTTAAAATCTCTGTACGATAAATAACAGAATGCATTAATATATTCTGGCTTATTTTGAAATCTCCTATATCATCCCAAGTAAAAATTCTTTCCTCCGGCATAGCACTTTTATAGTTAATGCTTTTTGATTTTCCTATACTTACCTTTTCATATACATAATTTGTAATTAGCATATCAATTGGCTCAGGTTTATTGGCCATACTTCTTAAAACATCTAACACTTTGATAAAACTTTTTTTATCAAACCAGTCATCGCTATCTAAAACTTTATAATACATTCCTGTTGCATATTTTAATCCTGTGTTTACAGCATCGCCGTGTCCACCATTTTCTTTGTGTATTGCACGTATTATATTTGGATACTTTTTCTCATATTCGTCAGCAATTATTGCTGTATTATCCTTAGATCCATCATTAATAATTAAAATTTCAATATCATCACTTCCCACAAGTAGTGATTCTATTGCTCTCTCCATATAAGATGCTGAATTGTAGCAAGGAATTGCTATAGTTAAAACCTTCATTTATACCTCCTGATTTACTAATTTTTTTGCTCTGTAAAGTTGTAGCTGTAAAGAAAGCTTCCAGGTTACTTCAGCTAACACTAATCCTGCAATAACATCTGCTATAACGTGCTGCTTTGTAGTTAAAGTTGATATACTTATCATTATAGCCATAAACAAAGAAAAATACCTATACCAAACAGGAATTGTTTTATTATTTCTAATGCCAATAAAACAATACCAGCTAACTAAAACGTGGATTGATGGAAAAAGATTATTAGCTGCATCTACGCTATATACAAATTTGAGCATATCCACAAAAATGTTTGATTCAACAATATTTGGTCTAATATTGGTTGTAGGAAATGTAATATATATAATAAAACAGATTAATTTACCTAATATATCTGATATCACAAGTCGATAGCAATTTTCTTCGCTTATTCGACTTATTAATATATAGTTAAAAATCCAAAACAGATAACTTCCTAAGTAAAAAATTATAAATATCGGTACTACTGGGATCATATTATCTAAATTGGTTGTCAAATCGTGAAATACCCTGTTTTTATAAAACAACCGTGCTCCAGAATATACTGAAAAATTGATTACTACGCACAAGAGCAACGGAATTACAGCATATTGAGGTATAAAGTTATATATACTTCTAATCCTTCTCATATTATTAAACCTTACTCCTTTAAGAGTTTATTGCTAAAGTTCTATTGATTTAGAACATTTACTTTTTAAGTATAATCATTTATTTTCTATACAGTCAATATAGGTAAAGTATTTTTAATTTAATCTTAATTTTTAACCCATAAATTTTATAAATTTGTAAAATTTAATTGCAAAAATCAATTTGAAATTCAAAAAAATTATTTTATGCTTTCATTAAAAAGATTTAGAGCCTCCTCTACTACCTTGTCCATATTAAAATATTTATAATTCGCAAGGCGTCCAACAAAATATACATTATCTAATTTTTTCGCCTCTTCTTCATAGAGCTTGTATTGTTCAATATTTTTCTTTTGAGGAATTGGGTAATACGGTTCACCCTCTGATGTAGAATACTCCCTTACAATTGTTGTTTTAAAATGTTTTTGGCCTGTTAAATGTTTAAATTCAGTTATTCTTGTAAAGTCGTAATCATTTGGATAGTTTACAGTTCCAACCTCTTGATATTTTTCACAATCTAAAGTTTCAAATTCAAACTTTAATGACCTATATGGAAGTTTGCCATATTTATAATCAAAATAATAATCAATTGGGCCTGTATAAATCAATTTTTCATATTCTATATTGCTTATAACATCTTTATAGTCCACATTTAACATTATATGTATATTTGAACTGTTTAACATACGCTCAAACATTTTGGTATAACCATACTTTGGCATACCTTGATATTTATCTGTAAAATACCTTCCATCTCTATTGGTTCTAATCGGTATTCTTGCTGTGACCTCTGGCTCTAATTGTGATGGATATAAGTCCCATTGTTTTTTTGTATATCCTTTAAAAAACTTTTCATAAAGTTCTTTCCCAACCTTACTAATGACCATATCCTCTGAATTTAATATTTCTTCCTTCTTATCTCTTATTTTTTCAAAAAAATCTTTTAACTCAACTGGTGTAAAATTAGTATTATATAACATATTTATTGTATCTAAATTAATAGGCATTGGAACAGTTTGTCCATCAACATATGCCAATACCCTGTGTTGGTAATGATACCATTCAGTAAACTTTGAAAGATAATCCCAAACTTCCTTATTATTTGTGTGGAAAATATGAGGACCGTATTTATGTACTAAAATTCCATCCTCATTAAAATAATCATAAGCGTTTCCTCCAATGTGATTTCTCTTTTCAATTATTAAAACCTTTTTGTTTAAAACATTTGCTATCCTTTCTGCCAATACACATCCAACAAATCCTGCACCTACAATAACATAGTTATACATATTGTTCCTCCAAAATATTAATTTTTGAGCATTACTACATAACTTAAATTAACTTTATTTTAACTCTATAAAGTCTCAACAGCTCTAATAAATATAATTTTGATAATGAGTTTTACTCGAAGTTTATTTTATAATAAAATTGTATTTTTTTCAAATAATCCTTTTATAATAATCAAATTTAAACCATACTTTTATTAATAATATAACTCAACTTTTAAAAGATAAGCCATATCACTTTACATAAGTTATATGTGTGATATGGCCTATCTTTAAAATTTATTTCTATTTTCTTCTCCTCTTAAAATCTTCTTCTATACGTTCTTTCCAATTATCTGCGATTTTGTGACTCGTGCGTAAACAACTAACTGTTTCATTAATAACCTGATAATTAAGTAATACTCCTTCTTTATCCGCATTATAATTTGCTGCTCTATCTTGCCCAATTCCAAAACGTGCTGCAGTAGAAATAGCATCAATATTTGCACCAAGAAATATAAATTCCCAACCATAATTAGTTTTTTGATATTCTATCATTTGTCTAACTTTGTCAAAACTATACTCTTTGCTGGCATTTTCCATTCCATCTGTTATAATCACAAATAAAACGTGTTCAGCACGCTCGTCCTCTGATTTGTTTTTCTGTTCATTTACAACTTTATTTATAGTTCTTCCTATTGCATCTAACAGTGCTGTTGTTCCCCTTACATAGTATTCCTTCTCTGTTATAGGAATTACATCTTTTATATTAACACCATTATGCAGCAATTCGTATTTGTCATCAAATAATACTGTAGTTATTACAGCCTCTCCTTCTTCTTTTTTTTGCTTTGCTAAAATTGAGTTAAATCCTCCAATAGTATCTCCTTCAAGTCCACACATTGAGCCACTTCTATCAAGTATAAATATTAGTTCAGTTAACCCCTTTTTCATAGTGCTATCCTCCCTTGCTTTTTATTATTTTTATGATAGCACTATAATAGTTTATATAGGTCGCTTAAAAGGCGACAAATTTTATATCTATAATTTTTATATTATCACATTTAAATTAATGACAATTACCCGACTAATAGTTTTTGTCCAAATGCAAATAAAACTTCATTTATTTCGTAAATATTATAATTTCCTTCCTCAATAAAATACTCAATAATTAAGTCAAATTTACTACTATGGGAAAGTGCATACCCTGCCTTTGCTAATAAATCTTTTGTTTCATCAAGGTTTAGCTTTAATGCTATTGCAAAGGCAATTGCTGTATTTTTACTTGGTTGATAATATATATCATTACGAATTTTAGAAAACAACCTACGATCTACATTTGCTCTTTTATAAACTTCAACATCATTCATACCCTTTTCATCAATTAACCGAATAAGTGCTTGTGAAAATGTCTCATCTATTTGATTTACTACATCATCAAGGTTACGTTTTTTTGTTGGAATGTAAATACTTCTTTCCTGTGGAATTAAATCTTCTTCATATAAATAATTTGATACTGATCTGAATTTATTAGTCCTTCTATATAATTGATGTTCTTGTATATATTTATCATCTATATATTGTTTTATCGTTGTAAACAATTTCTTAGAAATTAAAAATGCATCTCTGTCATATATCACTAGGTAAACCAACATATCATTTTTTAAAAGAAAATTCTCAATTTCTGTAATTGCAATTTTAAAGGCTTTATCTTTAGGAAAACCATAAGCACCAGCTGAAATTAAAGGGAAAGCTATACTCTCCAGATTATATTCTTTTGCCAATTTAAGTGAATTTTTATAGCAATCCGAAAGAAGCTTTTCCTCGTTATTATCTCCTCCAGTCCAAACTGGTCCAACTGTATGAATTACATATTTTGCAGGTAGGTCATATCCTTTTGTAATTTTTACTTGTCCAACCTTGCACCCGCCTAATGTTTTACATTCCTCAAGTAATTCAGGTCCAGCAGCTTTATGAATTGCTCCATCCACCCCACCCCCATCAAGCAATGATGGATTTGCTGCATTTACAATAGCATCAACACATACTTTAGTTATATCGTTTCGTATAATTTCAAATGGCATTACAACCCCTCCAAAGATGTAGGAAAATTTTTAAATTAGTTTAGTAATTATATAGCCTCTCAAACTTCTTAAACCATTTACCTTGATAGGTTACTATCCCATAGTCTCCCTCAGATATCAAACCATAGTCTGTTGGCCCTACCTTGAGCTCAAATCTTTGACCCGACTCATTTTCAAAAGTAATATAATAATCTGTATGGGCTATATGATGTATATCCGGGTTTGTATGCATAGTAGCACTAATTTCAGTTCTTTTTGTAATAACCCTAACTCTTTCTTACAAAATAGGAGAAGACTTGTTCCTATTATATTCCTTTATATTTATAAACATAATAAAAATAATCACTGTAAATATTATAATTGGGAAAAATAAAAATAACACATCAAATGCATAGAATTCAAAACCCACATCCACTCCCCCTTAATCAATTCTATTGTTAGCATTCATAACTTTATTATACCAATTTATGGTATTTTATTCAATGAATTCGCAAAACATTTTTTGTCATTCTTTAAAAACAATTAGCCATATCACTTAAATAATTTTTTTGAAAATGATATGGCCACCAATAATTTTAGTATAATTTTTTTATTGCCTATCTAATTTATAAAAATTAAGAGTCATATTTAATCAAGTAAAGTAAAAGATTATCTGCATCCAATATATACAACTTAAAATTAAAGTAATAATCTTTGGTATAATTTTTATATAAAAATAAATAATACCCATTTTTAACATTTGGTATTGGGCTATAGCTTGTGTTTTTAAGCAAATTTGTTAATTCAATATCATAAGTAAGTTGCTTATCAATAACAGTATATATATCTTTATCTATAGGTAATCTATTCCATTTAGATTTTTTTATTTTATCACTTAATATTAAATCAACATCTGCTTTTTCAAGTTGAAATACATAATAATCTATCCCATCACCGTGAAAACTTGCTGGAGATGTAGCTTTAAAAATAGTTTTTTTATTATACAAATTAATACGAGTTTCTTTATATATAATTATATTATTAATATAATTAAGTAAGGGTTTAAATTGCACTATCAGTAATACAAGTAATGATATAATTAAAATAACAAATATTTTAATTGTTCTTCTGTTCATAGTAACACCTTCTTTTATTGATTTCTTAATATAAAAAACTTAATTTACTAATTTTAAAAACGCTCATTTAAACATCTTAAATTTTCTTAATGTGAATTTTTTGCATTATTAATGTGTTTGTTCACTAATAATCCATTCATAACCAAAATATTATACATAAGTTTATAATACAAAGGTTGAAACACCTTTATAAGTATGCCTTTTTGAAAGGAAGATTGAATTTTTAAATTTTATTGCAACAAGACCTTTTCTGAACTAAGTTTGTTAACTAAAAATATTCCAACAAAAAATATTGCAATAATTAAAAATAAAATCAATCCAAACAAAAGTTGTATTGATATATTTTTAGTTATTAAGAATTTAGGAATATATGCAAAAGCAAATATCAAAATAAATTTAATAGCGTGTAATATACTTGAATTGCTTATAGTTAAATTAAAATAAAAAAATGTTAAAATACCTCCGATTATAAAAATAATTGATAATAACAAATATAGTAAATATATTTGTAATTTAACTGGACTATACATTAAAAATAAAATAATCCCCCAAAAAATCAGTAATACTAAATCAATAATAACAAGAGGGATTATTTTTATAATTAAATTATACGGAGATTTTATCGGAATTACGAAATATCTATGATATAAATTATAAAGCTTTTCTTTTTCTAAATTTATAGTTGATATGAATATAATTGAGTATGAAATTGAAATTAATAAAACTAAAACATATAATTGTGATAAATCCCTCATATTTTTTAATGTTGCAAAAAAATCATTTAAATTTAACAATAACATAAATAAAATTACATTGATTAAAACTAATGAAATAAACATTGGTTTTATTAAATTTTTCAACTCTAACTTAATAAATTTTATCTTATTTACCATATACAACATCTCCTCCTGCTGCTAACATATATATTTCTTCTAAACTCTCAACTACTTTATAATCACTAATACCAAAATTTTTTATTAATTCATCTCCCATAATATATAAATCAGTATTTTTAATTTTATACATATCTAACCCTGTAAATTCTCCTTTTACTATGTGATAATTTTTCTGTATGGGAAATTCAACTAATGTTTCACCTTCATTAACTATAGATACTTTATCACATACTTTTTGCGTTTCTTGTAAATTATGTGAACTAAATATTATTGTTTTTCCTTCCTTTTTTAGCTGCAAAATAAAATTTCTCACTACTATTTGCATTTCTGGATCTAATCCTGATGTCGGCTCATCAAGTATTAGTAAGTCTGGATTCGGAAGGAGAACACTTATTAATGATACCTTCCTCTTCATACCTTTTGATAAATGCCTGAATTTCTTCTTTAAATCTACTTGATTAATTTGCAATAAATCAATATATGAAAATATATCTTGTTCATCTGCACCATATATGTAACACATAGATTTCAAATTATCTTCAATAGTCCAATCAATGTTAAAAGTTTCACAATCAAACATAACCCCAACTCTTTTATAATCTATTTTTTCGACTTCTTCACCAAAAATTTTTATATATCCATAATCTTTTTTTATTAAGCCAAGTATAGATCTTATTGTTGTTGTTTTACCCGCACCATTCTTTCCTAACAAACCATATATTTCATTTTGTTTAACAAACAAATTTATATCTCTTAAAACCTCTCTGCCATTTATAGTCTTTTGCAGATTTTTAACCTCGACTACATTCATCTTATCAACTCCTCAATTACAATATTTAATGCAAATAGTTTATATAATAAATAGTAAAAAAAGTTAATAAAAAAAATCCTGTACTTAATTCAAATGCCATTAATATATTATAGTTATTCAACACTTCACCTATCATCCACGCTGAAATAATTATATATGAATTCGCAACATAATTATAAATTTTTCTATAGACAACCTTTTTAGGAGAAATATTAAGTATAATACGCAAACCACTTAATATTAATGAAATAGAAAAGAGCATAATAATAAATACAGGTTCACGTTCGTCTATCGTAAAATATTTTAATAATATACAAATTGTTATCAATCCAATTAACAAATCCATACAACAAGCTTTATTAAAAAGATTTTTCTTTAAATTGTTTGAATTACTTTTTAATTTTCTTAGACTAAGTAATATTATAAGGAATCTATAATATCCATATGCTCCCAATATAGCATATATAATCAAAATATCTTTTCCCATTTTACCCCACCCATTTGTACATTTTTCATAAACTTAATTTTTTCTTTATACCATTTACAATAACTTCTATTGATAAATCTTTAATTTATCATTTTTTCTCTCAAAAGCATAAACTGTAAAATTTCAATTATTTATAATCGCAATAAATCTATAACTTTAGTAATTTTATTGTTTAATAATTATCAATTTTTGCATTATCTATTATAATAAAAAACTCTTTAGATTCATCGGATTTTATTTTCTTAATACTATATTCCTGTCATCTTAAATAACGAAAATCTAATGTTAAAATTTATCTATATTACTATATTCTTCTTTAAACCCCCAATTAATTATACCATTAGTTTCATATCTTTAAAATATACGAATTGCATATTTGATTATTATTTCTCTAATTTATTGCCCCCAATTATTTCTAATCTAATCAGTCCTTCAAATTTCAAACAAATTCTTAATCTGAATGATTTGTTATATATGATGCAAAATGAACTACCTGTACTTCATAGTTTGATAACTTTTCTAATTTGTCTATTGATACCCTGCAGTAGGCTGCTGTTCTTACTATGTCATCTAACGCAAGAATATTTAGATTCTATAGAATTCATTCTTAATTATTTATAAATTTTATTTTAAAATACTCTCTTGCAAATAAAAATTAAATTTTAAAACACTCCAATTGAAATTTAAAATTAAACTTGAAACACAAAAATAGTCTTTATATATCTAATTCTACATACTAACTTATTTTCCTTCTTTTTCTAATATATTTTTTATCAATTTACCCTTAACGCCAGTATATTTACGCTACAAAACAAAAAGCCTTTATATTCCATAGTGAATTAAATACTTATTTTTAATAATAGCCTCGGTAATTTTTTCAGTGAGAAGTTCAAGTTCTTTTGCTTTGAAGTAATTATTTGCCTTCATAATGATATCCCTAAACTGTTTGAGGGATTCTGGAGGGATAAGCGTTACACCACAATAATCTAATCCTGTACCTTGCTGGGTTGTAACTTGAAAATATGTCTTTAGTTCCATTAATTCTTCATTATACTTTATAATTAATTCGTAAATTAAATCATCATCGACAGAAACACAATTATATTTTTCAGGTTCGTAATCACTATACCATTTGTTTTCTTCAAAAGCATCTATTATTCCAAATTCGTGTTTTGCCAAAGTATCACCTCTAATAAAATACATTTATATATATTATACTTCCTTGCCAAAAGATTTGAGTACTTACATATAAAAAACAGAAGAGGCATAAAACAAATGTAAAAAAGGGGGCAAATTGCCCCTGATTCTTTATTTTAAGCTATTTCTTCTCTATCAACGCTACACACTCCACGTGGATCGAGTTGATAGAATTGATGTCTGCTGGCTATTTTTTATAGCATCTGTATGTGGGAACATGTCAATGGGTTTTTGGCCGTTTTTTCAGAAACCACCGTTCGCGGGAACATATCCACAAAACTGGAATTTGTCAGTTGTTATCGTGTTATTGTTAAGCAATAGAACGATGGCCTTTCTGGATACATTTTATCGGGAGTATTCCAGATTACAGCATTATCAATCTCTTTGATATGCTCTGTGGTCAGTTCGTCAATGGAGATTGCTTTTCTGTGAATGAAAGGTCTGTCCTCAAATTCATAATAGTCCATCAACCAGACATGCCAGAATTCAATAACATCTGATTTTTGTAGAGCAGTTTTTATGTACTCAATGAATTGTTTTGCTCTGCCATCAGTATAGTCCCATTCAAGATAAACACCATATTTTTTATCGGTATAGTCCGCGACATTCAAAAAGGGAATTAGAAAATAGTTATCATCAGCACCGCCATCGTATATTGTGCCGTTGTCAACATTAATCTCAATGGGATAATCCTGTGATGATGCAAATTCTGTCAAAGGATAATCGGATGCGATAAATCTGCAAACACTCATACAATCACCCTCTTTCACAAATTCAAATTGCCTTATCGTTACCATTCTCCGATGCTAAAATAATCGTCGGAGTATTTACTCATTACCTGTTCAAAAAACAATATGTCCTTGTCAGAGTAAATTGTTATATACATCTCTGTTCCGTAGTGAGCACTGCAAATATCACAAAGTTCATTTTTTACATTTATGGTAAAATACTTTGTCATTTTATTATAGATATCTTTATCTGATGGATTATCCGTCATTAGTTCCAATAGCAATTTATCCGTAAGCACGCCTTTTATAGATATTTCGTTACCTTCATCTGTTGCTGTGCCGTATTGTTGTGCTTGCAAAATTTCTTCAGTTTCCTCTTTCCAACACCGTATTTCAAAGTTGTCGCCGACTTTGAAAAAATGCTTGATAATTGATTTCCACCAGTCCGATGAAACGGAGTGGTCTATCATTTGAATTCCAAATCTTCTCATAGCATTACCACCTCCATCAAATTCAACTTTCAGAGCATCTTCTATGTTTGAATGCCACTCTTTCTTACCATCCCCGATTGTGCATATTAGTGCAATACCATTTTCTTTAAATTGATAAAATGATTTTCTGTCTTTATCTAAAACCAACATATGCAATACTGCTATGGCATAAATAAATCAAATTTGTCAGATAACTCTTGTGTCAAGCAATCAAAAACTTCAAAGGATTGAGAAAAGCTGAACTTGTTTATATCTATCATCGTATGCTTCGTAATATTCTCTTTCTTTTTTCATACTGCTCACCTCGCAAAACATAATTTAGCTATGCTTTAAATTTATCGAACTACTTAATCTCCATATAGACCTAACTCAACTTACCAACCAGCATAATGGTTAATAAACATACGAGCATATTTCAGTCATGTTGGTTAGCCTATTACACAACTATTTTATCAACTCAACCTAAAAAGTCAAACTGTAAATGTCAATATATTTTTGCACAAAAAATGGAATATATTTATGTACAAAAATTGTACTATGATGATGTATTAGAAGAACTGTTAAAATATTTCATTTTAGATTTTAATCTGTATGAAGGACCTTTTATAGATATAACATTTGAATGATGTAATAATCTATCCAATATTGCATTAGCAATTGTTGCTGAACCAAATACTTCTCCCCAACTTGAAAAAGGCATGTTAGTTGTAATAATGGTTGAGTGTTTTTCATATCGTTTAGATATTAGTTGAAAAAATATATTGGCTGTATCTACATCAATAGGTAAATATCCAACTTCATCAATTATTAAAACTTT
>NZ_FQVG01000018.1 GCF_900129265.1 Caloramator proteoclasticus DSM 10124 | reverse complement strand
ACTCCTTATTTGAAGCATAAATGCAAATAAAACTATAAAAGTAATCGTCGAGATTTCAAATGGAGATTTAAATCTTTTTTTATTTAAGGTATTGATTTTTTCTCCAAGATGATATACTTTAGAAAAGTAAGTGAGCATTTGTTTTAAATAACTTTTGTTCATTTCATCAGCATCCTTTTTATGTTTGTTTGTGGCAAAACTATTATAAAAAGGATGCTTTCTTTATGCAAATTTTTTCTCTATATTTTCCAGTAAAAATCGGAAAATACCTAATTTCTACTTACTATTTCTTAACCCTTATAAATCAACGGACTTACCACCCTAAAAATTTTCAAGTGCGAAATCTCTGATATTATATAAATAATCTTAAATATTACTAAATTAGATTTAAAAACTTCTCAGACATATAATAATTATTTTTAAATTTTTCCCATAAAAAGCTTTGAAAAAGGAGCTCCTAAAAAATTATAAAAATATAGAGTGGCTTTACAGTAAAACATAATATAATAAGGAACGTTAAAAAAACAAGTGGTTCTCCCACCCAGATGCGATGTGAATATTAACAACAAATGTCACATTTCACCTGGGTGGCACTTTTTTAAAAAATTTTTTCACACAAAAAAACAAATTTATGTTATTATATATGTTGTAGAAAAATATATAACTATTATACAATACGACGAAATAAGGAGTTGTTGCTGATGATAGAACTTAAAAATGTTTCAAAGGTCTACAAAAACAACCACATAGCACTATCAAATGTCAATTTTAAAGTGCAAAAGGGTGAATTTGTGTTTTTGGTTGGACCAAGTGGTGCAGGTAAATCAACAATTTTAAAACTTCTAATGAAGGAGATAGAACCTACAAGTGGAGATATAGTTGTAAATAATGTAAATATAACAAATTTAAAAAGAAAAGAAATCCCATATTACAGAAGAAGTATAGGGGTAGTATTCCAAGACTTTAGACTTCTTCCTGATAAAACAGTTTATGAAAATGTAGAGTTTGCAATGCAAATAGTTGAGGCAAGCCACAAGGACATAAAAAAGAGGGTGCCCCAAGTATTAGATATGGTTGGCCTATATAGCAAACAAAAAAACTACCCACACCAATTATCAGGTGGAGAACAGCAGAGGGTTGCTATTGCAAGAGCAATAGTAAACAACCCAAAGCTTTTAATATGTGATGAGCCAACAGGAAACCTTGACCCAGATACAGCACAGGAGATTATGAGTCTAATAAACGATATAAATAAAAGCGGAACTACGGTTCTTATGGTAACCCACGCAAAGGATCTTGTTGATAGAATGAAAAAGAGAGTTATAGCAATAGAAAAGGGTGTAATAGTAAGAGATCAGCAAAGAGGTGTATACGGATATGAGGATTAATACGATAAAGTACTATATAAAAGAATCATTAAAAAGTGTGTATAGAAACAGAATAATGAGTCTTGCATCAATCACAACAGTTGCAGCAACACTATTTATACTGGGTGTTTTTATGGCACTTGCAATAAACGTTAATCGCTTTGCAGCAAATGTTGAGGATATGATTGAAATAACAGCCTTTCTAAAGGATGATGTAACAACATTAAAACAGCAGGAGCTTGAGAGACAAATAAGAGAAATACAGGGTGTTGTAAGTGTAGAATATGAATCAAAGGAAAAGGCACTTGAAAAATTTAAAGAACAGCTTGGAGAAAATAAGGACCTTGCAAAGGGCCTTGAAGAATCTAATCCACTACCAGCATCCTTTATAATAAAGGTTGACAGCCCAGACAGCGTAGAATATGTAAGCCCAAGAATAGCACAATTAGAGGGTGTACTTAAGGTAAAGGATGCTAAAAAAACAGTTCAAACCATAGGAAAGCTTGTAAAAATAGTTAGATATTCTTCAACTGTCCTAATGATAATTTTAGGTACAATTTCAATCTTCTTAATATCAAACACAATAAAGCTAACTGTCTTTGCAAGAAAAAGAGAAATAAGCATAATGAAATATATAGGTGCAACAGATTGGTTTATAAGATGGCCATTTATATTAGAAGGTTTACTTTTAGGCCTAATAGGAGGCTTTATAGCCGCACTTATTGTAGAGAATGCATATACCTATGCAGCAAATGCAATCAAGCACAACATAATGATATTTACTTTAGTACCACCTCAAGAGGCTGTTAAACAGTTTTGGTGGCAGTTTAGCCTTCTTGGAACTTTAATTGGAGGATTTGGAAGTTATATTTCTATAAGAAGATTCCTATCTGTATAAAAATTGGTTTGGGGGGATGGTTCTTGAAAAAGAGGATTGCTGTTGTTTTTATGACTTTAATGTTTACATTTTCATCTTCCTTTGTATTGGCTGATGAATTAAAGGAGAAGCAAAAACAGCTAAATGAAACAAAGAAAAACATAGAAAACCTAAAGGGAAAGATTGATGATGTAAAGGACAAGCAAGAAGATGTAGAAAAGGAAATAAATAATCTAAACAGTAAAATAGATAAGTTGCAAAATAGCATAGAGAACTTAGATAACCAAATAGCAGACACTAAAATGAGAATTAAACAGCTCAATAAAGAAATAAAACAGCTTGAAAAGGAATACGAAGAGCAGCAGGAACTGTATAAAGAAAGAATAAAGGTTATGTATATGAATGGACCTTCAAGTATTTTAGAAGTGTTATTGGACTCTCAGAACTTTTCAGACTTTTTTGGACGAGCAGAGATTGTAAAGGCAATAGTAGAAAATGACAAAAACATATTAAAATGTATTGCGGAAAAAAAGGAGCAAATAGAAAACAAAGCAAAAGAGGTAACGCAAAAGCAGCAGAGATTATTGAGTATGCAATATGAATTATCATCTCAAAAAAGTCAGCTTGATGAGGCCTGCAGGGAACAAAGAAGGCTTTATGATAAACTTGAAAATGACAAGGCATATTTAGAAAGGGTACTAAAGGCTGAACAGGAGGAATCGAATCTGCTTGAAAAACAAATAAAGGAGATTCAGGCAAGACAAAAGAAAAACAATAACTTCGGCACTTTTTCAAAAACAGGTATTATTAAAGTAAGCGACTTAGGCTATATTCCAAAAGTAACATCACCATTTGGAATGAGAATGCATCCAGTTTTAGGCTATGCAAGAATGCACAATGGTATGGATATTGCAGTTCCAACAGGAACACCTATTTATTCAATGGCAAAGGGTGAGGTAATAATAGCACAGTATATGAAGAGCTATGGGAACGTAGTCATAATAGACCACGGGGATGGATTAACCTCAACCTATGCCCACCTTTCAAAGATATCCGTTTCAGTTGGACAAGTTGTTGAAAAGGGACAGATGATTGGAAAATCAGGTAACACTGGTCTATCATCAGGTCCTCACCTACATTTTGAAATAAGAAAAAATGGTGTTCCTGTAGACCCAACACCTTATTATATAGTTGGACA
This sequence comes from Caloramator proteoclasticus DSM 10124, assembly GCF_900129265.1. Taxonomy (GTDB): domain Bacteria; phylum Bacillota; class Clostridia; order Clostridiales; family Caloramatoraceae; genus Thermobrachium; species Thermobrachium proteoclasticum. The sequence goes on along the minus strand of NZ_FQVG01000018.1, from coordinate 37,992 downwards.
ATAGATATTAAAACTGGCAGTCATATCACTTATAACTTTTGATATGTACTGCCAGTTTTATTAATTAACTTACTTTAGATAGAGTATTAAAGTGCCTCATAAAAGGATTTCAAAATGGGATATTTAATGAGCTTTAGCAATTTTTAGGGTTAGACGTAGAAAAGTCCGTAATTCGGCAGGATGTGTCAAACCGAGCGGCTATCGGGACGATAGCATCACAAGGGTAGCATTTTTTAAAATATAGAAAAGGTTAGAATTGTTTAAGCTGTAGAATGGATGTCTAAGAAATCTTTCATTGGTTAATCAATATATAACTATTTTAATAGATTGAAACTTTTTTTATTGAATCTGTATATATTTTGCAAATAATAAACATATGGTATAATATTACAAATACAAGGGCATCATATATAAAACAAAACTATAAGAGGTAGATTGCAATGAAGCGTAAATTACTATTTATTTTTTTATTGTTGTATATGTCATTTATATTTTACCTATCATCAGAACCTGCAAATATATCCCATAGTAGAAATAGAAAAATAATTGAAACAGTAAAGATAACAACAGGAAAGGATATTGATAAAAAGGTAGGTAGAGAACGCTTAGATTTTTATGTTAGGAAAAATGCCCATTTCTTTTTATTTATGTTCTTAGGAAGCCTATCCCTTTTATACATAAACCACATAAAAATAAAAAACAAGTTTTTAATAGCATTTATATTTTGTTTTTTATATGCTATATCAGATGAAGTACATCAGTATTTTGTCCCAGGCAGAGGGCCAAGAGTTATGGATGTATTTATTGATTCTGCGGGTGCACTTATTGGTATATCCTTTATCAAAATAATAAATTGGAAAAGTAAAAGAATTGTGGTAAAATAAAAACATTAATTAGTAACAAATACCTATCATAAGGGAGGATAGCTATGCTTGTTTTTACAAAGGCAGAGGGAAGGTTTAAGGGAATATCAGATAAATATATAAAAAAGAGTGAGGTTGCTCGAGTTTCATTGCCTATTGAATACAAAGGTCAGCTCTATAGAGAAATACAGTTTAATAAAGTATTTTTAGGTAGTGTACGCCAAACTGTTAATGGCTACATATACGTTACAGAGGATGGACAAAAGGTAGAGGATGAAAGGGACATTAAGGAGCTCTCTTATCTTGCATATCAATTTGAAGTTCTATTTGATGATGTTTTCAGCGGAGGAATTCCAAAGGCGGTAACCGAAGAAAAACAACTAAAAAGAGAAGAGAAGGACTTTGAAAAAATGCTTGTAGCCCTTGATGCACTTAAGGCGGAGGGGCTTGAAAAAACAGAAAAATTAAGGGATGCCTTTTTAAGGCTTACATATCTAAAGAGAGAAAACAACAAGGCACTTAAGGAACTAATAGATAAAGTAAACAGCCTATCAAATGATAACATTGTCTTTAGCAAAAAAATATTAGATGAAATAATGCCCTACTATAGAGGTGCCCTTCTTAAGAACTTTGAAAAGATAAAGCTAATTGCCAAAACCAAGGATGAGATAGACGATGTTAAAGCAGCCCTAAACAAAAAAAGAAAATCACTTAGATTTAGAATATCAGGCACAGAACTTATGGACTGCCTAAATAGACTCGATTACGGCATAGACTACTTTAAAAAAGTTTTAACCGTATATGAACCAGTACTGGATATGAGTGATAAGGAATATATTAAATACCTTGATTCTATGGACAAAAAAAATGTTGAAGAGAAATTAAGCAAATTAAGATAGCCCACTTTATTGTGGGTTATATTTTTGATATTTAAATAAAAAATAAGCTATTAAAAAGGCTTTAACTTTACCTATTTTATAAAGTATAATTATAGGATGGTAAATACAAATATAGGAGGTTTCATATGAAAAAGAAATGGCTTATACTAACACCTTTACTCTTAATAATATTATTACTTATTTCTCTTCCAATTCTTGCTGTATCTAAGCCCTATTCCTTTGACGAGAGAAAGTCTACAGATTTAATGACCAAGTTCATAAAATCAGAAAAATTAGGAACAATTACAGCAACCGAAGATGATATTAATGGTTTTATAAACACATACTTAGAAAGGCACAAAAATTTATCAAAAATATCGATTGAAAAGGCAAATATAAAAATAGGCAGTGACGATATTGAACTAATAGCCCAAATATTATATCAAAAATATAGAGCACAGGTTTCCATTAAGGGAAGTTTTGAAATAGATAATGAATATATTTATCTTAACCCAAGTAGTTTTAAGGTAGGAAGACTTAATGTTCCAAAATCCTTAGTATTCAATTTTCTAAAGGATAAACAAAACGATTATATAAAAGGTGAAAAAATAAAGTTTCCAAAGGAAAAATTTCATGTAAACATAACAGAAATATATTTAGAACCAAAACAAATAACAGTGAATTTTACAAAAAGGGAAAACTTGATTTTTAGCAAGCAAGAAGAAAATAACCAAAAGAGTCCACAAAATACAACCCAATCTCAAACTAAAACTCAAAAACAAACAAATACTACAACCCAAAATTCCAATAAAAGAATTGTATTAATAAATAAACTTAACTCTCAACTTGATAAAACATTATCTAATTTAAAATTAAAAGAGCAGAAGCAGATAATATATCAAATACAAAATACATTAAATTCAATGACTAAAACTTCTAAATACGATTACACAAAGGATATCCCAAAGGTTAAGGCACTCTATAATAAATTAACACCTCAACAGAAGGAAGAGTTTAAGCAGGTATTATTTAATAATGTCAGCATAGATTTGCTTTTTGAGTTAAAGTCAGTCTATGGTATGTAGTAAATAATATAAATGGGACAAAAAATGTAGAAGGCAGAATAAACTCTGCCTTCTACATTTCTAAAACCTTAATATATTCAACATTTGGATCTTCAGTTCCCTGCACATATAGGTTTGCATCCTTTAGAGCTTGAACATAATCTATAACCTCTTCGTTTATAATCTCACCAGGACATACAATTGGAATACCTGGAGGATATGCAAGAAGAAACTCTGCAGAAACAAGCCCAACACTTTCCTTTAATGGAACACATTTCTTTTTACCATTAAAGGCCTGTCTTGGAGTAACAGCCCTCTTTGGAATTCCTGGAAGATCAAGAACATTTCCTATTGCAGGTCTTGTTCCATAGTATCTATCAGAAATTTCCTTAAGAGCAGATATAAACTTATCCATCTTCTCCTTAGTATCTCCAAAGGAACCAACCGCAAGTATGTTATATAAATCAGATAGCTCCATCTGTATATGGTATTCATCTGCAAGTATTTGGTCAAGCTCATATCCTGTAAGCCCAAGCCCCTTACAGTTTACTGTAATCTTAGTTGGGTCAAAGGAAAAGGCTCCAGGCTGTCCAAGTATCTCCTCACCAAAGCAGTATAGCCCCGGTATCTTATTTATCTCACGTCTTGCATAGGTTGCAAGTTCTATTGCCTTATCTAAAAGCTCCCTTCCTTTTGTTGCAACCTGCATTCTTGCAACATCAAGGGAAGCCATAAGAGGGTAAGATGGGCTGGTTGTTTGAAGTAGATTCATAATCTGCTGAACTCTATTTATATCAACCCTTCCAGCTCTAACCTGTAAAAATGACGCTTGTGTCATTGCACCAATAATCTTATGGGTGCTTTGGGCACAAATATCAGCACCTGCCTGCATAGCAGACATAGGTAGTTTTTCATTAAAACCACAGTGTGGTCCGTGGGCTTCGTCAACTATTAGTGGAATGTCGTAGCTGTGTACAATATCTGCAATCTTTTTTATATCCGTTGCAACACCATAGTATGTAGGATTAATAATCAAAACTGCCTTTGCATCAGGGTTTTCCCTAAGAGTTTTTTCCACCGTCTCAGGTGTAACATTATGTGCAATACCAAGATTTTTATCAACCTCAGGTTGCATATAAACAGGAACTGCCCCAGATAAAATAATACCTGCTGTAACAGACTTATGTACATTTCTTGGGATTATTATCTTATCCCCTTCTCCCACAACAGACATAATCATTGCCTGAATTGCACCACTTGTTCCGTGGATTGAAATAAAGGCCATATCAGAACCATAGGCATCAGCCGCAAGCATCATTGCCTCCTTTATAGGCCCCTTTGGGTGGTGCAGGCTATCAACTAATTTAAATACAGTAACATCGATAGAAAGAATGTTTGTACCAACAAACTCCTTAAACTTATTATCCATTCCATCGCCCTTTTTGTGCCCAGGTACATGGAAGGGAATAGTATCTCTCTTTACATATTCCATCAAAGCATCAAATATTGGTGTTTTAGTTTGATCCATCTTATACAATGTAATATCCACCCTCTTTCTTATAAAGTGAAACCTTAATAATTATATTCCACTCTATATAAAAATGCAATTATCTATATAAAATTTTTTCCTTAATTTTTAATAATATTCAATGTATAAAAAATAACTTTATAGGGAAAACTCCTCTAATGTAGTAGAGTGTTGTAAAAAGGAGGAGTAAAAATGCAAATACAAGCAAAGGTTAGGCAAAGGGTTTCAAAGAGTGAAAACCATAGGCTTAGAAAAAGTGGCAAACTTCCTGCAGTTATATATGGACTAAACAGGGAAAACTTTAATATTGAGATTGCAATGGAGGATGTCTTTGAGGTCTTAAAAAAGGATGGTCCCCACGCAATAGTTGATATTAACGTAGATGGAAAACACGAAAATGCAATGATAAAGGACATACAGAGGGACCCAATTGATGGTAAGGTCCTCCACGTTGACTTTGAAAGGGTAGAGGGAAACAAAAAGGTACATACAAAGGTTCCAATAAACTACACAGGAGAGGACTACCTAAAATCCCGAGGCCTTTTAATTCAAAAGGAGATATCCTATGTTGAGGTTGATGCTCCAGCCGATAGAATACCAAAGAACATCACAATAGACCTATCCAGCATAACAGGAAACTACAAGGTAACCCTAAAGGATGTTGAAATAGCAGAGGAGATTGCAATAGACCTTTCAGAGAATGCCACAATAGCACAGGTTTATTACCTAAAAGAAGAAAAAAATCAAGATACAAAAGAAGTGCAGAGCCTATAAGCTCTGCTATTATTATACAAAATTTACATACAGAGCATTGAAAAAAAATAGAAATCAGTATAAAATATAATTATTAAAAAAACATAAAAAAGGAGGGCAAAAATGAAAAAGACTAAGAAATTATTTGCACTAATTTTAGCACTAACTTTTTTTGTATTTCCATTAACTGAAATTAGTGTACAAGCAAAAACAGCATTGCCAAAGGCAACAATAGTATCATCAGTTAAATCAACTTACCTTGTTTATGAACCAATTACAGTAACAGTAAACTCAAATTATGCAGGTAATGTTCAATACAGAGCATACTTGAAGAATTTAAGAACAGGAAAAATATATGATGTATTTACAACAAGCAGGGATAAATACTCAAGTGCTGTAAATGGAAGAACAAACTTTACATTTAAAACAAGAGCAACTGTTGAAGGAAGATACCAAATAGTTGTAATGGCAAAAAGAAGTGGCGTTAAGAAGTCATATGAATCAATTGCTTACTCAAAGGTTTTTACAGTAAAGGATGTAAAGGCAGCAATAACAAATGTTAGCTTAAAGATAAATGGAAACAAGATAATAAATGGTTCAGTTTCTGGAAATACATTTAGCTTCAACTTATCAGGTCTACGTGATAAAGACTCAATAACAAGACTTGTACTTACAGCAAATAAGGATGCAAAGGTAAGTATATTAGGAGTAGAAATTTCACTTACTGCTTATCAACCAAAGGAAATATCACTATCTATGTTAGGAATAAAGGATAATGGAGTAGAGGGTGCAACACTTGCAACACTAAGAAGCATTAAGCAAGATTCAAACGGATATATTTCAAGAAATATACAGCTTCTTGCAGACGGCAAAAATTATACATATGTAATAAAGGCAAAGATAAAATAACACATTAATAAACTTAAGCAAAGTGCAGGATTTAAAATATATACCCTGCACTTTGCTTTTTAATTAGTTTCAAAAAAATATTAAATTTTATTGTAAAATAAATGTATTTGTATTAAAATATAATTTGTTAAAGTTCTAAAAGGGGTGATTTGTTGAATTACGTAGATTACATAAAAAAAGAAGTCGAAAAAATACTTTTTATTGAAATAGAAAGGGATATAAATTTTAAAATAAAAAATAACTTCACATTAAAAAAGGGTGAATATCCAATATATGCTGAAAAACTAAAGGAGATGGCCCTAAGCGGTACATCAAACATAAATTTAACATATATATTAGAAGGAATTATTACCATACTTGGAGTTGACGAAAACTTCAAATATAAAGACCTATATTTATCTACACTAAAGAACATAGATGGAATAGAGAGCTACATAATATCCCAAATAGAAAAAAATAAGCAAAACAACCTAAAAAAATCCCTAATATATGCCAACACATTAATAAAAATAAACAATAGCGAAACAAATCAAATAAACAGGATTTATCTTTTATTTGACCTTCAGGCAAAAACAGGGTTAGACTTTAAGGATGAAATAGAAAAATCCCTAAAGGATGTCTTAAAAACAAACATAGAAAACCCCACCGCCAATTACAATTTAGCCCTACTTTACCTAAATTTCGACAGAGATTTAGCAAAATACCACTTAAGAAAATGCCTAAATTACCCGATAACTAAAAAGGAGGCAGAGGAGCTTTTATATAAGATAGAATTGGTTGAAAACTTTGATAGGGCAGTAGATTTAATAAAGCAGCAGCAGTATAAGGAGGCTCTAAACATACTTATTCCACTAATAGAAGAGGAGCCACAAAACTTAGATGCGATATATTATGCAGCCCTATGCTACAGAAACCTAAACCTAAACGAAAAGGCCCTATATTACCTTTATATGTTAAAGGACCAACCAGAGAGGCCTGAGGTTCTTATTGAAATAGGACTAAACCTTGCATCTTTATCCTATTTTGAAGATGCATTAGAATATTTTAAGGATGCACTCAAATTAAAGCCCAATGACCAAACTATAATTTCAAACATTGGTGTTTGCTATTATTATTTAGGACAAGTTGATAAGGCAAGAGAGGCCTTTGAACTCTCTTTAAAGCTTAATAAAGATGACGAAGTAACCAAAAAGTGGTTAGAACTTATAAAGGAGGACTAAATATGGAACAAGAAATGACGCTGGATTTAACAGAACTGTTTGCAATTATTAAAAAGAGGTTATGGCTTATTATTTCAATAACCCTTATTACAACATTGATTTCAGCATTATTTAGCTTTTTTGTTTTAACTCCAATATATGAAGCAAAGATAAGCATATTCCTTGGACGTGAAAGAACTTCAGAAACATTAAAAACAGACTACAACGAAGTTTTAATGTTTCAAAAACTATCAAAGACCTATGCAGAGATTGCAAAGTCTAAGACTGTTGCAGAAAAGACATTAAAGGAATTAAATAAAGATGTACAAGCTGATGTATTATTGAAAAATTTAACTGCAACACCACAACCAGATACACAGATGATTGTTTTAAAATATCAATCAAAGGACCCACAGGATGCAGCATTAACACTTAATACTCACGCTAAGAATTTTATTGAGGAATCAAAAAGATTCTACCCAGACGGTAATGTACAAATAGTAGATGCAGCACAAGTACCACAAAATCCTGTTAAGCCAAAGAAGATGCTTAACATAGCAATCGCCTTTGTTCTCGGAGTAATGCTATCCCTTGGGCTTGTGTTTATTCTTGAATATATGGATACAACAGTAAAAACAGAAGATGAAATAGAAAAACTACTTGATTTACCTGTTATAGGAATAATACCAAAGAATTTAGAAGAATAGGGTGATGATATATGTCAAATTTTATTGTTGAAAAAAATCCAAAATCTCCAATATCCGAATCCTATAGAACACTTAGAACAAACATACAGTTCTCCTCCTTTGATAAGGACATAAAGACAATAGTTGTAACAAGCTCTGCACCAGGAGAGGGGAAGAGCACAACTATTGGCAACCTTGCACTTGTTATGGCACAGTCGGGTAAAAGGGTTCTTTTGATAGATGCAGACCTTAGAAAGCCAACAGTTCATAAAAAGTTTAAACTCTCAAACCAAACAGGACTTACAAACATTTTAATAGAGGACAAAAATCCCTTTGAGGTTATACAAAAATACAGCGACAATCTTTATATCCTAACAAGTGGAATACTTCCTCCAAATCCTGCGGAGGTTGTTGCATCAAACAAGCTAAGAAATTTTATAAATGAAATGAAAAACCACTTTGACTATATACTTCTTGACTCACCACCTGTTATTGCAGTAACAGATGCACAAATACTTTCAAGCTTTTTAGATGGAGTTATACTTGTTGTATCAAGTGGTGAGGCTGAAAAGGAACTTGTTAAAAAGGCAAAGGATCTTCTTGACAAGGTAAATGCTAATATAATAGGTGTTGTATTAAACAAGCTTGAATTAAAATCAAGGAAGGGCTATGGATATTATTACTACTATTATGGTGAAGAAGGAAGTGCTAAAAAATGATAGATATTCACAGCCACCTACTCCCAGAGATAGATGACGGAGCAGACAACATAGATACGACAATTGAGATAATAAAAATATATAAATCACAGGGGGTTGACAAAGTTATTGCAACCCCCCATTTTTACCCATCCTACTTTGAAAACACAAGAGATGTAATAAAGAGGGAAGTAGAAAAAGTAAACATCCTGCTAAAGGAAAAAAACATAGACTTTACAATCCTTCCTGGAAGTGAAGTATATGCCACAAGGGACACACTTTTGGACCTTAAGGAGGGAAGAATCCAAACCCTAAACGATTCAAGATATATACTTATGGAGTTTGACTATAGAAGGTTTCCTGATTACGGTTTTGACCTTATATATGAAATAGGTCTTTTAGGATATAGAGTGGTTGTCGCCCACCCCGAGAGATACCATTATGTCATAAAGGATATAACCTTTTTAAACAAACTAATAGACGAAGGATGCTTAATTCAGATTAACTCCTCAAGCCTTACAGGCGTTTTTGGAAAGGACGTAAAAAAAACAGCCCTAAGAATAGCTGAAAATGGCTCCTTTAATTTTTTAGCAACCGATGCCCACACCCAAAACATAAGAGGCCCACACTTTGAAGATGCCCTTAAGATTCTTAATAAATTAAAAAAAGATTATTATCAAACATTATCATATAATGCTGAAATGTTAATAAAAAATGTCGAAATATGTAGCGAACTTAACAAAATCAAAGAAAAACGAAGTATTTTTAATATTTTTAGAGCAACAAAATTATAATTATGAAATATATAATTATTTCGTAATTATTATAAAAATTTAAAAGTTTATTCAAAAATATTTCATATGTTATCATTAAATAGCGATTGGTGATCTGTGAAGCTTACTCTGTATCTGGGCCCTTGGAGTAGGTGGAGATAGTAGGGCACCCACCACCAGATATTTTGTATTTGGGGGTGGTGTTTCTTAATTAGGAAATTTAAAAAATCAAGTTTGTATTTAGTTTAAGATTTTGGGGGATTTATATCAATTGACATTTTATTTTTACATTATGTGGGTAAATAAGGCATCCTAAAATGGGTATTTTTTTAAAGGTGGGGGTTTAAATGGTTGGTATTGATTTAGTTACTGTTGAAAAGCCAAAGAGCCCTATAGCAGAGGCCTATAGGACTTTAAGAACAAATATACAATTTTCATCTCTTGATAAAAAGGTTAAAAAAATAGTCATAACAAGTTCTGCCCCAGGTGAGGGCAAAACCACAACAGCATTAAATCTTTCTATAACATTAGCACAAAATGGACATAAAACGCTTCTACTTGATTGTGATATGCGAAAACCAAGTATACATAAAAAACTTAAAATTTCCAATTTATACGGTATTTCTGATCTTTTAGTTGGCGAAGCAAAATATGAAAGCGTAATAATAAAGGGGCCTGTTGAAAACCTTGATATAATAACATCGGGTACAAAGCCCCCAAATCCCGCAGAACTTTTATCGTCACAAAAGATGCTAAACTTTATATCTGACGTTGAAAAAAATTATGAATACATTATTATAGATACACCTCCTGTTCTTATGGTAACCGACGCACAAGTTCTTTCTAAATATGCCGATGGAACAATACTTGTTGTAGCATCAGGTGAAGCAGAGAAAGATGCTGTTGTTAAGGCAAAGGAACTACTAACTAAGGTTGGTGCAAATATACTTGGTGTAGTTTTAAATAAGCTTGATACCAATAGACGCGGCTACTATGGATACTACTACCACTACTACTATGGACAAGAGCAGGAGAAGAAAAAGAAGAAGGGATTCCTATTCAATAGGTAAAAATTACATCTAAAGTTTTTGTAACATTGGTCGATATAGTAATTATGAGAAGGTGATTTTATTGGAGAAGCTAAAAAAATATAGATACTTAACTTTAATATTATCAGATATCATATTATTAAATATTTCATTAGTCTTGGCATCATTCTTTGTATATGGAGATAGGATAAAGTATTCCTTTAACAATTCTTATCTATTACTAAATACTGTTTTTTTAGTTGCATCCTATGCACTATTTGGCCTATATAAAAGCCTATGGCATTATGCCAGCGTTGATGAACTTATATCATCCTTCTTTGCAAATACACTATTTCTACTAACAAACCTTCTTTTAAACAACTTCCTTTTTAATCAGTTTGAAACAAGGTTTGTTCTTTTATATGCAATATTTACAGCCCTTTTAACAAACCTGCTAAGGCTTAGCTTTAGAGTATATAGAAGAGTGAGTATAGGTGCAACAAAGAAACTTGCACAGGGCAAAAAAAGAGCCCTAATAGTTGGTGCAGGCTCTGGAGGAACTCTCCTTTTAAAGGAGATAAGACAAAACATACTTTTAAACTACGAAGTTGTAGGATTTATTGATGACGACCCTGCAAAGATAGGAAAGACAATAATGTCAACAAGGGTTTTAGGAAATAGGGATGATATTCCATCTATTGCAGATAGATATAAAGCTGATATAATAATAATAGCAATCCCAACATTAAACATACACGACAAGAGGGAGATAATTAAGATATGTAAATCCACAGGCTGTGAAGTTAAAATAATGCCTTCAATGGATGAGGTTTTATCAAACACCGAAAGGGTTAGGGAAATAAGGGACGTAAAGATTGAGGACCTTCTAAAGAGGGATCCTATAAAGCTTGACAATAGAGCAATCAAGGAGTACATAGAGGATAAGGTTGTTTTAGTTACTGGCGGAGGAGGCTCTATAGGTTCTGAGCTTTGCAGGCAGGTTATAAGGTTTAATCCTAAAAAGCTTCTAATACTTGATATATACGAAAACAACGCCTACGACCTTGAACTTGAGCTTAGAGCAAATCATCCCCACATAGACATCGAGGTTTTAATAGCTTCAATAAGAGATAAAAAGAGAATGGAAACAATATTTGAAAAATATAGACCCTATGTTGTATTCCACGCAGCAGCCCACAAGCACGTGCCATTGATGGAACACAACCCATCTGAGGCAGTAAAGAACAACGTATTTGGTACCTTAAACCTTGTTGAATGTGCAGACAAATACAGCGTAAAAAGATTTGTACTTATCTCAACCGACAAGGCAGTAAACCCAACAAATGTAATGGGTGCAACAAAGAGAACAGCAGAAATGATTGTACAAGCCTTCGCAAAGAAAAGTAAAACAGAATTTGTTGCAGTTCGTTTTGGAAACGTGCTTGGAAGCAACGGCTCTGTAATCCCACTGTTTAAAAGGCAGATAGAAAAGGGAGGCCCTGTTACTGTAACCCATAGGGAAATAACAAGATACTTTATGACAATCCCAGAGGCCTGCCAACTTGTTCTTCAATCTGCAGCCTTTGCTAAGGGTGGAGAGATATTTGTCCTTGATATGGGCGAGCCTGTTAAGATATACGATATGGCCTGCAACCTAATTAGGCTATCTGGATTTGAACCAGAGAAGGACATAAAGATACAGATAACAGGCCTAAGACCAGGTGAAAAACTATATGAAGAACTCCTCTTATCAGAAGAGGGACTAACAAAGACCCAAAATAGCAAAATATACGTTGCAAAACCACTAAATATAGATTATGAGGAGCTAAAACTTAAGCTTGACGCCCTAAAATTTGCACTACAATCCGAAGAACCAATGAAGGTAAAGAAGCAGCTAAAGGAGATAGTTGAGACGTATAAGGTATACGATGAGGTTGCAGCAGGAGAGGAATAGGTGGAGAGGTTACCACCTTTCCAACCTATAAAAGGAGGAGGATTGAATGTATAGAAAGTACATAAAAAGATTTATAGATTTTATACTTGCTCTTATTGGACTTATAGTTTTATCACCCTTATTTCTAATTCTTATGATCGCAATTAAACTTGATTCAAAAGGACCAGTATTTTTTAAACAAAAAAGAGTGGGAATTAATAAAACACATTTTGAAATATTAAAGTTTAGAACAATGAGAATAGATACACCAAAAGATACACCAACACACCTTTTAGAAAATCCAGAGAAGTGGATCACAAAGGTAGGTAAATTCTTAAGAAAAACATCCCTTGATGAGTTACCACAAATTATAAACATTCTAAAGGGTGATATGAGTATTATTGGTCCAAGACCAGCTCTTTGGAATCAATATGATTTAATAGCAGAGAGGGATAAATATGGGGCAAACGATGTCTATCCAGGCCTTACAGGATGGGCACAAATAAATGGTAGAGATGAACTACCAATTCAAATAAAAGCAAAGTTTGATGGAGAATATGTACAAAAGATGAGCTTCTTATTTGATACTAAAATATTTTTTAAAACAATATTTAGTGTTTTAAGAAGCGAGGGTGTTGTTGAAGGTGGAACAGGCAAATTAAAAGTAGATAATGAAAAGATTAATATTGCTGAGTAATTAAAATATTATTGAAAATATTTGATTAATAAATATAATTTAATATAAAAGTTCAATATTAAAATGTGTACAATATTAAATTATATTGACGAAGTGAGAATGGGGAAGGGATAAGATTAGTTAGATAGAAAAAATCTAACCAACTATCTAACTAACCAACCATCCAACTAAACAAATAGAGGTGAAAATAGAGTGAAAAAAATACTTATAACCGGTGCCAATAGCTATATAGGTACAAGCTTTGAAAAATGGGTAAGCCAATGGCCAGATAAATATATTGTTGATACTTTAGATATGAAAGATCCAAAATGGAAAGAGTATGATTTTTCTAAGTATGATGTTGTATTTCATGTGGCAGGGATTGCACACGTATCTATAGATCCTAAGATGGAGGAATTATACTATAAAGTTAATCGTGACCTTACTATAGAAACAGCAAAGAAAGCAAAGGCAGAAGGTGTAAAACAGTTTATTTTTATGAGTAGCATTATAGTTTATGGCGACAGCAGTCATATTAACCATAAAAGAGTTATAGATAAAAATACAGTCCCAACACCAAGTAACTTCTATGGCAAAAGTAAATTACAAGCAGAAGAAGGTATTCTACCACTTCAAGATGATAATTTTAATGTTGTAGTAATAAGACCACCTATGATTTTTGGAAAGGGTTCAAAGGGAAACTATCCAAAGCTATCTAAAGTGGCTCAAAAGCTACCAATATTTCCTGATATAAAAAATGAAAGAAGTATGCTTCATATAGATAATCTTTGTGAATTTATTAGACTGATGATAGATAATAATGAAAAAGGAATATTTTATCCTCAAAATAAAGAGTATGTAGGAACAAGCCAGTTAGTAAAATTAATAGCTGAAGCACATGGAAAAAAAGTTATGCTTACGAAGGCATTCAATCCATTGCTTAAGCTAATGGGTAAGAAAGTTGGAATTATAAATAAGGTATTTGGAAATTTAGTTTATGAAAAGAGTATGAGTGAGTATAAGGTTGAATATAGAATTAGGGATTTAAAGGAAGCAGTTTGGGAGACGGAGGTGTAAATATATGAAAAAGGCACTAATATTTGCTTCCGTGGCCTCTATGATTGATCAGTTTAATATGCATAACATTCAAATATTACAGGAATTAGGGTACCAAGTTGATGTTGCTTGTAATTTTGAATTTGGAAGTACAACTTCACAAGAAAGAGTAAAAGAATTTAAAGATGAATTGAAAAATATAGATGTTAATATTTACCATATACCTGTACCAAGAAAAGTTGATGCTATCAAAGACATCGCCGAGGCTTATAAAAAAACAGAAAGATTAATTAGTCAAAATAAATATGATATAGTACATTGTCATTCTCCTATTGGTGGGGTTATTGCAAGACTCGCTTGCAAAAAACATAGAAAAAATGGAACTAAGGTTATTTATACAGTGCATGGATTTCACTTTTTCAGTGGAGCACCATTAAAAAATTGGGTGATATTTTATCCTATTGAAAGATGGCTTTCTAGATATACTGATGTTCTTATTACTATTAATAAGGAGGATTATAACAGGGCTAAAAAGTTATTTAGAGCTGGAATGGTTGAGTATGTTCCTGGAGTAGGGGTAAATATTAAGAAATTCAATGAGATATCTGTTGATAGGATACAGAAACGTAAAGAGTTGGGTATACCTGAGGGTGCTTTTTTAGTGCTTTCGGTAGGAGAACTTAATAAAAACAAAAACCATGAGACTATAATAAAGGCAATAGCTAAATTACAAAATCCAAATGTATATTATATGATATGTGGACAAGGTGTATTAGAGGATTACCTTAAAAATTTAGCAAAGGGACTAGGGTTAGAGAAACAAGTTAAGTTATTGGGCTATAGAAGAGACATAGCTGAGATTGGCAAAGTTTCAGATGTATTTGTTTTACCTTCATTTAGAGAAGGATTGTCTGTGGCTTTAATGGAGGCTATGGCTTTAGGGCTTCCTATAGTTTGTTCAAAAATTAGAGGAAATGTTGATTTGATTGAGGACGGTAAGGGTGGATATTTGGTAGAAGTTTATGATGTTGAACAGTTTGCAAATTCTATAAATAAACTATTAGAGAATGTTTACCTCAACAATAAAATGGGAAAGCATAACCGAGTGTTTATTAAGAAATTTGACATAGAAAATGTAAAAAAGATAATGCGTGAAATATATAATACAGTATGAATTACATAAATATTAGAGGATTTTAAGTGTAATTTTGATTGTTAATAAAAAGTATTTTAAATTTGTATTTGTAGAAGAGAGTGATATAAAAAAGATGTGCCAAATTTAATGGCTTTATCAGATGTTGCTGTTTCTGCATCAAGACGTGAAGGTCTTCCAGTTAATTTAATGGAAGCAATGGCAACAGGTTTGCCATTAGTTGTAACTAACTGTAGAGGAAATAGAGATTTAGTCATAAATGATGAGAACGGTTTTATTGTTAAAATTGACGATTTAGAAGAATTTGCAAATGCAGTTGAAAAATTATACAAATCAGTTGAATTAAGAAAAAGATTTAGGGAAAAAAGTTTAGAATATATAAAAGAGTATTCAATAGAATATATAAAAAATAAAATGGAGGATATATATAGTTTGCTTACATAAAATGTATTAATTTATGTATTAATTTTATAATTATTGTAACTATAATGGTTTAAGTTTGATAAATTAATTAAGATTTTAAATATAAATAAATATTAATAAGAATTTATATACGTTATGTATTTTTATTTAAACGAGATTATTTAAATCTTAAAAAAATAAAGTATTACTGGACAAAAACTTTTATATAAAAAATTATTTTATAAATTTCAGATAGTGTGAATTAATAGTTTAAATGCTTAGTTTTAAGTATGTTCTAATTCCTTTAATTGTATATAAGAAAGTAACATTCAAAAATGAGTCTAAATAAGAATGTGATGTAAATATATAAAATGTTAAAGACAATACAAAAATTTAAATTACTATACTGTATATTAGTAAATAATATTTGTAAAATTTTCAAGAATAATATTTTATTTTTTATCTTACTAAAATAGGAGTTGATTATATTGCGTATACTTCATTTATTAAGTAGTAACAAATTATCTGGTGCTGAAAATGTTGCTGCTGATATTTGTATGATGTTTAAAAATGAACTTGAAATGTCATATTGTTCTCCGGATGGATCAATAAAAGATGCTTTAAAAGATAGAGAAGTAAATTTTATTCCATTAAAAAAATTAAATATTTTTGAAGTAAGAAATGCGATTAAAAACTTTAAACCAGATATAATACATGCTCACGATGTTAAAGCAACAGTTATAGCTACTTTAGTATCAGGAAAAATACCAGTTGTATCTCATTTGCATGTTAATGCTAATAATATGTCTGTTATTTCAATAAAATCACTTATTTATTTCATTTCATCTTTTAGAGTAAAAAAAATTATATCAGTTTCAGAAAGTTGTTTAGAAGAATATAAATTCAAAAATTTTATAAGGAACAAAACTGTTGTATTAAAAAATATAATATATGAAAATAGGTTAAAAAAATTGATAGAAAAAGATAATAAAAAATATGATTTTGATTTTGTGTATTTAGGAAGATTAACCTATCAAAAAAATCCTGAAAGGGTTGCAAAAGTAGCAAGCCAAGTATTAAAAAAATGTCAAGATGCACGTTTTGGTGTTATAGGAGAAGGTGAATTAAAAAGTGAGATGGAAAAAATTTTTAGAGAAGAAGGAGTTATTGATAGAGTAACATTCACAGGTAGATTACCTTATCCTTATAAAGCATTAAAATCAGCTAAATGTATGTTAATGTGTTCAAGATATGAAGGGTTACCTATAGCGATTTTAGAGGCGATGGCATTAGGTGTGCCAATAGTAAGTACTCCAGTTGATGGAATAACAGATTTGGTAGAAAATGGAGTAGAAGGTTTTCTAACATCAGATGATGAAAAATTGGCAGAATCAGTACAAAGCTTATTAGAAAATAATGAATTATTTTTAGAAATGTCATCTAATAGTATAACAAGCTTTAATGAATTTAATAACGAGTCGGACTATAGAAATAGATTAAGTGACATATACATAAAAGTTATTAATATAAGTCTATGTAATAAATAATTATGTTAGGAGTAATTGGAATGAATTATGTAGGTTACAAGAATATTTCTATAAAGTTAAGAATAAATAGTTTACTTATAGCATTATTTTTTTGTGCAAATATAATGACAACAATGTTACCAAAAACAGAAAATATAATTGTTAAGATAATGGCAGTGCTAATAATTATATATATTATCAATAATAAGACAGTAAGAATAATATCGATTTCTAAGGTACTTATCATTAGTTTAATTTTATTTTATTTTGGTATTTCCTATTGGTTAATTTGTAGAACTTATGAACTTTATTTTTACTTTTTAAGTTTTATATTCTTTGGAATTACAGGATTAATTATGTCAGATAAAAATAAATTTTCATTAGTATATGTTTTTAAATATTTAGTTGTTATTTCTGCTGTATTAAGTTTCAAAATTTTAAATATAAATTTTATAAATTTAGATTATGGTCAATGGATGGGCTTTTCATACAACATGCTTGCAGGGATTTCAGCATCAATAATTTGTTTGACTTCAATAAAAATTGAGAAAGTGTACAAATTAATAAGTTTTTGGGTGTTGATTAGTTACGGGTATATTTATTTTAATTATGCATCAAGGGGGGTCATTTTAGCATTATTAATTCAAATTACTGGAATGATATATTTAAAAATTGAAAAAAATATTAAATATAGAAAAATAATTTTCTTTATAGGTTTATTAATGTTAGTATTTATTTATTTGAATATGGAACAAATTTTAATGAATTTAAACAACTTTCTTTCAACGAATAATATAAAATTTTATGCAATAGATAAGGCAGTAATGTATCTAAATCAAAATGACATATCGAATGGTCGCATGTACTTGTGGAATGAGGCTATAAGAGCGATTTTACAAGCACCTATTACAGGTAATGGAATAGCATATTTCGAGAGTGTGTATGGGACATATGTTCATAATTTATTTATTCAGTTGTTATATGAGGGAGGGGTAGTATTTTTCACTATTTTTTCATTATTAATATTTTATCCTATTAAAATACTATTATTTGATAATGAAGTAGAATATTTAGAAAAAATTTTTTTCATTTTTTTAATTACAAATTCTATAGTACAATTATTTTTCTCAAATACTTTATGGAGGGTTCAACAATTTTGGTTTTATATAGGATATACGATTTCCTTTTTTATTATCAAACATAGAGATGAAAACAAGTTAAGTACAACTTTCCAAAAGAGTTTTGAAAAAATTATAGAATCTAAGGAGTGATATTTTGGAAAAATTAATATATATTGCTTACATTGATAGAAAAATCGATTTAGGTGTATACAAAAAGATATTAGCAAAATGTGGTGTATTTGCTAAAATTTATGATGTTGCATTAATATGTAGAGAAGGTAATTCAATTTGTATAGAAAATATAAAAAATAAAAGTGTAAAATATATAGATAATAGATTATTAACATTAAATAAAGAAGACAAGTTATTATTAATAAAGAGATATATAAATTATAGTAGATTTAATTCATATGTACAAAAAGCTTTAATAGAGTTAGCACCAAAATATTTATATATTAGAAAGTATAAGTTTCTTAGTAAAGGATTAAAAGCGTTGAAATTTGCAAAAAAAAACTTGAATTGTTATATAATGTATGAAATACCTTCATATCCAGATGATTTAGAAATTAAAGGGGTGGGTCGGCGAATACTAAACGCTTTATTAAGCAAAGTATACGATGTAAAAGTTGAAAAAATAGTGGACAAAATATATGTAGTGTTAGGTAAGGACATTATTTTAAAATCTGATAAATATAAAGAAATTACAAATGGTATAGATATATCGGATATTAGAATAAAAGAACTATATGATTATAAAAATATGATAAATTTAATAGCCGTAGCAAATGTATCATATTGGCATGGATATGACAGAGTTATTGAAGGGTTAAGGTTATATTATGAGAGTAAAAACAAAGATCGTATAAGGGTTAATTTTCATATTGTAGGTGATGGTCCAGAATTAAATAAGTTAAAAAAAATAGCAAATGATTATGGGCTTAATGAATATGTAGTTTTTCATGGAAATAAGATAGGTAAAGAATTAGATGATTTATTTGATATAAGTAATATTGGGATTGGAAGCTTAGCTAATCATAGAAAAGGGTTTACTAAAGATAGTGCATTGAAAAATAGAGAATATTGTGCTAGGGGGATTCCGTTTGTTATTGCATCAGATGACGAGATGTTTGGTGATAACTTTAAATATATTTATAAAATTCCTAAAGATGAATCTCCAATAGATATTAAT
Source organism: Caloramator proteoclasticus DSM 10124 (assembly GCF_900129265.1). Lineage (GTDB taxonomy): Bacteria > Bacillota > Clostridia > Clostridiales > Caloramatoraceae > Thermobrachium > Thermobrachium proteoclasticum. The sequence continues at coordinate 18,557 of NZ_FQVG01000018.1, read as the reverse complement.
AAAGTAATTGAATTTTATAATTTGATAAAAAAAGAAAAATTTACAATCGAAATGCGTAAGTATGCTGAAGAAAATTTAACATGGAATGCAGTTATGCGTGATATATTAAATGATTTGAGAGTAGCAAAAAGTAAAAATCATAATAAGAAAAAATTTGAATGATATGGTAAGTAATTTTAAACACAATAAATTATAAAAAATTTTAAAATTTTACTTATATTTTTAATACCATAGTTATGGACGCTGTATGTGGAGAAGAAAACTGGGATGTTATTTTAGTAGAAAAAGGTGGATAAGTGGTTGTAGCACTACCTTACAATTTTATTAAGAAAAGGAATGGGATAATAATAACTCTGCCAATGTTGACACAAACAAATGATATTTGGATAAAGTATTTTTAAGGTTAGAAACACGAAAAAAATTATCTTATGAAATAGATATATTAAAAGAAATAGTTATTGAATTAAGTAAGTTAAAAATTATCAGTTATAATCAGAATTTTAATTATTCATAAACAAATTGGTTGCCATTTTACTGGAATGGATTTAAACAGACTATAAGATATAATACGTTTATTATAGAAGATATAACAAATTTAGATGTGGTATATAATAATTTCAAAAGCAGTTTTAGAAATAAAATAAAAAAAGCCAGTGGAATTATTAAAATATCATTTAATAAGACATTACAAGAATTCTATGAAGTTAATTCCATGACATTTAATAAACAGAATCTTAAAATTCTGAATACTTATGAATTCTTAAAAAAGCAAGATAACGTATTGAAACAAGAAAAAAGAAGGAAAATTTTTTAGCTGAAGATAATGATGGGAAAATACATTCAGCATTATATTTAATTTGGGATGACAGGTCATCATATGTACACTTAGTGGGAGAAAATCCTGAATTAAGAAATAGTGGAGCGAGTAGTTTATTAATATTAATGTAGGAGGCTATAAAATTTACAAAAGAAGAACTTAACATAAATGTTTTTGATTTTGAAGGAAGCTTGATTGAAGGTGTTGAAAGTATAAGAAGATCGTTTGGTGCTGTACAAACTCCCTATTTTACTATTAGTAAACAATATAAAAAGAAAAGTTTATTTCGTATTATCGTAAAATACATTTATGATTATTATCCATGGTTACAATAAATTTATAAAAATATAAGAGGTAGATAAATAAATAAATATATATATATATATATATAATTCAAACACTAAAATTACAAAACAAAACCGTCAAACTTGGAGTTGTTGCTCTTGGTTATTTAGGTCTTACTTTAGCTGTTTAAAAAGCAAAAACAGGTTATAATGTAATAGTGTTTGATGTACAAGCCTCAAAAGTTGAATTTGTAAATAAAGGGCAAAACTACATAAGAGATATCGTTGATTCAGACTTAAAAGAATTAGATGTTAAAAAGAAGTTAAAAGTAAAAACAGGTTTTTGCTTTGTAAAGAATGTTGATGCAATAGCTATTACAGTTCCTACACCTCTTGATATGTACAAGCAGCCTTGCTTGAAGTATTTAATGTGTTTAAGTAAAATAATTTGATATTAAAATAATAAAAAACTTTGAAAAGACTGTTATATGATATACATTAAATAGGAGGAGATTTAATGGAATTACAACTACTTGATTTAAAAGCACAATATGAAACAATAAAAGATGAAATTAAAGATGCTGTAATAAACACAATTGAGTCAGGACACTATATATTAGGACCAGAAGTTAAAAAATTAGAAGAAGATATTGCAAATTATTGTGGTGTAAAACATGGTATTGGTGTTGCCAATGGTACAGATGCACTTGTATTAACACTAAAGGCATTTGGTATAGGAGAAGGAGATGAAGTAATAACTACTCCGTTTACTTTCTTTGCATCTGCTGAAACTGTGTCTCAAGTAGGGGCAACTCCTGTATTTGTAGATGTAGATGAAAAAACATATTGTATTGATGAAAATAAAATTGAAGAAAAAATAACATCAAAAACTAAAGCTATAATTGCTGTACATATATTTGGACAAATGTGTGACATGGATAGAATTATGGAAATAGCAGAAAAACATAATTTAATTGTTATCGAGGATGCGTGTCAAGCAATTGGTGCGGAGTACAAAGGCAAAAAGGCAGGTTCAATAGGCCATGCAGCTTGTTTTTCATTCTTCCCAACAAAGAATTTAGGTGGGTATGGAGACGGAGGAATGATTGTTACAAATGATGATGAAGTTGCACAAACAATAAGAATGCTTAGATTCCATGGTAGTAAGATAAAATACTATCATGACATGATTGGATACAATAGTAGATTAGATGAAATTCAAGCTGCTATTTTAAACGTAAAATTTAAACATATTGATGATTGGAATAATGCAAGAAAGGAAAAGGCACATAAATATAATGAGTTACTTGCGAATACTAAGTGTGTGACTCCATATGAAGATGAAAAATGTAAACATATATATCATTTATATATACTTCAACATGAAGAAAGAGAAGAACTACTTAGATTTTTAAAAGATAATGGAGTTGCTACAGGTATATATTATCCAGTTCCGCTTCATTTGCAAAATGTGTATGAATATTTAGGATATAAAGAAGGAGATTTACCAGTTTCAGAAAAGTTGTCAAAAAGAACTTTTGCAATTCCTTTATATCCTGAAATTACATTAGAACAACAAGAATATGTTGCTGATTTGATAAGAAAATTTGACAACAAATAAACAAAAATTTAATCATATTATTTAATAAAATATATGGGAGGTTCTATTTATGTGTTACAAAAATTTATTATTAGAAAAAATTAAAAATAAAACAGCAGTCATTGGTGTTGTTGGATTAGGTTATGTTGGATTACCTCTTGCTGTAGAAAAGGCAAAGGCGGGATATAAGGTAATTGGGTTTGATGTTCAAGATAGTAAAGTAAAAATGGTTAATCAAGGACATAACTATATTGGAGATGTAGTGGATGAAGAATTGTCAGAATTAGTTAAAAAGGGTTTACTTACTGCAACAACAGATTTCTCATTTATTAAGGATGTGGATTGTGTTGCAATTGCAGTTCCTACTCCACTAGATAAGTTTAAGCAACCTGATGTTTCATATATTGTAAATTCAACAAGAGATATTGCAAAGTACTTACATAAGGGTATACTTGTTGTACTTGAATCAACTACTTATCCAGGTACTACTGAAGAAATAGTAATGCCAATATTAGAAGAAACAGGATTAAAGTGTGGAGAAGATTTTTATTTAGCGTTTTCACCAGAAAGAGTAGATCCAGGCAATAAGCAATTTAAAACAAAGAATACACCAAAGGTTGTTGGTGGAGTAACAGAGGACTGTACTGAACTTGCAGCTACACTTTATGGAAATGTACTAGAAGGAGAAATATTTAAAGTATCTTCACCAAAGGTAGCAGAGATGGAAAAGATACTAGAAAATACATTTAGACATATTAATATTGGTCTAGCAAATGAAATGGCAATTTTATGCAAAAAAATGGGAATAGATGTTTGGGAAGTTATTGAAGCTGCCAAAACTAAACCATATGGATTTATGGCATTTTACCCTGGTCCAGGTTTAGGAGGACATTGTATTCCACTAGACCCATTCTACTTAACTTATAAGGCAAGAGAATTTGACTATCATACTAGACTAATTGAAACAGCAGGTGAAATAAATGATTTTATGCCAGAATTTGTAGTTGATAATGCAATGAAACTTTTAAATAAAGAAAAAAAGGCATTAAATGGATCAAAGGTTTTACTACTGGGTGTTGCGTATAAAAAGGATATAGATGATTATAGAGAGTCACCAACACTAAAGGTAATTGACCACTTAGAAAAGAATGGTGCAGAAGTATTTGTAGATGATCCATATGTGGCTCACTTCAAGCATAATGGAAAAATTTATGAAACTATTAACTGGGAATCATTTATTGATGAGGCAGATATTGTTATTATCACAACTGACCATTCATGCTATGACTACGAAAAAATAGTAGAAAAAGCAAAGATTCTTTATGATACAAGAAACGCAACTAAGAATGTGATAAATAATAGAGAAAAAATATATAAACTTTAATTTTTTATCTCTAAATACTTAGTAGATTGTACTAAATAAGATTAGTAAATATTGTGGAGGATTTCAATGGATAAGCTAAAGTTTGCTATCATCGGTTGTGGAAGAATTTCATATAAGCATGTAGAAGGATTAGTGAATAATTTAGAAGATGCTGTTTTAGTAGCAACCTGTGATGTTATAGAAGAAAAGGCAAAGGAAAAGGCAGAAGAATATGAAAATAAAACAGGATTAGAAGTAAAGATATATACAGATTATAAAAAAATGATTGAAGAAGATGATATTGATGTTGTAACAATTGCAACAGAAAGTGGATATCATCCAGAAATTGCAATCTATTGTATGGAAAAAGGAAAACATGTTATAGTAGAGAAACCTATGGCACTATCTATTAAAGATGCTAATTTAATGATTGAAACTTCAAAAAAATATGGGGTTAAATTAGCTGTTTGTCATCAAAATAGATTTAACAAGTCAATTCAAATGTTAAGAAAGGCTATTGATGAAAATAGATTTGGTAAATTAATTAATGGTATGGCAAGCATAAGATGGAATAGAAATATGAACTATTACCGCCAAGCTCCATGGAGAGGAACATGGGAGTTAGATGGTGGAACTTTAATGAATCAATGTATTCATGATATTGACCTTCTTCAATGGATGATGGGTGGAGAGGTTGATACAGTATATGCTCAAACTGGTAATTTTATAAGAGATATTGAGGCTGAGGATTTTGGTGCAATAGTTATAAGATTTAAAAATGGAGCAATTGGAATTGTTGAAGGAAGTGCATGTGTGTTTCCAAAGAATTTAGAAGAAACGCTAAGTGTATTTGGAGAAAAAGGAACAGTTGTTATTGGTGGATTAGCTGTAAACAAGATTGAAACATGGAGGTTTGAAGACAGAAAAGATTCAGAGGAAGAAATAATTAAAAATCAAGAGGGTGATTCAGATACAGTATACGGATTTGGTCATACTCCATTATTTAAAGATGTTATTGATGCAATTAAAAATAATAGAGAGCCATTAATTAATGGTGAAGAAGGTAAAAAGGGAATGGAAATTATTTTAGCTGCATATAAGTCACAAAAGACAGGTATGCCAGTTAAATTACCTTTAGAAGATTTTTCAACTTTAGATATGAAAGGTGTTAGCCTAAGGATAAAACCTTAGGCTGTTTGTTAAGGAGGTATCATTATGAATTATATTTCAGAAAAAAGTAAAATAGGAAATAATGTAAGCTTAGGTAAATTCGTAGTTATTGAGGATGATGTTTTAATTGGGGATAATTGTATAATTGGTAATAATGTTGTGATTCACAAAGGTTCAGTTATTGGAAATAATGTGAGAATTGATGATAATACAGTTATAGGTAAAAAGCCTATGAGAGCAGTAAATAGTATTTTTAAAGATGAAAATGAACTTCCTCCTTGCAAAATAAATGATTGTTGTTTAATTGGAGCAGGAGTTATTATTTATTGTGGATGTACAATTGGTAAAAACACATTAGTAGCAGACCTTTCAACTATAAGAGAGAATGTTGTTATTGGAAGCAAAACAATAGTTGGTAGAGGAGTTGCAATAGAAAACTATTGTAAAGTTGGTTCAAATTGCAAGTTAGAAACTAATGTATATTTGACTGCTTATTCAGAAGTTGAAGATTATGTGTTTATTGCTCCTGGTGTAATTACATCTAATGATAATTTTGCAGCAAGAAGCAAAGAAAGATATAAACATTTCAAAGGTGTTACTATTAAAAAAGGTGGTAGAGTTGGTGCTCAAGCAACAATTCTTCCAGGCAAGGTAATTCATGAAGATGGTTTCGTAGCTGCAGGTTCAGTTGTAACTAGAGATGTTAATCCAAGACAAATTGTTGCTGGGAATCCCGCTAAGTATTTCAAGGATGTACCAGAAGACCAGCTTTTGAAAAATCAGTAAATATGAAATTACAAATAATTTAATCTTAGATTCGGCAAGTGTTCCTTATAAGACTTTATATATCCAAGTATTATATTAAAATTTTTTTATGATAGAAATTAATTATTATTAATGATTGGCTGGATTAAATGCCGAGTTAAGAATTTTATTTTTTATTAATGAAGTAAAATTATAAGTTTTTTTAGATACAAGATAAAATTATTTTAATAGATTGTTAAAATTTATACAACAGATTTATTCTCAAGAGACTAATTTAAAGGGAGTTTATTATGCAATCAATTTTAGGCATATTAAGTAAAGAACTAACTGTAATTTTAACTGCTGCAAGGAGCAATTAAAAAGGAGGTTCCTGTATTATTTACAGATTCAACAGAGGCAGAGGCTATAAAATTATTTGCAAATACATACCTTGCGATGAGGGTAGCCTTCTTTAATGAGCTTGATACCTATGCAGAATTGAGAGGGCTAAATACAAAACAAATAATAGAGGGTGTTTGTTTAGATCCAAGAATAGGAAACCATTATAATAACCCATCCTTCGGATATGGTGGATATTGTCTACCAAAGGATACAAAACAGCTTCTAGCAAACTATCAAGATGTTCCAAATAATTTAATTGAGGCAATAGTAAAGGCAAATACAACAAGAAAAGATCATATAGCTGAAATGATAATAAAGAGAAATCCAAAGGTTGTAGGTATATATAGAGTTACAATGAAAACAGACTCAGATAACTTTAGACAATCGGCTATACAAGGTGTAATGAAGAGAATAAAGGCAAAGGGAATAGAGGTTGTTGTATATGAACCTGTCTTAAAAGAGGACAAGTTCTTTAATTCAAGGGTAATAAAAGATTTTAATGAGTTTAAAAAGATTTCAGATATAATTGTTGCGAATAGAATGTGTGAAGAATTAGAGGATGTAAAAGACAAAGTATATACAAGGGATTTATATGGTAGAGACTAAGAGGTGACTAAATGAAGAAAACTGCATTAATAATTATGATAATTACTATATTTTCAAAAGTTTTAGGCTTCGCACGAGAAGTCTCGTTATCTTACTTCTTTGGGGCAAATAATGTTACAGATGCATATTTGATTTCGCTAACAATACCAGGTGTTTTATTTGCTTTTATTGGAACAGCTATAAGCACAGGGTTTATTCCTATGTTTAGTGATTTAAAAGCCAAAGAAGGTGAAGAGAAGACAATTAAATTTACTAATAATATAGTAAACATTTTAATTGTACTATGTACAATATTGGTTGTTATAACTGTATTATTTACAACACCTATAGTAAAATTGTTTGCAACAGGTTTTAGTGGTGAAACATTAAGGCTGGCAGTTAAATTTACAAGGATAAGTATTTTAGGGATATATTTTTCTGGTTTAGTGTATATTTTTTCAGCTTATTTGCAGATAAAAAATAATTTTATTATTCCAGCATTAATTGGATTTCCAATGAATATTATAATAATATTTTCTATGTTTGTTGCATCTAAAACACATAATATATATTTATCTATAGGTAGTGTTGTAGCCTTTTTAGCACAGCTTCTTTTTATATTACCTTTTGTTTTTAAAAAGGGATATAAATTTTCTTTTATATTTAATGTTAAGGATAAATATATTAAAAACTTATTAGCCATAGCATTGCCTGCTATACTTGGTGTTTCAGTGAATCAATTAAATGTATTGGTAGATAGAACAATTGCATCTAAAGTAGCAGAGGGTGGAATTTCAGCGTTAAATTATGCGAATAAATTAAATGGATTTGTCATGGGATTGTTTGTAACATCTATTAGTACAGTAATATTTCCTTTGATATCAAAGATGGTTGCAGAAAATAATTATGAAGGGTTGAAAAAGTCTTTATCAGAATCAATTTCTGCAATAAATTTTCTTGTTATTCCTTCAACAGTGGGAGCTATGGTATTTTCAACCCCTATTGTTGAGATGCTTTTTGGACGTGGTGCCTTTGATAAAAGGGCAGTTCAAATGACTTCAAGTGCGTTGTTTTTCTATTCAATTGGTATGATAGGGTATGGACTTCGTGAAGTTTTATCTAAAGCTTTTTATTCTATGAAGGATACAAAAACACCAACTATAAATGCTGTAATAGCGTTGATTATGAATATAATATTGAATATAACGTTATCTAAGTTTATGGGAATTGCAGGTCTTGCACTTGCAACAAGTATTTCAGCTATAGTGTGTACAGGCCTATTATTTGTATCATTAAGAAAAAAGATAGGTTCATTTGGATTAAAAGATATAAGCATATCATTTATAAAAATAACAGTTGCATCTATTATTATGGGAGCAGTTGCGAAGATAAGCTACAATGTTTTAGTTGGTGTAATCTCAAAAAATTTATCATTAATTTGTTCAATTATAATAGGTGGAATGGTTTATTTTGTTGTGATTTTATTTATGAAGATAAAGGAAGTTGATGAAATAGTTTTAAAGATGAAGCAAAGGTTTTTAAGAAAAGAATAGTGACTATGAAATTGTTTATTTTATATTTTGCTGCCTTTTGGGCAGCAAAAATTTTTTATACATCTTCAACAAAATTTCCCCTCCTTCTTGAAAAAAATTCTAAAAAGTGATAATTTATTATCAAGTGTTTTTTAAAATATTTCGAAAGAATGGAGGTTTATTTATGGAATATATGGATATGTATAAAAGATGGTTAGACTTTGATGAAGAAACAAGAAGGGAACTTGAGGGACTTGATGAAAAGGAGATAATGGAAAGGTTCTATAAGGAACTTGAGTTTGGTACAGGAGGATTAAGAGGTGTAATAGGTGCTGGAACAAACAGAATGAATGTATATACAGTAAGAAAGGCAACACAGGGTCTTGCAAACTTCATTTTAAAGCAAAACATAGAAAATCCTTCTGTTGCAATAGCATATGATTCAAGAAAGTATAGTGACGTATTTGCAAGGGAAGCGGCACTTGTTTTAAATGCAAGTGGAATAAAGACATACGTATATGATGAACTAAAGCCAACTCCAATGCTATCCTATGCTGTAAGACATATGAATACAACAGCAGGAATAGTTATAACAGCAAGCCACAATCCAAAGGAATACAATGGATATAAGGTTTACTGGTCAGATGGAGGCCAAGTTACAGAGGAGCTTGCAGAAGGGATATTAAATGAGATTAAGAATGTTGATTATGGCGATATAAAGACAATGGAATATAATGAAGCAGTAGAGAAGGGATTATTCAACTTTATGCCAAAGGAAGTTGAGGATACATATGTTGAGCTTGTAAAGGGCTTGACTGTAAATAAGGATATTGTTGAAAAAATGAAGGATAAGGTAAAGGTAATATACACTCCACTACATGGTACAGGAAACAAACCAGTAAGAAGGGTCTTAGCGGAGCTTGGATATAAGAATGTGTATGTTGTAAAGGAGCAAGAAAATCCAGACCCAGCCTTTTCAACTGTAAAATATCCAAACCCAGAGGAGTCAGAGGTATTTGTTAGAGCAATGGAGATGGCTCGTGAGCTTGATGCGGATGTAATAATAGGAACAGACCCAGACTGTGATAGAGTTGGTGTTGTTGTAAAAAATTCCGAAGGAAACTACGTTGTTTTAACAGGAAACCAAACAGGAGCACTTTTAACCCATTATATGCTTGAAAATCTTAAGGCAACAAATACAATGCCTAAAAACCCTGTGGTTATAAAGACTATCGTTACAACAGAGTTTGCAAAGGCAATATGCAAAGACTATGGAGTAGAGATACTTGATGTTTTAACAGGATTTAAGTATATAGGAGAGAAGATAAAGGAATTTGAGATAAATGGGGATAAGAGCTTCGTTCTTGGATTTGAGGAGAGCTATGGATACCTTGCTGGAACATTTGTAAGGGATAAGGATGCGGTTATAGCGTCAATGTTAATTGTTGAGATGGTAGCATATTATAAAAAAAGAGGCATGAGCCTATATGAAGGCTTAATGGAGCTATACAATAGATATGGATTCTATAGAGAAGACCTTGTTTCAATTACTCTAAAGGGAATTGAGGGAAGTGAAAAGATAAAGAAGATAATGGAGGATTTAAGAAACAACCCTCCAAAGAAGGTTGCAGGATTTGATGTTGAGCTTGTTAAGGATTACAAGATGAGTGTAAGCAAGAATGTAGTAAGTGGAGAAGAAACTGTAATAAACCTTCCAAAGTCAAATGTAATTCAGCTTGTTTTAGAGGATGGTAGTGTGATTACTGCAAGACCATCAGGAACAGAGCCAAAGATTAAGTTCTATTTTATGACAAAGGGAGAGACTTTAGAGAAGGCAGAGGAGAATATAAAGAGGTTTAAGGAAGAGATATTGAAGATGGCGGAATAACAAAAAAGTGCCACCCAAGTGAAATGTGAAAAGTCTTACGACTTTATCACATTGTCACCAGGGTGGCACTTAAACTTTTGCGACTTTATCGCATTGTCATTAGGGTGGGACTAAAGCTTTTTGCGTTTTTGTCACATTATCACCAGGGTGGCATAGTTTTTGGGGAGAATTTTATTTGACTACTTTATAATTTCTTAAAATTATGTTAAAATACAAATATTGCTGTAATGTTTAAAAAAGAACGGTATATATTATATTAAGGCATTTTAATGGTAAACAAATGAAAAGTGTAGGGGGTATTTTTATGAAAGTTAGAAAGGCAATAATTCCAGCCGCAGGGCTTGGAACAAGATTTTTACCAGCTACAAAGGCACAGCCAAAGGAGATGCTTCCAATCGTTGATAAGCCAACAATACAGTACATAATAGAGGAGGCTGTTGCGGCTGGAATTGAGGAAATATTAATTATTACAGGACGTAACAAAAGGGCAATAGAGGACCATTTTGATAAATCTGTAGAGCTTGAGCTTGAGCTTAAGGAAAAGAAGAAGGATGACCTTTTAAAGATGGTACAGGATATATCAAATATGGTTCAAATACACTATGTAAGACAAAAGGAGCCAAAGGGTCTTGGGCACGCAATACTATGTGCAAAGACGTTCGTAGGAAATGAACCCTTTGCAGTAATGCTTGGTGATGATGTTGTTGATGCAGAGGTTCCATGTCTAAAGCAACTAATTGATGTGTTTAATGAGTATAAGACAACAATACTTGGTGTTCAGCAGGTACCGATGTCAGATGTAAATAAGTATGGAATAGTTAAGGGAATGCATATTGAGGATGGTGTGTATAAGGTTAAGGACCTTGTGGAGAAGCCAAGTAAGGAGCAGGCACCAAGTAATGTTGCAATTCTTGGAAGATATATTATAACTCCACAGATATTTGAGATTTTAGAGCATACTCGCCCAGGTAAGGGTGGAGAGATTCAGCTAACAGATGCCCTTAAGGAGCTTTTAAACAGAGAGGCTATGTATGCATATACATTTAAGGGAAGAAGATATGATGTGGGGGATAAGCTTGGTTTCCTTCAGGCAACAGTTGAATATGCATTAAAGAGGGAAGATTTGAAGGATGAGTTTTATAGGTATTTAAGGGATGTTGTTGGTGCGTATGAGAAAAATTTTGAGGTTGCAGCGGAGTAAGAGTGCCACCCAAGTGAAATGTGAAAAGTCTTACGACTTTATCACATTATCACCAGGGTGGCACTAACATAGGAGTTTGCGACTTTGTCACATTATCACCAGGGTGGCACTAATGTAGGAGTTGCGACTTTGTCAAATTGTCATTAGGGTGGGAGACCTCCGAAAAAATCAAATCATTTTTAAAAGTATACTATATATAGTAGCACAAATTATCATTTATACGCTATACATAGTGGTGACAATTTTTAAGGTATCATTTTTTCGGAGCTCTTTGTGGAATTAATGTTAGATTTGGAGACTTTGTTTATTTCCTTTAGGATTAAGTAAGATAGAGATATAAGCAAAAATGAGAAAAATAAGATAATATTATAGCATTACTAATAGGGTGGCACTAACGTAGGGTATGATATTTATTATATTATAATTAATGTGAAAAGGTGGTTTTATGAGGTATTTGAAGAAGGTTGTTGTGGTCCTGCTAAGTTTTATTTTATTCATTGATTTACTTTCTATTGTGTTTAGCTTTTTTGTTAGAAATAGGCTTCTTAATGAGAAGGTGTATTTTGATGTTTTAAAGAAAAATGGTGTATATAAACTTGTTGGGGAAGAGGCTTCAAAGGAATTAAAGAATTTTATAGAGGAAAAGAAGATACGGGGATTTAAGGCGGAGGAATATGTCGATGAGGCCTTTGTGGAAGCAAATGTAAACAGGCTAATATACGGGTTTATAGATTATTTAACTAAAACAGAAGGTGAGATACCAAGGATAAGCCTAAGCTTAGATAAGGAGCTTATAAACAAGACAGATGATTATTATAAAAAAGAGGGGAAGACCTTAAGCGATAAAGAGATAAAGGTTTTAGAGAAGTTAGGAAGTGAACTAAATAGTGTGGTTGAAGAGAAGATTAATTTAGATGTTTTTTCAAAACTTGAGAAGAATGGAGTATTTTTATGGGCAAGGGATATTATAAGCAACCTCTACAGGAATTTAAACTTTTATATTTTTATTTTATTAGCAGGTTTGTCTATCCTATTTTTTATGACAAATTACAATGGGTTTAAAATATTATCCTTGGAGCTTTTTATTACTGGTATGCTTTTGGCTGTTCCTTTTTATACATTGTATTATACAAGGTATTTTAGTTTAATAAATATAGATGAGGTTTTAATTAAAAATGCATTGTATGAATTGCTAAATAGTTTTAGCCTTTATATTGCAAATATTGGGCTTGTATTTCTGATAATAAGTATTCCTATTTATTATGTATATAGAATATATAAAACAAGATAGAGTTAAGGAATTAATAGATTTATATCTTAAAATTTTTTACAGGAGGATGAAAGGATGTCAATTTTAGTGACTGGTGGTGCAGGCTATATAGGTAGCCATACGTGTGTTGAACTATTAAATTTAGGCTATGAGGTAATTGTGGTAGACAACCTATCAAATAGTAAAGAAGAATCTTTAAAAAGGGTAGAAAAAATAACAGGTAAAAGGCTAAAGTTTTATAATGTTGATTTGCTTGACAAAGAAGGTTTAGAGAATATATTTAAAGAAAACAAAGTAGATGCCGTTATTCACTTTGCAGGATTAAAGGCGGTTGGAGAGTCAGTTCAAGTGCCTTTAAAATATTACCATAATAATATAACAGGTACCATTATTTTATGTGAAGTTATGAAAAAATATGGAGTAAAAAGGCTTATATTTAGTTCATCAGCAACTGTATATGGTAATGTAGAAAGGGTTCCGATAACAGAAGATTTTCCGCTTAGTGCAACAAATCCTTATGGAAGAACAAAATTGTTTATTGAAGAGATTTTAAGGGATTTATATATATCAGATAATGAGTGGAGCATAGTTTTATTAAGATATTTTAACCCAATAGGAGCACACGAGAGTGGACTTATTGGAGAAGATCCAAACGGTATACCAAATAACTTAATGCCATATGTAACACAGGTTGCAGTAGGAAAGTTAAAGGAACTTAGGGTATTTGGAAATGACTATGATACACATGATGGAACAGGAGTTAGAGACTATATACATGTTGTTGATTTGGCAAAAGGACACGTAAAGGCTTTAGAAAAGGTTATGGTTTTTAAAGGTGTTGAGGCATATAACTTAGGTACAGGAAAGGGATATAGTGTTTTAGATTTAGTTCATACATTTGAGAAGGTAACGGGTAAAAGGGTGCCTTATAGGATAGTTGAAAGAAGGCCTGGGGATGTTGCAAAGTGTTTTGCGGATCCATCAAAGGCAAATAGGGAGCTTAGATGGATTGCAGAAAAGAATTTAGAGGATATGTGCAGGGATGCATGGAGATGGCAGAGCAACAATCCAAATGGGTATGAGGAATAGTTAAAATTTTTTTATTTTTTACGTGGATGGAGGATTCAAATGTTTAAGAAAAAAAGAATAGTAGCATTTTTTATTACGTTTGTGTTTTTATTTATAAACTTCAACAATGTCTTGGCAAATACAATAGATAATAGTACAAAACAAATGGTAAATGTAGTTACTGTCAAAAAACAGCCATCATCAAACAATGAAATAAAGATTGTAGAAGCAAAAGATAAGGATGAAATTGAAAATGAGTTAAAAAATTATAAAAGATATACACCAAAGGAATATACACGAAAAAAGGTAGAACAGTATCAAAGGCTTTTGTCTAATCCTTATTATGAATTAAGAAACAGAGAAGAAAGATATTTAGAAACATATGTAGAATTTAATACTAATAATAAACCGGCTAAAGATTTTATAGTAATTATTGATATAGGTAATGAAATTGATTCAATCCATCAATTTGAATTAGATGTGTATATAACCAATAAAGACATCGAGGAGTATGAATTTTTAGTAGATGAAAATGGAGATAGAAAAATAGCAGTAAGAATTCCATTTGTTCAGGCAAACCAAAAATATAGACTAACAATTGTACAAAAGTTTGAAATTGCAACCCCCCATTTTTATGATATAAATGTATTAAAGCAAAATCCTGATTATTCAGATTTTAGTCAATACGAAAGATATATTAGTGAAGAACCTAAAATTGAAACAAGCTATCAACCAATAATTGATAAAAGCCATGAATTGCTTGATTCACAAACTAATGTATATGATAAAATTTTAAAGGCATATGAGTGGATTCAATTTTCAATGGAGTATGATTTTGCCTATGGTAATAGAGGTGCAAAATCAGCAATCGATAATTTAAAAGGTGTATGTGAAGACTACGCAAAATTATTAATTGCTCTTTTGAGAGTACAAAAGATACCTGCAAGAGAGGTTGTTGGTTTTAGAAATATTGAAAACCTTTCAACTTACTATACGCCAGTTGAAGTGTCTGGAGATTATCACGCTTGGGTTGAGGTATATTTCCCTAATATCGGTTGGTTACCAATGGATCCAACAACTCATCCAGAACCGAAATATAATGCTGAAAAGAGAGAATGGGAAAAAACAATCAATCTTAGAGAATTTATACAGGATTTCCCATCAAGTGAGCACATAATCTCTGATTATAACGATTCGAATTGGCTTACATATTATTATCACGATTATGAGAGCTATGGCTCAATTTCAAAACTTGATTGGGGATGGACTTTATCTGCATACAATTTGTATGGAGAAAAAACCAAAATAAATCCTGTAAAACTTGATTTTGTTGTTAGCAATACTACTTATAGAAGTATTGACCTGAAAGTCAATTATGAAGGCACTAAAAGTTTAGATTATGTTGAAATAACTGTTTATGATTCTGAAACAAATGAAAAGGTTGATCGCATAAGGCTTTATATTTCAGGAACAAATATAAAGGATTATCCAGCAAAGGTTAATAATCTTGTTCCAAATAAAAAGTATAAAATTGAAGTTACAGGTGTAAACAATGATGGATATAAATATACTAAAAAAACAACAGAGGTAAAGACTTTAGATATAAAAGAAGAAGACAAGATGTTGTTAAAACCAAGAATAGAAAATGTTATTACCTCAAATAATAGTGTTAATTTTGATATTGTAAGCGAAGAAAACCATTATGCTACAAAATTTAGAATTGAGGTTTTTAATGTTCAAACAGGTGTTAAGGAAAAAACCTATGATGTATCTACGATCAATTTAAGCTATATTAATGTTGGTATATTAGATGAAATAATAACAGGGCTTAAAAGTTCAACAAGTTATACCTTAAAGGTTATACCATATTACTATTCTTATGTTGGTTTATATGCACAAACACAGTTTACCACAAAATCTGATGTTAAAGTTACAGGAATAAAATTAAATATGACGAATAAGACGGTATATAAAGGTGAAGGTTTTAATTTATATGCAACAGTAGCACCAAGCAATGCAACAAATAAAGGAGTAATATGGAGTAGCAGCAACACAAAGGTTGCAGTAGTTGATAAATATGGAAAAGTTGCGACAGTAGGAACAGGTACAGCAGTGATAACAGCAAAAACTGTAGATGGTGGTTTTACAGCAAAATGTACAGTAACTGTTAAGGCACCTATAAAAGTACAGGGCGTTAAATTAAATAAATCAACTTTAACATTAAAAAGAGTAAGTGGGTATAAATTAGTTGCAACAGTTCTTCCAAGCAATGCAACAAATAAAAATGTGGTATGGACAACAAGTAATTCAAAAGTAGTAAAGGTTGATGCCTATGGTAAAGTTTATGCGGTAGATAAAGGAACTGCAGTAGTAACTGTAAGCACAAAGGATGGGGGATATAAGAGGAGCTGTAAAGTGTATGTTAAATAGTTAAGGCTTTAGGATTGTGAAGTGATTTTAACTTATAATTGATAGTCAATATATATTACAATTACAAATGCTATATATTTAGATAACAATAAACAAAAAAATGAGCGTAATAATGCATATTTTGCAGTTATTACGCTCGTTTTTTTGCGTAATAATTTTTGTTTTTTGTTCTTTACGTTTTGGAAAATAAATATTATGTATTTTACCATATACTCAACCGGCCGGAAATAATTTTGGAGGGGTTAATATGGATGAGTATATGGTAATTAAAAAGTATGAACCGCTTATAAAGAGGGCTATAAGGATGTATATACACGATAAAAATTACTATGAGGATGCATACCAGGAGGCGGCACTATCTATCATTAAAGTTTTAAGAGGATATGACGAAAAGAAGGGAGATTTTAATGCCTATATAAAGTGTGCGGTTATTTATTCTGTAAAGGCCTTTTCAAAGAAGATAAGGGAAAATATAAGTTTAGATGAAGAGCTTGAGGATGGTGGGTGCTTATATGATTTAATACCAGATGATATATGCCTTGAGGAGGAATATGTTAAAGAGGAGGATATAAAAAAGTTATATAGAGAATTAAACTGTTTAAATAAGAAGCAGAGGGAGATAATAGAGGAGTATTATTTTAATGGGAAGAGTATGGCTGAGATTGCAAGGAAAAAAAGGTGCCATTACAACTCAATTGTAAGATTGAAGGAGAGGGCAGTTGAAAAGTTGAGAAAAAATATGTTAAAAAAATGATTACCTATCAAACCAACCAGATATTGATATACTTGTAATTATTTTTACAAATTTCTACTTTGAATTTTTAAATATATGTGATAAAATTTTAAAATATGATGGTATTAAATATATAACTATAATCTTATAGATATATAAATATACATAAGTTAATGGAGGTAAGGTTATGAAAAAGATATGGAAAATAGTGATGGGGGTAGTAATTATAATAACTTTTGGTGTATCTATGGGTATGTATTATATTGAGAGTAAAATGAATAAGATGGATAGGGTAGAACTGCCAAAAAGTGATGAGGAGCTTGGAATAAAAACAGAGGATAAGATTAATGAAAATGAAATAATAAATATAGCTTTGTTTGGCCTTGATGCAAGAAGTGTAAAGGAAAGAAGTAGATCTGATAGTATGATTGTACTAACTATAGATAAAAAGAATAAAAAACTAAAGATGACATCATTAATGAGAGATATGTACGTTGATATACCAGGACGCGGAGGGGATAGATTAAATCATGCTTATGCATATGGAGGACCTGCTCTTGCTATAAAAACAATCAATTCAAATTTTGGATTAGATATTAGGGATTTTGTTACAATTAATTTTTGGGGGTTAAAGGATGTAATAGATAAATTAGGTGGTGTTCAGATAGAAATTAAATCCTATGAAGCAAAGGCATTAGGTTTAAATGAGGGATTACAAATATTAAATGGTGAACAAGCATTGGCTTATTCGAGATTACGTTATTATGGCCATGGAGACTATGAAAGAACAGAGAGACAGAGAAGAGTTATAAATGAAGTTTTTAAAAACCTAAGTAGTTTGAGTTTAAACCAAGTTGTAAGCACCATAGAAACATTGCTTCCCAATGTACAGACGAGTATGTCTAATACACAAATAATTTCCCTTGCTAAGGAAATTTACGGATTTAAGGTAGATTCAATTGAGGAGTATAGATTGCCGGTAGATGGTACCTTTAAAAGTCAAAAAATCAGAGGTATGGCAGTTCTTGTTCCTAATATTGAGGAAAATAAAAACAAACTAAGACAATTTATATATAATAATTAGTATTTTAAAGTATGGCAAAAATATGCCATACTTTTTTAGTAAAATATATAATATTTGTGATGAGAAAAAACAAATATAAATTGGCTCAGAAGTTTCGCAGATTAAAAAATAAATAGGGCGTAGCCCCTTGATATGTAATGGTTTAGATGAATAATAATTGAAATATGTAAATTCCGATTTTTACTGGAAAAAATTTAGGGTTTAAAAATGAAAACATCCTTTCTATAATGAATTTTGCTACAAACCTAATAGAAAGGATGTTTTGAGATGAACAAGCGTTATTTAAAACAAATGCTCACCTACTTCTCTAAGGTATACCATCTTGGAGAAAAAATCAAGGGGTTAAAAGATGGAAGAATAAATCCTCAAATTGAAACTTCAACTAT
>NZ_FQVG01000059.1 GCF_900129265.1 Caloramator proteoclasticus DSM 10124 | reverse complement strand
ATTAAAGATAATGGCGAAGCTAAGGGTATTCAGCAAGAATGGAGGAAATTTAAGGGAAATAAGTGTGTTTAAGGAAGATGAAAAAGCCTTCAAGGTAAGTAAGAAGAAAATAAAAGAAGCGATAAGGAAGATAAATAAATCTTCACGCGAAGTTATGAATAATATAACGATATTGAACATAGGGAAAGTAACGCCAATTTACAGGATATTAAAATCAATAAAATATGAAAATATAATTTAAGTTTTTTAAATTTAACAAACGCCTTGAAACTAGCTAATTTAAGGGGTTGTCTATAAAAATTAACCTACAATATCTTGACACTATCATCTCTTATAATCAAGCTGCATTGAAGGGTTATGATATGTTATAGTCTTAAGTGGTAGTGGAATTTCATCAAAGCTATTATAGGTTTGGCTCCAAAAAACTGTTCCCCAAGTATTGTTTAGATTATCTACTGTTCCATACTTTTCTTTTAGATAATTCCTAAAACCTCTTTTACAAGTGTCACAGAAACATAAATCACTGCCCTCGTGTCCAAATTCATTATCTATTTGCCAAGCTATTATTGAATCCTCATTCTTATAATGATTTGCAAGTTCTGTAACTATCTTTTTTGTATATTCTCTATATGTTTCGTTATTATAGCAATACATTCTTCTTCCGCCAAAACTCCTTGGCATTAGGTTTTCATCCCTCTGAAGTATTTCAGGATATTTGTTTATAAGCCAAGCTGGTGGAGTTGCAGTTGGAGTTCCAAATATAACTTTTATGCCTCTTTTTTTTAGCTTTTCTATCACCATATCAAAAAAGGAAAAATCGTATTTACCCTCTTCTTTTTCCATTATATGCCAGGCAAATTCTCCTATTCTAACAACCTCAACCCCCATATCTACCATTCTATCAATATCTTTGTCCATCATTTCAACAGGCCAGTGTTCTGGATAATAATCAACTCCAAAAAAACTTTTCATCATACACACCCCTTTAGAAAACGTTTTCAGTTATATTATAAAATAATTTTTCTAAATTGTCCATCAATTTAATATCAACAAAAATCTCACATTTAGTTCGATTAAAGACTAAATGTGAGACTTTATATCATATCCTACAACTTTCTCTTAATATTAATTTTGTATTAATCAATACCTTGTCAGCTTCATATCCTGATTCTATATAATTAAAAAGCATTTCTGCAGACTTCTCCCCAAGCTTTTTCATATTTTGATCAACAGTTGAGAGCTTTGGCGTAGTCATTTGAGATAAAATTATATTGTCAAAACCAATGATTGAAAATTCATCTGGGACTTTAATTCCAAGTTCAAGACAGGCATTTAAAGCACCCGTTGCCATAAGGTCATTGCAGGCGATAAGTGCAGTAAAATCTTCCCCAAGCTTTATTTCACTGCTTATGTTTATAATTGATTTTTTAGTGTTTTCAACAACTTCAATGCTATTACCTGCATTTACAGTTAAGATATATTCTCTACTTCCTATG
The DNA here is from genome assembly GCF_900129265.1 of Caloramator proteoclasticus DSM 10124. Taxonomy (GTDB): domain Bacteria; phylum Bacillota; class Clostridia; order Clostridiales; family Caloramatoraceae; genus Thermobrachium; species Thermobrachium proteoclasticum. The sequence goes on along the minus strand of NZ_FQVG01000059.1, from coordinate 14,177 downwards.
TTTTTAATAAATTTCCTATATATATTCTCCTTCAAATCGTAGGAATAACTACTTTCACCTCTTACAAATATAATGTTTTTATGCCCTGTTTTATTAAGATGCTTTAGAGCATTTTTAAACCCATTCTCTTCATTACTTATTACAAAACTTAAATCAATCTCCTGATGATAACCGTTTACAAAGACAACAGGAACTGTATTAACTATTTCATCATAAAAGCCTGATAGCATATTTTCTGTTTGAGGGTCTACAACTATTATCCCATCTACATATCTCTCTATAAATTTATTTACTGCATTGATTTCTGCCTTTGCATCTCCATTTGTTATATTTAAAAATATATCATAGCTATTGTTTCGTGCATATTTTTCTATGCCATCTACAACCTCAGTAAAGTACATATTTGTAATACTTGGAACAACAATCCCAATACTATTAGTCCTTCTACAAACAAGGCTTCTTGCTATTGGATTTGGTTGAAAATTGAGCTTTTTTATTGCTTCCTCAACTCTCTGCCTTGTTTCCTGCTTTACAGGATAATTTCCATTAATTACTCTTGATACAGTTGTAATTGAAACCCCAGCCTCTTTTGCAACATCATTTATAGTAACTGCCATAAACACATCACCCTATCATAAATTAATCAACTACATTATACGAATATTTTTACAACTTGTCTACAATAATCATTTAATCTATACCTCAAATATCTCTGTTGTATATTTTTTTAATGACTTAAACATTATAAAGGAAGTATAAAGAATAACTACAATAACAACCCACTTTAATAAATCTAATCTCATTTGTTTTACAATAAAGGCAGCAATTAAAACTCCAATAGACCCAAATAAAGTTATTGCAACTGCCGCTTTTTTATCATATGCTCCCTCTTTAATAAACTTTATTGAAGCTGCTGGCATTAGAAAAGCACAAGAACCCATCATTATAGGAAATGCAACCTTTGGACTCATACCAAGTGCATAAACAAGAGCCATACAAGGTGCATAAAGTCCTATTCCTATTGTCATTAAAGCTCCTAATATAAAATTTGCTACTACAGCAAAAATCAACTTACCACCTCTTAACCCAATTGCTTCACCACCAACAGGTAGTATATTAAGTTGTCCTGCTACCATTAAAGTTGCCACAAATAAAAGTGCCATACCCATACTAAATATAACCTTCTTTTTATTTAGTTTAGATACTATGCCTGCTCCTAAAATAGCTCCAAAAACTGATGCTGTAATCATTGTAATAAGAGTGATTATATCAACTTCTATTATTCTAATAAAAATTAAAGCCTCAAGTATAATTGGTATTGTCATAGAAACATTTAGTGTACCCGGTATAGTTCTTTCATCTGTTAGTTTAAATATCTTAAACATCGAGGTTGCCGGAGCAAAGCTGCCTATTCCTAATGTATCAAAGAACAGTGTTATAAATCCAACTACACTTAATCCTACAAAGCTTCCCTCTTGTCCAAAACCATTTTTTGCAACTTTTCTTACATCCTCCATCAAATAATATAAAAATATAAAAGCAGTAATAATTAAAACTCCTAATATCAACCTAATCATTACCATACTCCTTTCTATTATATAATATAAAAGACAATACCAATTTGAAATATTATATCATATTAATTTCATTTTTCATACATTTTGCATTATTTCTAAACTAAACTTAAAATTTAAAACAAATTAAAAGGATAGGTTATATAAATACAACCTATCCTTTTATAACTGCAATCAAATTCCTCTTTATCTCCTCTGCCACCATTTGAGGGGCCTTATGTGCTCCTCCTGCTGGTTCTTTAATTATTTTATTTATAATTCCAAGCTCCTTTAAATCATAGGCAGTCATCTTCATAACATTTGCAGCCTCCTTTGCACGAGAAGCATCCTTCCACAAAATACTTGCAAAGCCTTCTGGAGATAAAATAGAGTACACAGCATTTTCAAGCATCCAAATCTCATCGGCCACAGATATTGCAAGGGCACCTCCACTTGAGCCTTCTCCTATTACTATTGCAATCTTTAATGTGTCTATTGTTGACATCTCCATTAAATTTCTTGCTATTGCCTCCGCCTGTCCTCTTTCCTCAGCACCTATTCCACAGTAAGCACCAGGAGTATCTATAAATGTTATAATAGGTCTTTTAAACTTTTCTGCCTGCTTCATTAACCTAAGTGCCTTTCTATATCCTTCAGGGTGAGGCATACCAAAATTTCTAAATAAATTTTCCTTTGTATTTCTACCCTTTTGTTCACCAATAACAGTAACAGGTATTCCATCTAAAGTAGCAATTCCACCAACAATAGCAGGATCATCTCCATAGAGCCTATCTCCGTGGAACTCAATAAAATCATCAAAAATCATTTCTATATAGTCAAGGCTTGTTGGTCTATCATTCATTCTTGCTAAAACAACTCTATCCCAAGGGGTAAGTTTGCTTGATAAATCATTCCTAAGTTCAAGAAGCTTTTTTTCCATCTTCTCTATTTCACAAGTTAGATCAATGTTGTTTTCAGTTGAAATCTTTCTAAGCTCCTCAATTTTTATCTCAAGCTCCTCAATCTTTTTATCTAAATCAAGAACCGACATTACCTCACCCCCAAGTGCATTCTTAAAATGCTATTTAACATACTCTTCATATCTCTTCTATCTACAACCCTATCAACAAATCCGTGCTTTAATAAAAACTCTGATGTTTGGAAGCCTTCTGGCAGCCTTTGCCTTATTGTCTGTTCAATAACTCTTGGGCCTGCAAAACCAATTAGAGCACCAGGTTCTGCAAGTATTATATCACCAAGCATTGCAAAGCTGGCAGAAACTCCACCTGTTGTAGGATCTGTTAAATAGGATATGTATAAAAGTCCCTCTTTATTGTGTTTTGCAAGTGCAGCACTTGTTTTTGCCATCTGCATTAGTGATACTATCCCCTCCTGCATTCTTGCACCACCTGATGTTGTAAAGATGATAAGTGGTATCCTCTTTTCTATTGATCTATACACAAGCCTTGTTATTTTCTCACCTACAGCATATCCCATACTTCCCATTAAAAATCGGTTGTCCATAACTCCAAGTGCAACTTCTAATCCCTCTATCCTGCCAATACCAGTTACAACAGCTTCCTTTAATCCAGTCTCTTCTCTCAGTTTACTTAGCTTTTCCTTATAGCCTGGAAAATTCAAAGGATCATCTCCTACAAGGTCTCTATCAATCTCTTCAAAACTTCCTTCATCACATAGCATCTCAATTCTTTGGGGTGCAGTAATTCTAAAATGATATCCGCAACTTGTACAAACATAAAGGGATGAGATTAAATCATCCTTGTATATAATCTTTTTACACCTATCACATTTCATCCATAGCCCATCTGGAATATCTACTTTTGCTGATAAATTGTCATACATTATTTCCTTTTTTCTATCAAACATATTATCAATCATAGTGTCACCCCCTAAATATTAAAATTTTTCTTGATGAAGGAAGTATCTATATTACCCTCTATAAAATCCTTATGATTTATTATCCGACTTAAAAATTCTATATTTGTATCTATTCCATCTACTATAAGTTCATATAGTGCCCTGTTCATCCTGCTTATGGCCTCTTGCCTTGTTTCTCCATATACAATTAATTTTCCAATCATTGAATCATAATAGGGCGGTATTTTATAGCCTTGATATATATGACTATCAAACCTTACACCAAAACCCGATGGAACTATAAGTCTTTTAATCTCACCTGGTGATGGCATAAAATTTTTATCTGGATTTTCAGCATTTATTCTACACTCTATAGCGTGTCCCTTTATTTTTATATCATTCTGAGAAAACCTTAATCTTTCTCCCTTTGCTACTCGTATCTGTTCTTTAATTAAATCTATACCAGTTACAAGTTCTGTAACAGGATGCTCTACCTGTATTCTTGTATTCATCTCCATAAAATAAAAATTACCATTTGCATCTAAAAGGAACTCTATTGTTCCTGCATTTTTATAATTTACAGCCTTTGCAGCCAAAACTGCGGCCTCTCCCATTCTTTTTCTTAAACCTTCACTTAACAGTGAACTTGGTGCCTCCTCTATAACCTTTTGATTTCTTCTTTGTATAGAGCAGTCTCTTTCACTTAAGTGAACTACATTACCATATTCATCTGCAAGTATCTGAAACTCTATATGTCTTGGTTTTTCTATATATTTTTCAATATAAAGATTTCCATCTGAAAAGGCAGCCTCTGCTTCTTGTTTTGCGGAAGTAAAGTTTTGGGCAAATTCATCCTCATTAAAAACAAGTCTCATACCTCTTCCTCCACCTCCAGCAGAGGCCTTTATCATAACGGGGAAGCCTATATTTTTTGCAATCTTTAATCCCTCATCTAAGGATTTGACAGCACCATCTGAACCAGGAACCACAGGAACACCTGCTTTTTTCATCGTCTCCTTTGCAACTGACTTATTTCCCATAAGAGATATTGCTTCAGAAGATGGCCCTATAAATTTAATTCCACACTCTTCACACATCTTTGCAAACTTACTATTTTCTGATAAAAAACCATAACCCGGGTGTACTGCTTCACAACCTGTCATAAGTGCTGCTGTTAATATATTTTGCATATTTAAATAGCTGTCCTTAGATTTTGCAGGCCCTATACATATTGCGTGGTCAGCAAGGTGTGCGTGCAAGCAATTAGTATCTGCCTCTGAATAAACTGCTATTGTTTCAATACCAAGCTCTCTACACGCCCTTATAATTCTTACTGCTATTTCACCTCTATTTGCAACAAGTATCCTTTTCATACATAACCTCCAGCCTATGCTGTAATAAACATAATTTCAGCTTCACAGGCAATTTCATCTTCAACGTAGGCAACAGCCTTTCCAACTCCTGCCCTTGACTTTAGTTTTATCATTTCAACCTCAAGCCTTAGTACATCTCCAGGAACTACCTTTCTTCTAAACTTTGCATTGTTTATCCCTCCAAAATATGCCATCTTACCCTTATAGTCCTCGTGGGATAAAACTGCAATGGCACCAACTTGAGCAAGAGCCTCAATTATTAAGACACCAGGCATTACAGGTTCCTGTTCAAAATGTCCTTGAAAGAAATATTCATTAAATGTTACATTTTTAAACCCAACTGCTCTTTTTCCTGGCTCTAATTCATCCACTCTATCCACAAGCAAAAATGGATATCTGTGTGGAATTATTTTTTTTATATCATTTATAGTAAGCATATTACTCACCATCCCTTTGAATTCTAAAGAGTGCTTGACCATACTCCACCATTTCACCATTTTGTACACACACTGCCGCAATAGTACCATCAACCTCTGCTTCAATCTCATTCATTATCTTCATAGCCTCAATTATGCAGAGTATATCTCCCTTTTTAACTCTTTGACCAACTGCAACAAAGGGTGATGTATCTGGTGATGGTGCACTGTAGAAGGTACCAACCATTGGAGACTTTACAATTATCTCGTCCCTAATCTCCTGTATTTTTACATTTTCTACTTTTTCATAGGACTTTTCTTCAACCTTATCTACAGAAATTGGCCTCTCTATTTTGGGAACTTCCCTTAGAACAACACCCTCACACTCTTTTTTCATAACTATCTTTGTGCCGCCCTCTTCAACCTCAAAATATGTTAAATTAGAGTTACTTACACACTCAATAAGTTCCTGAAGCTTCTTTACATCCATAACATCAACCTTCCCATTTCTTTAATAATATGCTGGCATTATGGCCACCAAAACCAAGTGAATTAGATAGTGCATAGTTTACCCTCATACTACGACCTGTATGTGGTACATAGTCTAAATCACATTCTTCATCCTTTACATTCAAGTTTATTGTAGGATGTACAAAATCCTCCTGAACAGACTTGACGCACACAATTGCCTCAACTGCACCAGCTGCACCAAGAAGATGTCCAATCATTGATTTTGTCGAGTTAACAGCCAATTTATACGCGTGATCTTTGAAAACTTTCTTTATTGCTGTTGTTTCAATTTTATCGTTATATGGTGTGCTGGTTCCGTGGGCATTTATATAATCTACACAGGTTATATCTATACCAGCTTCTTTTATTGCCATCTCCATAGCACAAGCTGCACCTTCTCCTGATTCAACAGGTGCTGTAATGTGGTAGGCATCACAGGTTGCACCATAACCTACAACCTCTGCATATATTTTTGCTCCTCTTTCTAACGCGTGCTCTAAACTTTCAAGTATTAAAATCCCGCTTCCTTCTCCCATTACAAAACCTTCTCTTTCTTTGTCAAATGGAATTGACGCCCTATTTTTATCTTCACTAAAGCTAAGGGCTTTAAGTGAGCTAAAACCTGCAAGGGCAAGAGGAGTTATTGCTGCCTCCGTTCCCCCTGTGATTGCAACATCGAGAATACCTGACTTTATCAATCTAAAGGCTTCACCTATTGCGTTGGTTCCTGATGCACAGGCTGTAACTACTGTATTTGCTATTCCCTTTGCACCAAATTTAATTGCAATATTACCTGCTGCAAGATTGCTTATCATCATTGGTATAAAATATGGAGATACTCTACCTGGTCCCTTTTCTAAAAGTGTTGTATGTTCATTCTCAAGTGTCTTTATTCCACCTACGCCTGAGCCTAAAACTACTCCAAATCTATATTTATCCACATTATAAACATTAATTCCTGAATCTAAAACTGCTTCATTTGCTGCTATAAGAGCAAATTGTGTAAATCTATCCATCCTTCTTGCTTCTTTTTTATCAAGATAATCTTCTATATTTATATCAACTTCTGCTGCAAGCTTTGCCTTAAAACTTTGATTATCAAAAGATTTTATGAAATCAATAGCGTTTTTACCTTCCTTAAGACCATTCCAAAAATCCTTAACATTATTTCCAAGTGGAGTTACCGCTCCAAGTCCTGTAACAACAACCCTGTTCATACTACACCTCCTACATAACCATTCCACCATCAACGTTTATAACCTGTCCTGTTATATATGACGCCTTATCTGAAACTAAAAACGCGACCAAATGTGCAACATCCTCTACAGTTCCAACTCTCTTTAGAGGTATTAAATTTTTTATTCCTTCCTTTACCTTATCACTTAAAACCTTAGTCATATCTGTATCTATATATCCTGGTGCAACTGCATTTACTGTAACACCCCTTGGTGCAAGTTCCTTTGCAACTGATTTTGTAAGTCCTATTACTCCAGATTTTGATGCCGCATAGTTTGCCTGTCCTACATTACCAATAAGTCCTATTACTGAAGAGATGTTTACTATCCTTCCTGCCTCTGATTTCATTATATAAGGTGATGCGTGTTTTATCATATTGAAGGTACCCTTTAGGTTAACATCTATTACTGAATCAAAATCCTCTTCCTTCATTCTCAAAATCAATGTATCCTTTGTTATTCCTGCATTATTTACAAGTATATCTACTTTCCCAAATTTATTTATTGCCTCATCTACAATGGATTTTGCTCCATTAAAATCACTTACATCGCCCTTAACAGTTAAAACTTCAACACCATATTTTTTAGCCTCTTCAACTGTCTCTTTAACATCATCTTCACTCTTTCTATAATTTAAAACCAAGTTTATTCCCATCTTAGCAAATTCAATTGAAATTGCCCTTCCTATTCCACGACTTGCACCAGTTACTATCGCTACCTTCATATTACTTACCTCCAATATACTGTAATGTTTTTTCAAGCGACTTAATATCTTCTACATTGAGTGTTGTTAGTTTCCTATCTATTTTTTTTACAAAACCACTTAAAACCTTAGATGGCCCAAGCTCTATAAAGGTATCATAACCATCTTCAATAAGCTTCTTTACTCCCTTTTCAAAGTATACTGGAGAAATCATCTGCAATTTTAAAATCTCTCTTACATCACTATCATTTTTATAATAATCTCCATTTAAATTTGTAATTACCTTCTTTTTAGGTAAATTAATATCTATCTCCTTCAATACGCTATAAAATTCTTCACTTGCATCCTTTAGCATATCTGTATGAAAGGCTCCACTTACATTTAGCTTTACTGCCTTTGCTCCTAAACCTTCTGCTATATTCATAGCCTTAAGTACTGCATCTTCTTCACCTGCAATTACAACCTGTTTTGGGCAGTTGTAGTTTGCAGCCCTTACAAATCCAGCATCCGCTGCTTTTTTACAAATATCTTCTATCATATTCTCATCAAGCCCTACTATTGCAGCCATTGTTCCACTAACCTTTTCTGCACACCTTCCCATAATCTGTCCTCTTTTTCTCACAAGCTTTGCACCATCCTCTAAAGTAAAGCTTCCTGCAAAACATAGAGCTGAATATTCTCCAAGACTAAGCCCAATTGCTGCATCTACTTCTATTGACTTTGCTTTTAAGACACTCAATGCTGCCATACTTACAGTAAATATTGCAATCTGTGCGTATTCTGTCTTATTTAGATTTTCTTGCTCTTCAAAGCATAACTTTGCTACATCTATATCAACACTGCTATTAACTCTATCAAATACTTCTCTTGCTTCCTTTAATTCATAAAGTTCTTTACCCATATTTAAATATTGACTTCCCTGTCCTGAGAATAAATAGGCTATCTTCATTTATCTCACCATCCCGCCTAAAGCTTTATATAAATCTGATGCTTCTTTTACTATCTCCTCAATAATTTCACTACAAGTCTGTTCTCTTTTAACAAGCCCTGATACTTGCCCTGCCATTACAGAGCCAAAATCTATATCACCATCAATTGCAGCTCTTTTTAGTGAACCTGCTGCCTTTTGCTCAAAAATTTCAGCATCAAGACCTTGTTTTTCAATATTTAAAAGTTCTCTTGTAAACCTATTTCTTAGGGAACGTACTGGATGTCCTGTTGATAAGCCTGTGATAACTGTGTCAATATCCTTTGCTGATAAGACTCTCTGTTTATAGTTTTGATGTACATTACATTCCTTTGCAACCAAAAATCTTGTTCCCATTTGAACTCCAACAGCACCTAAAGAAAGTGCAGCTAAAAGTCCTCTTCCATCAGCTATTCCTCCTGCTGCAACAACAGGTATTGAAACAGCATCCACAACCTGAGGTACAAGTGCCATAGTTGTAAGTTCTCCTATATGTCCTCCTGATTCGTGTCCCTCTGCAATTACTGCATCTACACCACTTCTCTCCATTCTTTTTGCAAGTGCAACTGATGGTACAACTGGTATTACTTTTATATTATTTTCCTTCCACATTTCAATGTATTTTCCAGGGTTACCTGCACCTGTTGTCACTACTGCTACTTTTTCTTCACATACTATCTTTGCAACCTCCTCTGCATAGGGACTCAAAAGCATTATGTTTACACCAAAGGGTCTATCTGTTAGTCTCTTTGCCTTTCTTATTTCTTCCCTAACTATTTCACCCGGGGCATTTCCTGCTGCAATAATTCCAAGCCCACCTGCATTTGAGACAGCAGCCGCAAGGCTACTGTCTGCAATCCAAGCCATTCCACCTTGAATAATTGGATGCTCTATATTTAAAAGTTCACAAAGCTTTGTTTTTATCATTATTCATCACCTATTCTTTCCTTTATGTACTCTACTACATCCTTTACAGTTTTAATATTTTCTGCATCTTCATTTGGAATTTCGATTCCAAACTCATCCTCAAGGCTTATTAATATTTGGAAAAGGTCTAATGAATCAACACCTAAATCTACAAATGTTGTATCCTCTGCAATTTCATTTTCATCTAAATTAAGTTGATCTGCTATTATATTTCTTATCTTTTCAAACATCATTGACTCCTCCTTATATACTCCAATTTATTATTAGGCCTCCTGAAGTTAATCCTCCTCCAAAGCCAACTAAAACAACCTTATCATCCTTCTTTAACATTCCCTTTTCATACATCTCACATAGGGCTATACCTATGCTTGCAGATGAAGTATTTCCATATTTATCTATATTAACATAGAATTTATCCCTTCCTATTCCTGTCTTATCTGCAGCATAGTCTATTATTCTTATATTTGCTTGATGTGGAACAACATAGGCTATATCATCCTTTTGTAAATTTGCGTCCTTTAAAAGAATATCAATGCATTTCACTATTGCATTTGTTGCAAACTTAAAAACTTCCCTTCCATCCATCCTTACAAAACTATCCCACGTGTTCTGTATTAAAATATTCCTTAGAGGAAGCCCATTGCACTCAAGGTATTTTCCCTTTTCTCCCTCTGATGAAAGGTACATGCTTAGCACACCATCCTTTGATGCTTCTACAACACATGCAGAAGCACCGTCACCAAACAGAACGCAGGTATTTCTGTCATTCCAGTCAATTATCTTTGAAAGAGTTTCTGCACCAATTATAAGTGCATATCTATAATTTAGTGTTTTTAGCATAGCCTCTGCCATAACAAGACCATATATAAGCCCTGTACAACCTGCATTCAGATCAAAGCAGGCTGCATTCTTTGCTCCTATATTCTTTTGAACAACACAGGCTGTTGATGGAGTAAAATAATCGGGTGTTACTGTTGATACAATTATCAAATCAATATCCTCTGCACTTATTTTAGCCATATCTATTGCCCTTTGTGCAGCAATACTTGCCAAGTCAGAGGTATTTTGTCCAAGGGTTAATCTTCTCTCTTTTATTCCTGTTCTTGTTACTATCCATTCATCTGATGTGTCAACAAAATTAGAAAGTTCATCATTTGTTACAACCCTCTCGGGAACACATTTTCCAATACCAATTAGTTTCACTTATTCTTCACCACCTATTTTTTTAAGCCTTTTCTTAAAGAAGTTATTTAATTTTTCAAGGGAACTTACTAAAATCTTTTCTTCCTCATCAGTTAGTCCCTCAATTACTTCATTAATCATAGCACTATGGAACTTTTCGTGCATTCTATAGGCAAGTTTACCTTTATTTGTTAGATGTACAAAAACTATTCTTCTGTCCTCTTCTGAACGTTTTCTTTCTACATATCCTTTTTTCTCAAGATTATTTACTGCAACAGTAAGAGTTCCTACTGTTATGTTTAGTTTTTCTGCGACTTCAGACATAGTCTTATCTCCATACATTCCTATTGCCTCAATTGTATGGGTTTCTGTGATTGATAAATCATTAAAATCCTTTGATTTTAATGCCTGCTGTTCAATCATAAGTATGTCATTAAATAATTCCACTAAAAGCTCGTTTAAAACTGAATATGTCTTTGACACAGTACCACCTCAATATTTTGATTCTCAAATATTTTTATAATCAAAGTATATAAAAATAAATATATTCTGTCAAGGTGGTAATCTAATTTTATTTCCAAGATATACATTTTTATTTTAATTATTCCAGAGTATAGAGTCAATAAAATGTATAACTGTTAATATTTTGTTTGAAAAATTAACTTTGTTAATTTAAAATCAAAAATAAAATGGGGCAAATTGCCCCAATATATTATTCTAATGTTGTACTATCCTCCAATGCTTGAACTTCATTTTGTTTATCAAATCCTATATACTCTTCAATATATTTGTTTATTATATAAACAGTTAATAAAGTTGACATATATGAATTTATCAGTGTTTGTATAATCTTAACATTTTTAAATATTATACCTACTAATAATCCTATAATCATATTAAATACAAAAACCCCTAATATATTAAAGAAATTTGAAAACCCAAACTCAAAAGACCTTTTAAACGCTCCTGTAAAACCTTCATCTTCAACCACAAGAATAGGAATCACAGGTGTTACCAATATAGCAACAAAGCCTAAAATTAAAACAAAAATTAATATTCCAATTATAAAGACACCTGCTGAGCCTTTGGATGCAACATATAAGCTACCTATTATAAATATAGATAAAAATATATAAATAATCAATGCAGCTATTAATGCTAAAGAAACCACCAAAACTCTAACATAATATTTAAATGCTTCTCTTGAATTTTTATTAAAATCTATTTTACCACTTAAAACCTTATCCTTTACCATCAAATTTGTCCAAGCTGTTAAAAATGGTGATATAAATAATAATACAACCATCAGTAGCAGTGCAACCATAATTTGTCTTGAATAGGCTCTAATTATACTATTTATATCAAATCCATATCCAACAATTTGATTTTTCACTGGTATTCTGGCATTTCCTAAAAGATTGCATATAAATAGAGGAAGCACCATAAGTGGTTCTGTAAAAATAAGTTTTAGACTTTTCTTAAACATAAAAATCCCCCTATTATATAATATCATTCAATAGGTTCAAGTGGAATTACTATTGCACATATTAAATATGCTAAAATTCCTGAACCTCCAAGAAATGTAGCAAAAACCCAAGCTAATCTAACTAATGTAGGGTCAATTTCAAAATATTTGGCAATACCTCCACAAACTCCTGCTATCATCCTCTCCGTCCTTGACCTATAAAGCTTTTTGTACATAACTTCACTCCTTTTTCATTTTCTAAAACATATATATTTTTATTTTTTCTATTTATGTATTTATTTTTATATATTTACTATTTTCTACTAAATAAAAGCTTATTTCAAGTAATTTTTGTTAAAAAATTTGTAATGTTAAAATAAAAAGGTGAAATGTTCATTACCACATAATGTATAATGTCACATTTCACCTAAGTAGCATTTACGTAAGTCTACCCTGCCAAGTATCTCTCTCTATAAATCTTTTGTCTATTGCATTTAAAACTTCCCATTTTTTCAAGCTCCACATAGGGCCAATTAAAAGTTCTCTTGGACTATCTCCTGTCATTCTATGAATAACCATATTTTCTGGAAGCCTCTCAATACAATCAACAACCAAATCTACATATTCATCCATCTCTAAAAATCTCAATTCTCCTCTTTGATAAAGTTCCACCATTTTTGTTCCCTTCATTAGATGAAGAAGATGTAACTTTATTCCTTGTGTATTTGTCTTTGCAACAAATTCAACAGTTTCAAGCATTCTCTTTCTATCTTCTTTAGGCAATCCAAGTATTACGTGGGTTACTACATCTATATTTCTCTTTTTTAATTTTTCTACTGCATCAATATACGTCTCAAGGCTATATCCTCTATTTATTAGCTTTGCTGTATCATCGTGTATAGTTTGAAGTCCAAGCTCCACCCAAATATATTTTTTTTGATTTATTTCACTCAATAAATCTAAAACATCATCAGGTAGGCAATCTGGTCTTGTTGCTATTGCAAGCCCTACAACCCCCTCTAAATTTAATACGCTATAATATTTTTCTCTTAACACATCAACTGGTGCATAGGTATTTGTATAGGCTTGAAAATAGGGAATGTATTTACCTTCCTTCCACTTTTTATTCATTATTTCTTTTATATCATTAAATTGTCTAACTAAATCATCTCCACAACCCGCAAAATCTCCTGAACCTCTTGCACTACAGAATATACATCCTCCACTTGAGATCTTGCCATCTCTATTTGGACAAGAAAATCCAGCATCAAGGGATATCTTAAAAACCTTCTCTCCAAACTTCTGTCTTAAAAAATAATTAAGAGAATAATATCTCTTATCTCCCCACATCTTCATTTGTTTCACCACCTGTATTTGAAAATCACTATGTCTTTTCATATAATAATATTATTATATGAAAATGTAAAGTTGGTATATTTTTATTATATACTTAACCAAAATTTACATTTTAAAAAATTATTTAATATTTATTTACCTTTTATAACTCATTAAACCAAAATAGAAAACATAATTTCTCTTTAAGATTAGGTCTGTATAATAATATTGTTAAAATTATATATATTTTTATATACATTATTTTAATTCTTAACTTTACAAAAAATAGACACATTAATTGTGCCTATTTTTTGTGGTTCTATAATAAATGTTGGGGCGTAGCCCCAGCATATTTTTTTACAAAAAAATATGCACCTGTTTTAGATGCCTGGTAAAATTAAATTAACTACAAAAATATTACCTGAAAGGAGGCATCCTACAAGTGCACACTAATAATTGTATCAAAAATTTACTTGGTTTTAAAGATGTTATTATAACAAAAGTACTTGATAATGTTTGCTATGAAATTTATTTAGAAATGAAAAAGAAGCCTCATACTTGTCCTCGTTGTAATTCTGAAACTCGTAGAGTTCACGACTATAGAATTCAACGTGTTAAACATCTTCCTTTTTT
>NZ_FQVG01000015.1 GCF_900129265.1 Caloramator proteoclasticus DSM 10124 | reverse complement strand
GGATAAAATAAAATATTCCACGGTAGCTCAATGGTGGAGCATTCGGCTGTTAACCGAAGGGCTGGAGGTTCGAGTCCTCTCCGTGGAGCCACTTTGAATGTAGGAGGTTGCAAAAGCAACCTCTTTTTATATTTATTAATACAATCTCAGGTATTTATTTAAAATACCTGAGATTGTTGACAAACCTACTTATTAGATAAATTATGAAAAAGCCCTATGAATGGATTTCAATAGGCTCTTTCGTGAGCTTTAGCAATTCTTAGCTTTTCGACTTTGAAAAAGTCCGTAATTCGGCACAGGACGTGCCGAGCCGAGCGGCCATCAGGACGATGGCATCGCGAGGGTAGGACTTTTCAAACAAAGAAAAGCTTAGAATTGATCAGCGAATTGAATGAATGCCCAAGAAATCCTTCATAGGGCCAATCAAAATATACCTTTTTCAACAGCCTGAGGTATTTATTTAAAATACCTGTTTTTGTGTTTGTAAGATTAATGGTAATTGTATTATTGATGATGATATCAATTTTATTCAATATGTTAATATATGTTAAAAAATATTTTGGAATATTTTATACATAATTGAAATATTTTGATTATATTGTTATAATAAGAATATGCACAAAATGTGCACAATTTTCCTTGGGGGGGATTTAATGAATTTTTTTAATGATTTTAAGAAAAACCTCGAAGGCCAATATGAAGAATGTACTGCATATAGAGAGCTATGCAAAAGAGAAGGGTTTAATCCCTTTAACGACTTAAAAACTGAAGAAGACTTACAATTTGTTCCTTTTATTATGACAACATCCTTCAAGAGGTCTTATGGTTCATTTACCAAACTTTTAAGGGTCGGAGTTGATGGGGTATATAAATGGACTGTATCGAGTAGTACAAGTGGAGATCCAAGTATAGTTGGAAGAAGTAAAGAGGATATTGAAAACTTAAGAAAATTTGTTTTGGAAGATGAAATAAGACATAGAGCAGAAAGAGATTATGAGTGTACTTTTTTCCCAAGAGCAGAAGAAATGAAGGCGTTTAATAGGGGTTTGTTTTTAAATAAGGTATGTGAGTCCTACTTGGGAAATATTGTGGATATATATACTTATTTAGAGCAGACAATATTTCTACTTAAACTGCAGGATGGAAAGATGGTGCTCGATATTGAACCCTTTATACAATATATTAAGGAGCATAATGGTAAAAATCATCGTGCAGCATTAGGTGGTTCTACGCCTTTGATTTTCAAAACAGTATTAAATCTAAAGGAAAAGATGAAGCCTGTTGAACTTGGAGATAGAGCTATACTTCATACAGGTGGCGGTGGATGGGACGGAAGAAAGGGAAATATAAACATAGGTGCACTAATTGAAAGGTGGAGGTTTGTAGAGGAGGTATCTAATTTTTTGGGTATACCACAGGAAAACTTTACAGATACATACTCCTTTACTGAAAATAGCTTTACGATGACAGGTCATTATAGTAGAGAGCATAGGGATTATTTATTCCACGTTCCAGAGTTTGCAAGAGTCATAGTAAGAGATATAAAGACACTAAAACCTGTTAAGGAAGGTGAAAGAGGCTTTATTCAGGTATTAAATGCCTATGGAACTTCAGCCTTTGCAGGTGCAAGTATCCTTGTTGATGATATAGGAGAGGTAGTTTCCTATACTCATTGTCCTGAATGTGGCTATAAGGGAATGGTTATTAAACTTTTAGGCAGAGTAAAGGGGACAGAGGCAAAGGGTTGCGGTGCTACCTTAGGAGGTGATGGGGTTGGAAATAATTAAAAGGGATTATAATGGCTGTGTTGTAGATGTTGCAGTTTATGATATTTCTGATATAAAGTCGGAGGTTTTAAGGCTTAAGGAGAATAAAAATAAGGCACACAATATAAAAACAGAAGAAACGTTAAATATTCTTGATTTGTGTGCTAAGAAGTGGCTGGATAGAGATTATTCGAAAAAACACGTTGAGCAATTAGCAAGGATAACAAATCAAAGTGAAGAAATGGTATTATTTGAACTTCAACACACAATGCAGGGCCTTTTAAAGGAAAATACAAAAAAATTAATAGAGGAGGAACTAAGGAGAGAGGATATTTTAGATAATTGGGTTTCAACCCATTATGGTTTGGTTCATAGACAACCACGTGGATTAGTATTCCACAACGTATCAGGTAATGCCTTTATAGTAGTACCAATTAGTATTGCTATGGGACTAATATCAAAGAATGTTAATATAGTTAAGGTATCAAAGGATGAACCATATTTTGCTAATGTATTTTATAAAAGTCTAATGGAGATAGATGAGTCTATTAAGGAAAGATTATCTATAGTATACTTTGATAGTTCCTCAAGTGACATTTATGAATATATAGTGTCAAATTCTGATTGTGTTGTACATTGGGGAGGAAAAACTTCAAGGGACTATATGGCTAATTTATGTGCAAAACATTCTGTTCACTTTATAGAACACGGACCAAAAATAAGTTTTGAAGTTATAGATAAACAGCCAAGTATTGAAGAAATAAGAGGTATAGCTATTGATATGTCGCTGTGGGAACAAAAGGCTTGTTTATCACCAAGGATTGTATTTTTAAATACAGCAATAGATAAAGAGCAATTTCTTGAGCAATTTAAGTCCTGTTTAGAGGAAATAAATGAGGTACTACCTAAGGGTTACTACGATTATTTTTCTTCTATAAAAATATTGCAGGATAGACAAAGTTTGTTTTTAAAGAACATAGATAATCCTAAATTTAATATGTTCTGCAGCAAAAATTCAGATTATACTATAGTTTATTCTGAGGATTTCCCAAAGAACAACGAGGTCGATATGTGTTTTGGCAGATTCATATATGTTTGCCCATATAAAAATAAAGAAGAAGTTATAAACTATATTAACACTTATCTTAAGGGGTATCTTCAAACAATGGGATACTGTGGTGATGATTTAGAATTTATTGAACAAGTTACTTTGTGTGGTGTTAGCATTGTTACAAAGTTGGGGGAAATGTCGCTTCATAAGAATGGCACGTCCCACGATGGAATTTATAACTTAAGTGAATTAACCTATGTTGTTAGTTACCAAAAAGATTAGGGGGGATAATATGAAGGTAAAAGACTATTATAGGGACTTTATAACTGTTGATGAGGCATTAAATTTAAAAAGAAATGAAGTAAGGGAAAATTATAAAGAATATGTTAATTCTGCTGCAGTACAACTTTTAGGACTTTTAGACTTTGATAAACATTTTGTAAAGGCAAAAGGAACAAAGGTATATGATGAAGATGGAAAAGAGTATATAGACTTTTTAGGTGGATATGGTGCCTTAAATGTAGGACATAATAATGAATATGTTTTAGAGGGAATTAAAAAGGCTGTAGGTCTACCTAATATATTACAGGCATCCATATACAACTTTGCGGGTGTACTTGCCAAAAACCTTTCACTTTTAACTGGAGGACAGTTAAAGAGAACCTTCTTTGCAAATAGTGGGGCTGAAGCAGTTGAAGGTGCACTTAAAATAGCAAAGATTGCAAGTGGAAAAAGTAAAATAGCATACTGCCAAAACTCCTTCCACGGTAAATCAATGGGGGCACTTTCTGTAACAGGAAGAGAAAAATATCAAAATCCATTTAAACCTTTAGTTCCAGATTGCTATCCTGTTCCTTATGGAGATGATAAGGCCCTTGAGGACTTGCTTAAGATGGGAGGTTTTGCAGCATTTATTGTAGAACCAATACAAGGAGAAGGAGGAATAAATGTTCCACCTTCAGGTTACTTAAGAAGAGCAAGGGAAATATGTGATAAGTATGGGGTGTACCTAATTATAGATGAAATACAAACAGGATTTGGAAGAACAGGATATATGTTTGCATATCAAGCAGAGGAAATAGTTCCTGATATAATGTGTTTTGCAAAATCAATAGGTGGAGGAATAGTACCAATCGGAGGATACATTGCAAAGGATGAAATATGGAAGAAGGCCTATGGTTCTGTTGATAAGGCATTTTTACATACGTCAACCTTTGGAGGAAATACGTTAGCCTGTGCTGCAGGAATTGCAACTATTGAGTATTTAGTTGAAAATAATCTTGATAGACAGGCAAAGGAGAAGGGAGACTATTTTATAAAGAAACTTTTAGAACTTAAGGCAAAATATCCAGTAATAAAGGATGTAAGAGGTCGTGGACTTATGATTGGACTCGAGTTTGAGGAACCAAAGGGAATATTAAACAAAATTACAGCAGGAAAACTATCAGAATTGTCAAAGGAATATTTTGCATCTTTAGTAGCTGGAAAACTTATGAATGAATATGGTATTATAACTGCTTACACCCTAAACAATCCTAATGTTATAAGACTTGAACCACCTCTAATAGTAGAATATGATGAGATAGACAAAGTATTATTTGCATTAGAGGATATATTCGAGAAAAACGGTGGTTTTTTAAGTCTTGGATTAGAAAGTGGTAAACAGGTAATAAAGTCTTTATTTAAAAAATAGTGGCTATTTTAGCCACTATTTTTGTGAAACCCAGGGATTGTCCTTTATATAAAATCTCCAGGGATAAAATCTTGCCTCTTCAGCATAGTCAATGTTTATTCTTGTAGTTTCAACTATATCAAAATCATTATATCCTGCATCTTCAACATATAGAGTATCAGAAAACAGATTTATTCCGTTTAAAGATTTATCAAGATTTAGTGCAATACACAGTTTAGATGGACCGTTTGTTAAGTTTTTGAATTGGCTTTTGCTTATTTCTTTAAGCTCCTTTTTGTATCTTAATTTGAACATATAATCAATTCCCTCTATAGGTTCAATAGCACGTATCAATACAGCACAGGGTTTGCCTTCATCTTCAGTAACAATATTAAAACAGTAGTACATACCATAGATAAAGTATATATAGGCGTGACCAGCATCCTTAAACATTACTTCATTTCTTTGAGTTTTTCTGTTATTATATGAATGTGCAGCTTTATCAAAGGGACCTATATATGCTTCTGTTTCAACAATTCTACCAACAAGCTTATGTCCATTAATATTTCTTACAATGTTTTTGCCAAGAAGTTCTTTAGCAACATTTAGAGTGTCCTTTTTATAAAAATCTTTATTGAGCATAACAACCTCCAGAAAGGGATGATATTTTGAAAAAATTAGTTTTGGTTTTTAAAATATTAGGTTTTCTAATTTTAAATGCATTAGGTTTGTATATATTAGAAATGACATTGAACTTTTTTTCAGTTTATTTTAATAATGCATATATTTTTAATATTATTTATTCATTAGGAACTATATTAGTTTTAATTTTAAATACTAAGCTGTTTATAAGAAAAGATACATTAAACTTTCTTAAATTATATTTTAAAAATATAGATTTTAAAAGAGTAGCATATTTAGTATTATTAGCATCGTGCCTTAATATCATTGTTACACTTATATTGATATTTCTTCGCAAGTACACAGTATATAATTTTATATGGGATAAGCTTTATATAGAGGATATATTAGGTGTGATTTTTACAGGATTTATTATATCACTATCATATTCAATAATTGAAGAAGTAATTTTAAGAGGATATCTATTTAATATGATACCTTTAAAAGAAGAAATAAATATAGTTTTGATTGCACTACTCTATACAACCTTTAATGCCTTAAGTAGAGGATTTAATTTTGTATTTATAATAAATACATTTTTGTTTGCCCTGTTTTTAAATATTATATATTACAAATATAAAAACTTAATATATACACTATCCTTTACTTTTATATGGTTTTATATATCCAACTATATTTTTTCCTTAAGTTTAGATCCAGAAAGTTTAGATATATATTCAGTTGTAAATTTAATGTATGGCAGCTTTGATATAATAGGCGGTGGCGAGTATGGAATATTTGGTAGCATTGTATTTTCTATTTTTCTTTTATTGATTAACTTATATGAGTTAAAATCTTTGAATGTATTTCATAGATGGACATTATAGAAATAAAAACAAAAGGACAGTACATTTAAAAGGTGTATTGTCAGGCTGTTGAAAAAGTTATATATTGATTAGCCCCATGAAGGATTTCTTGGGCATTTGTTCATTTCGCTAATCAATTCTAAGCTTTTCTTTGTTTGAAAAAGTCCTACCCTCGCGATGCCATTATCCTGATGGCCGCTCGGCTCGGCACGTCCTGTGCCGAATTACGGACCTTTCCAAAGTCGAAAAGCTAAGAATTGCTAAAGCTCACGAAAGAGCCCACTGAAATCCATTCATGGGGCTTTTTCAAAATTTAGCTAACAAGTAGGTTTGTTAACAATCTCACAATACGTTTTAAAGATGTATTGTCTTTTTTATTTTTATAAATGTATTAATAAAAGTGTAAAAAAATAAAAAAGGTGAATATAGTTATGGATAATTAATGTTCATAGAGAATAAATAAATTTAAAAAAATAATTAGATATGATACTATATTTAGTGTTCTTAGTGTATAATAATACTAAATATAGTAAGGGGCGATGTGTATGGGATTTTCTAAAAATGCTATTAAGGTATTAGAAAAAAGGTATTTAGCAAAGGATGTTGATGGAAACATAATAGAGACTCCAGATGAAATGTTACATAGAGTAGCTAAAAAAGTTGCAGAGGCAGATAAATTTTATGATGAAAATGCTGATGTGCAAAAGACAGAACAAATATTTTATGAAATGATGAAGAATTTAAATTTTCTTCCGAACTCTCCAACCTTAATGAATGCAGGCAGACCTCTTGGACAGCTATCTGCTTGCTTTGTACTCCCTGTAGAAGACTCGATGGAGGGTATATTTGATTCTATAAAGAATGCGGCACTTATCCATAAATCAGGTGGTGGAACAGGATTTAGCTTCTCAAGATTAAGACCAAGTGGCTCAAGCGTAAAGTCGACAGGAGGTGTAGCTTCTGGTCCAGTTAGTTTTATGAAGGTATTTGATGCAGCAACAGAAGCAGTAAAGCAGGGGGGAACCAGAAGGGGTGCAAATATGGGTATTCTTCGCATTGATCACCCTGATATTTTAGAGTTTATAAAATGTAAAGAGGATAACAATGCGATTAACAATTTTAACATAAGTGTTGCAGTAACAGAAAAATTTATGGAGGCTGTTATAAAGGGAGAGGACTATGATTTAATAGACCCAAATACAAAGAAGGTAAAGGGGAGATTAAATGCAAGGGAAGTATTTGACCTAATAGTTAAAATGGCTTGGAAAAATGGAGAGCCTGGTATAGTTTTTATAGATAGAATGAATAAGTTTAACCCTACACCTAATTTAGGAGAGATAGAGAGTACTAATCCTTGTTTACACAAAGATACGTTAATAGCAACAAAATATGGTTTAAAGAAAATATCTGAATTATATCAAGAAAATATTGATAAAGAGGTTGAAATATTAACTGATAATCGAGTATTAAATGAGGGTTTTGGTGTTAAGGTAAGGAGTGCTAAAATAGTTAAAACAGGAATAAGAAAAACATTAAGGATAGAGCTAAGTAATGGACAAAATTTAATATTAACACCAGAACACAAGGTTATGACTTTGAATGGATGGAAGATGGCTAAAGATTTATCAGTAGAAGATGAAGTTTTTGTTCAGAGTGGAGAAGGAGTATTTGTAAAGGAAGATAGTATAGGAAGTGAGCTTGGGTTTTTATTAGGATATATATTAGGGGATGGTTGGCTTACTAAAGATGGAAAGGTTTTAGGTGTTGTGTTTGCAGAAAATGAAAAGTATATAATGCATAAAATACAGGAGATTTCTGAAAAATACAATGGTGGAAGAGGAATTGTAAATAAGAGGGAAAATGGTACTTGGCAAATATTATTTAAAAGAAAGGAATTTGTTGAGAAGGTAAAGGAGCTTGGAATAGAAGGCAAAAAGGCACCCTTTAAGAGAGTTCCAAAGTCTATGTTTACAGCGTCTAAAGAGACAATTGCAGCCTTTTTAGATGGAATTTTTAGTGCAGATGGTACTATAAATTATATAGATGAAGACCATAGAGATATTAGATTGACTTCTGCTTCAAAGGAGCTATTGCTGGATCTTCAAATCATACTTTTAAATTTAGGAATAACAAGTAAAGTTTATAATAGAACAAAGAAAAATCAAACTCAATTTAAGTATAAAAACAAAGATGGTGAAGTAAAAACCTATACAGGCAATAACCTTTATGAATTGATTATAAATGGAAATGATATTATAAAATTTAGAGACGTAATAGGTGGATTTACACACAAAGAAAAGAACTTAAAATTAAGTCAGATTTGCAAAGAGTCTCGTAAAAATATATATTATAAGTTTAAAGTTAAAGATATAAAAGAATGGGAAGAGTGCGATGTATATGATGTTATAGAACCAGTTACAAATTCACTTATAGCAAATGGGATGGTAGTACACAATTGTGGGGAGCAGCCGCTACTTCCTTATGAAAGCTGTAATTTAGGTTCCATTAATTTATCAAATATGGTTAAATGGAATGGAAAAGAATATGAAGTAGATTATGAACTCTTAGAGGAGACGGTATTTAATGCAGTTCATTTTTTAGATAATGTAATTGATGTTAATGTTTATCCTCTAAAGGAAATAGAGGCTATGACAAAGAGAACAAGAAAAATAGGCCTTGGTGTAATGGGATTTGCTGATATGCTAATAAAACTTAATATACCTTATAATTCAGAAAAGGCGGTAAAACTTGCAGAGGATATAATGAAATTTATAAATGATAAGTCAAAGGAAGAGAGTAGAAGGCTTGCTAAATTAAGGGGAGCGTTCCCAGAGTTTAAAAATAGTATATATAAAGATGAAGAACCTTTAAGAAATGCTACAACAACTACAATAGCACCAACAGGTACAATAAGTATATTAGCAGGAGTATCATCAGGTATAGAACCATTATTTGCATTAGCCTTTTGGAGAAATGTAATGGACAATGAAAGGCTTGTTGAAATGAATTATTTGCTTGAAGATGAGTTAAGACAGAGGGGAATTTATTCAAAGGATTTGATTGATAAAATAGCAGATAGAGGAACTTTAGAGGGAATTAAGGAAGTACCAGAGGATTTAAAGAAGATATTTGTAACAGCCCACGAAATAGAACCAATATGGCACATAAAGATGCAGGCAGCTTTTCAAAAGTACACAGATAACGCTGTATCTAAAACTGTCAACTTTAAAAACTCTGCAACAGTAGAAGATGTAAAGACTGTATATCTCCTTGCCTATAGGCTTGGTTGCAAGGGTGTTACAATATATAGGGATGGCAGTAGAGAAGGTCAAGTTATAAACATTGGAAAAGATAAAGAAGTTAAAATTGATGAACATATTCCACGAGAACGTCCTGAAATAACTATGGGAATAACCGAAAAGGTAAGAGTTGGCTGTGGAAATCTCTATATTACAGTTAACTATGATGATAATGGAATATGTGAGGTATTTACTAATGTAGGTAAAGCTGGTGGGTGTCCATCACAATCTGAAGCTACTGCAAGACTTGTATCAATAGCATTAAGAAGTGGAATGGATGTAAAGGAAATAATAGAACAGTTAAAGGGTATAAGATGTCATTCAACTCTAAGACAGAGAGCAAACAACAAGGATATAAAGGTTTTATCCTGTCCTGATGCTATTGCAAGAACAATAGAAACTTTAATAGATATAAAAAAGGTGGGAGGTTTTAAGGATTTAAATATTAAACCTGCTGATGAAATAGAGGACTTAATAGCAAATTCAAGTAAGAAATCAAAAATCAAATGCCCAGAGTGTGGTAATGAAATAACTCATCAGGATGGATGTGTAATATGTCCAAGTTGTGGATATTCAAAATGCAGTTAGGGTGTAGATTATTCTACACCCTAAACTTGTTTACTGTACTATTTAGATTTTCTGATAGATGAATCAGATTATCTGCTTGAAGTTTTATATTTTTAATTTCTTCTATTTGATTTAGAACGTGTAGCGATGATGCTTCAGATGTTTCTAAAAATTGTTCTGATACAGATAGAGTATTCTTTATACTATTTTCAAGACTACTGCTTTTACCTGTAATTTCATTTATTGTATCGTACATACTGTTTAACGAATAAAGCATTCTTTCAACAGTATTATTTAAATATTCAAAGGAGTTTTCTGTTACTTTAACTGCATCACTTTGCTTTAATATATTTTCTTTAATTGTTTTTGTATATTCAATAGTAGAATTAGTTAACTTTTGTATGTCTTCAATTATTTTTTTGATATTATTGGTAGATAGGTTTGTTTCTTCTGACAGCTTCCTTATTTCATTTGCCACAACTGCAAAGCTTCTTCCAGCCTCTCCCGCACGAGCAGCCTCAATAGATGCATTAAGTGCGAGAAGATTAGTTTGGGAGGATATTTGGTTAATAACTGTAATAACAGAGTTTATGTTTTTAATATGCTCAACCAATAGTTCTATTTGCTCTTCGATATCCTGCATTGATTTTATAGTATGCTGGTTCTTTTCCTTTAGGTTACTAATTGAATCTAATGCAGTTTTATTAGAATTTTCTATGTTATAGCTTTCCTCTATAAGTTCACACCTTTTTTCATCTAATATCTTTGCGTCCTCAACAAAGGCCTTTGCTATTTCAATCGAGTTTGTAATTTCCTTCTTTTGATTTTCAGTTCCTGCTGATATTTCCTTCATTGCAATTTCAACTATATCAGAACCCTGTAATAATGATACTGCATCTTTGTTTAAATCTTGAGATGAATTCATTAATGTGTCTGAAGCATTTTGTATTTGTTCTATAAGCTGTTTCATATTATATAGCATTTTATTTAAATAACCTGACAGTTCACCAAATTCATCCTTTGAATCAATAATTACATCTATTGTTAAATCTCCTTTACCTATATTCTCCATATATCTTGCAAGTTTTTTAAGTTTTCTATTAATTCTATTTGAGAATAGATATCCTATAAAGATTGATATTCCAATAAATATAATGAATACAACAGTCATTATATAGAACATAAATATTGATTTAGAATATATATCTTTTTTGTTTATTTGAGCAACTATTTTCCAATTAGATTTGAAATTATTTTGATAAAATATAAAGCTTGAATTACTATCAAAATCGGTTTGCTTTAGGCTTTTTTTACCTGACAATATTTCTTTGATGATATTTTTATTATTTATGTATTGATTAATATCTTTATTTATATATTGGGATTGTCGTGTTGTAATTATTTTGCCATTTGTATCAAGTAAAAATACTTGTCCGCTATTTTCTGTTATAAATCCTTCAAAGGATTTTAAAAAGTCTGTTAAGGATATAGTAAAGCCAACTATACCTGCTATATTGTTTTCATTATCATAGATTGTTTTTGAAAGTATAATTGAAGTTTTATTATTTCCTTTTTCTTTTATAGTATTGCTCCAATAGGGATTATTGAAGTTGTTTATTGTTTTATTGTAAATTTCAGTAGATGAATTTACATTTATGTTTAAACTGTTATTTGGGTAAAAATAAGTATTCCCATTCTTATTAGATATAAATACATTTCTTATATTGATGTTGGAAGACATTACCTTCTTAAATTCGTCACTAAGCACCTCTTGGTTTAAATCATATAGATGTGTTTTAATGTTCTTGTTTTCAGCAACAAGAGTAAGTATACCCTCAAAGGAAGACAGTTTTTCATTAATTAAATTGTTTAATCTTTCAGAGGTTTGTTCAATGGAACTAGTATAATTCTTTTCTATTGTTTTAATCAAAAATGAACTTGATATTATACCAAATATTATGTTGTATCTGTTAATAGAGAAGGAAAAGAGGTTGAGTTTCCTTTGGTATCTGTTTCAATAGCGTGTATGGAGGGGGATCTAAAGGAATATAGTTCAGCAAAGGAGATAGGAGAACATCTATCCTGTGTAAAAAAGCAGTGTAAGCTAACTAAGGGAAGCTGTTTTATTATTTCTTGATGTATATAAAAAGTTAAAAAACAAAAAATAAAATTAAGACTTAACTTAGAATTAACAAAAACGTGCATGAACTTAACAAAAGAAAAATATAAAATGTAATTGTAAGTTGAAAGAATAACAATGAAAGGGGAAAAATTATGAAGGCTAAGAAATTTATGACATTAGCAGTGACAGCAATTCTTTCTTTATCAATGGTATCCTGTGCAGGACAAAAGAGCAAATCACTTAGTGGAACAGTTAAAATCGATGGTTCAAGTACAGTATATCCAATAACTCAGGCAGTAGCAGAAGAGTTTAAGAAGGAAAATCAAGGTGTAGAAATAACAGTAGGTGTTTCTGGTACAGGTGGAGGATTTAAGAAGTTTGTAGTAGGTGAAACTGATATAAACGACGCATCAAGAAAGGTTAAACAAGAAGAAATTGATAAGGCAAAAGCAAATGGAATAGAAATGACAGAAATACAAGTTGCATTTGATGGTATAGCAGTTGTTGTTAATAAGCAAAATGACTGGGCAAAGGATATGACAGTAGAAGAGCTAAAGATGATATGGGATAAGGATTCAAAGGTTCAATATTGGAGCGATGTAAGACCTGAATGGCCAAAGGAAAAGATTAAGTTATATGGCCCAGGAACTGACTCAGGAACATTTGAATATTTTACAGAAGAAATAAATGGTAAGGCAAAGCAAATAAGAGCAGACTATACTGCGAGTGAAGATGATAATGTTCTTGTTCAAGGTGTAGCAGGAGATAAATATGCAATGGGATTCTTTGGTCTTGCTTACTATGAAGAAAATATGGATAAGTTAAATATTGTTAAGATAAATGGTGTAGAACCAACACTTGAAACTGTTAAGAATGGAACATATAAGCCACTTTCAAGACCACTATTTATATACGTTTCAAATAAGGCATTAGAAAGAGCAGAAGTTAAGGAATTTGTTAAGTTCTATCTAACAAAGGGTAAGGATTTAGTTAAGGAAGTTGGTTATATACCAATGGAAGATTCAAGATATCAAGAAGAGCTAAACAAGATTAAGTAATTTAGGCACCCTAAGGGGTGCCTTATGGCCTGTAAAGAAGGGGGAGATGTTGTGAAAAAGATACAATTTGAAGGAAAAGAAAAAATGAATAGGCTCGAAAAGGTTGTAAAGATTATTTTAACAACACTTGGACTTATATCTATATTTACTACTATTGGAATAATTTTTTCCCTTTTTGAAGAAACATATATGTTCTTTAAAGAAGTATCTATAGTAGAATTTTTGACTGGAACAAAATGGACACCACTTATTGAACCAACTCACTTTGGAGTATTACCTCTTGTTGCAGGGACTATGCTTATAGTTGTTATAGCAGGTTTAATATCAATACCATTAGGTCTTGGTAGTGCAATCTACTTAAGTGAGTACGCTCCAAAGAAGGTTAGAAAGATATTAAAGCCAATACTTGAGGTTTTAGCAGGTGTTCCTTCTATTGTTTATGGATACTTTGCATTAACAGCAATAACACCTTTAATTAGAAATATATTTCCTGATACGAGTGTATACAATGCCTTAAGTGCAGGTATTGCGGTTGGTATAATGACAATACCTCTTGTATCATCTATGAGCGAAGATGCTATGATGGCAGTTCCTGATTCTTTAAGAAATGGTGCCTATGCACTTGGGGCGACAAAGCTTGAAGTTACCAAGGATGTTGTTATTCCAACTGCTATGTCAAGTATAGTTGCTTCCTTTATACTTGCTATATCAAGAGCAGTTGGAGAAACAATGATTGTTGCAATGGCGGCTGGTTCAACACCAAAACTTACTATAAATCCTTTAGAGAGTATACAAACAATGACTGGATACATTGTTCAAATAAGTATGGGTGATGTACCTTATGGTTCACTTGCCTACAAGACACTATTTGCAGTAGGTACACTTCTTTTCCTTATGACGTTTACACTTAATGTTATTTCAAGATATTTTGTTAGAAAATATAGGAGGGCTTATTAATGAATAATGAGGAGTTAAGAAGGCTCAAAAAAAGAAAAATGTTAAATAGTATAATGCACGGCATATTTTTAGCTTGTACATTGTTTGGAGTTATAGTACTTGTGATACTAATGATAGATATATTAAGAAAAGGTCTTCCTTGGCTGAGCCTTGATTTTCTAAAGAATTTCCCCTCAAGATTTCCAAGAAAGTCAGGTATATATCCAGCACTATTAGGAAGCCTTTGGGTAATTTTTTTAACTGCTTTAATAGCATTCCCTATAGGAGTTGGTACTGCTATATACCTTGAGGAATATGCAGAAGATAATAAGTTTACAGAGTTTATTAAATTAAATATTGCAAACTTAGCTGGTGTACCATCAATTATTTATGGAATGCTTGGACTTGCTGTGTTTGTAAGACTATTTGCAATGGGAAGAACAATACTGGCGGCGTCATTTACAATGGCAATTTTGATTTTACCAATTATAATAATATCTTCACAGGAGGCTATAAAAAGTGTGCCATCATCCCTAAAGCAGGCATCCTATGCACTTGGCACAACAAAATGGCAGACTGTAACAGGGGTTATACTTCCATATGCACTACCTGGGATATTAACAGGTTCAATACTTGCAATATCAAGAGCTCTTGGTGAAGCAGCACCACTTATTGTTGTAGGGGCCCTTGCCTATGTATCCTTTATACCCAAGGGACCATTTGACCAGTTTACAGTACTTCCAATACAGATATTCAACTGGGCAGGAATGCCAAAGAAGGATTTCCAAGATGTTGCAGCAGCAGGAATTATAGTGCTTCTTGTTATATTGCTTGGAATAAATTCCGTTGCAATTATATTAAGAAATAAATATCAAATAAGAATGAAGGACTAAGGGGGCTAAAAAATGGAACCAATATTAAGTGTCAGAAATTTAAACTTTTACTATGGTGAACACAAGGCCTTAAAGGATGTTAATATGGATATATACAAAAACAATGTAACAGCCTTTATAGGGCCTTCAGGGTGTGGTAAATCAACCTTTTTGAGAACTTTAAATAGAATGAATGATTTTATTGAGAACGTTAAGGTTGAAGGAAACATAATATATGAAGGAAAAGATATTTATTCAAAGGAGATGGAGCCTGTTGAACTAAGAAGAAGAATAGGTATGGTATTTCAAAAACCCAATCCATTTCCAAAGACTATATATGAAAATATAGTATATGGACTTAGAAAAAATGGAGTAAATAAAAAGGATGTATTGGATGAGGTAGTTGAAAAGACTCTAAAGGCAGTTGCACTATATGATGAGGTAAAGGATAAAATATATAAATCAGCTCTTGAGCTTTCAGGAGGACAGCAGCAAAGACTTTGTATTGCAAGAGCTATTGCAATGCAGCCTGATGTTGTTTTGATGGATGAACCAACTTCAGCTCTTGACCCTATTTCAACTATGAAAATTGAAGAATTAGTACTTGAACTTAAAAAGGATTATACTATAATTATAGTAACACATTCAATGCAGCAGGCAGCAAGAATATCAGACTATACAGCATTTTTCTTAAATGGGGAAGTAATTGAATATGATGAAACCAGCAAAATATTCTCAAATCCAAGGGATAAAAGAACAGAGGACTATATTACAGGAAGATTCGGTTAAAAGGAGAGGTTAATATGAGAGAACATTTAGATCAACAGCTAACAAGATTAAATCACGACTTAATTAAAATGGGTGCAATGGTTGAGACAATAATAGACAAAGCAGTAACATCTCTCAAGAATCAAGATTTAGAACTTGCAAAAGAAATATATACAGAAGATGATGCTATAGATGAGATGGAACTAAAAATTGAGAAGGATTGTTTAAACTTAATTGCACTTCAACAACCAATGGCAAAGGATTTAAGAAGGATTGCTTCAGCATTAAAAATAATAACTGATTTAGAAAGAATAGGGGATCACGCTGTTAATATAGCAAAAATTACATTGGAGATTGGTAATGAGTCTTTAATGAAACCTCTAATAGACATACCTAAAATGGCAGAGATAGCTCAAAATATGATAAAATTAAGCCTTGATGCCTTTGTAAATCAAGATATAGAGATTGCTAAAAGGGCAGCGGAAATGGATGAAGAAGTTGATAAATTATACGACACTGTAATAAATGAGGTATTTCAGTATATACAAAAGGATAGCAAATTTTTAAACCAAGGAATAAAGCTTTTATTTGTAGGAAGATATCTTGAAAGAGTTGCAGATCATACGACAAATATATGTGAACGTATTATCTATATGGTAACTGGAGAAAGAGTAGAGATAAATTAAGGTAGCATTTGCTACCTTAATTTTTTTATATCATTAAAGGGATAAACTCTAAGAACAGCGTGTCCTTTAAGATTCTTTATTGGTATAGGCCCTATATATCTACTATCCTCACTAACCTCTCTATTATCACCTAATACAAATACACAGTCTTCGGGTACAGTAATCTTTAAATCAACATCTGTATAAGTACCTGGTTCTAAATAATCCTCCTGAAGTTTATCTCCATTTATATATACATTTCCATCCTTTATTTCAACAGTTTCGTTTGGCAAACCTATTATTCTCTTTATATATATTCCTCTTCCTTTACTTCCAGGGTCTAATATAACAATTTCTCCTCTATAAATTTTTTTTCTATACATACTTATTTTTTCAACTATAATCCTATCATTGTTATGTAGAGTAGGAACCATAGATATTCCTGAAACCTGTATTATATCAAATATGAAAGCTTTTATAGTAAAGGCAAGAACTGCTGCAATTACTAAGGAATATAACCATTCTTTGATTTCATTTTTTATGTTCTCCTTCAATTTTAGCACCTCCTAAAAGTAACTAATAATATTATACACATTTTACATAAAATTTGTAACTAAAAAATACAATATAAATAAAAGATTAATAAAATGTATAAAAAACCAATAAAAGTATAAAATAATAAAAGATGTATTTTCAAAAAATTTTAAAAATTTTAGAAGGATTTTTAAAAAATCTATAGAAATATAAAAATAAGGCATAAAAACTGCCAAAGGGGGAATTGATATGAAGGAGTACAAAGCCGAAAATGTCCGAAACATCGGGATTATAGGTCATGGAGGTACAGGTAAAACATCTCTTGCAGAAGCAATTCTATTTAACACAAAGGAATCCGACAGACTAGGTAGAACAGATGATGGTACCTCTATATTAGACTATGATCCCGAGGAAAAAAAGAGAAAAATATCAATATCATCAGCAGTAGCAAACTGCGTTTGGAATGGACACAAGATTTATTTAGTAGATACTCCAGGATATTTTGATTTTGTAGGAGAGGTTATTCAGGGTCTTAAGGGTGTTGACGCTGCTTTAATTAGTGTGTGTGGTGTTTCAGGTCTTCAAGTAGGAACTGAAAAATCCTGGGATTATGTTAATAGATATAATATTCCAAGAGCATTTTTTATTAATAAATTAGATAGAGAAAATTCAAGCTATGATAAAGCATTGCAAAGTCTGAAGGATAGGTTTGGACTTGCAGTTGTTCCTATAGAAATTCCAATAGGCAGAGAAAGTGAATTTAAAGGTGTTGTTAATATTATAAACAAAAAAGCTAAGGTTTATGACTCAAAGCTTAAATCAATGGTTGATGTTGAAGTAGCAAGTGAACTTATTCCAACTATTGATGAATATAGAAGTGCACTTATGGAGGCTGTAGCAGAAACAGATGAGGAACTATTAGATAAATACTTAAGTGATGGAGAGCTTTCTGAAGAAGAGATAATAATGGGACTTAAAAAGGGCATACTATCCTGTGAAATAGCTCCTGTATTCTGTGGTTCAGCTGTAAACAACATAGGGATTCATACACTTCTTGATAATATTATTAGCTATTTTCCATCACCAGTAGAGAGAACCTATGAAGGAATTAATCCAAAGACAGGAGATATAGAAAAGAGAAATTCAAGCATAGATGAAGCCTTTTCAGCTGTTGTGTTTAAGACAATTGCAGACCCGTTTGTAGGAAGATTGTCATTGTTTAGAGTTCTATCAGGAAGTATTGCAGCAGATTCATCTATATATAACTCTACTCAAGATAAGATAGAAAAAGTAGGAACATTATATCTTTTAAAGGGAAAAAATCAGATTGCTGTAGATAGGCTTTATGCAGGAGAAATAGGAGCAGTATCAAAATTGCAGTATACGTTAACAGGAGATACTCTCTGTGATGTTTCAAAACCAATTGTATATGGTAAGATGGAATTCCCAGAACCTTGTTTATCAATGACAGTTAAACCAAAGGCAAAGGGAGATGAGGATAAAATTTCAAATGGTCTTCATAAGCTACTTGAAGAAGATCCAACCTTTAAGATTACAAGAGATGTAGAAAATGCAGAAACTATTATTTCAGGACTTGGTGAGATTCATATTGAAATAATTGCAAATAAGCTTAAAAATAAATATGGAGTAGATGTTGTATTAGAAACTCCAAAGGTTCCATATAGAGAAACAATAAGGAAAACTTCCGATGTACAGGGAAAGTATAAAAAACAAAGTGGTGGTCACGGACAATATGGAGATGTTTGGATAAAATTTGAACCACAAAATGAGACTGAGGATTTAATATTTGTAGACCAAATTGTAGGTGGTGTTGTCCCAAGACAATACATACCAGCAGTTGAAAAGGGTCTAAGAGAAGCTATGAAACACGGTGTTCTTGCAGGCTATCCAGTTATAGGAATAAAGGCAACTTTACACGATGGTTCATACCATCCAGTTGACTCATCAGAAATGGCCTTTAAGACAGCAGCATCTTTAGCATACAAGAAAGGAATGAAGGAAGCAGACCCAGTTTTATTAGAGCCAATAATGCACGTTGAAGTTACTGTTCCAGATGAATATATGGGAGATGTTATGGGAGATATTAACAAGAGACGTGGAAGAGTTTTAGGAATGGAACAAAAGAATGGTCTTGAGGTTGTTACAGCAGAGGTACCACTTGCAGAAATGTTTAAATATGCTACAGAATTAAGGTCTATGACTCAAGCAAGAGGCAATTTTACAATGAGATTTGAACGTTATGAAGAGGTTCCTCCTGTAATTAGTCAAAAAATAATTGAAAACGCTCAAAAACAAAAGGAAATGGAAGAAGAATAAGCCAAGTGGCTTATTCTTTTTTTATTTCTTATAAATACCTTTATAAAAAAATTTTAAAGGGTAAAACTAAATATTGAGGAGGGGATATAATGTCAGATTATAGAATAAATTTTGGCAGCATTATAGACCAATTAGATCAAAAAAAACTATTGGATGTAATTGATATAGTTGGAAAGAATGATGAACTTGTTATAACAATTGATGCAAAGGATGCAACCCAAACTGAAAATATTAATAGGGTTTTAGAAAACAATGGATTTGAAATAACTGTAAAGGGTGGCCATGATGATAGTAAATATAATATCATAGCAAGGAGGCGTTAGTATGAAGGATGAATACAATCTTCATTTATATGGAGAAATGGTTCCTTCTGAGTTTGCTTGGATGACTCCAGAGGAACAGAGAAAACGAGTAGATGAAGTTGAGCAGAAGTTAAAGTCAAAAAATAAAAAGGATAAAAAATAGGTGGTTTAACCACCTATTTAATAAAAAAATGAGAAAAAAATATATAATTTAAAAAATCAAACTATAAAGGCTATAATTTAAAATAAATTGGTAATAGTTAGATTTGAATAGTGATACAGTGGTATTATAATTATAGATGAAAGGTCAAAGAAAGTCAAAGTCAAAAGAGGTGGTGTGATGGCAAGACTGTCAGATATTATAGAAGAGTTTATAAAGAATATGCTTGAGACAAGCGAACAAAATGTGCTAGAGATACAGAGAAATGAATTAGCAAATATATTCAACTGTGCACCATCACAAATAAATTATGTTTTAACAACAAGGTTTACAATTGACAAAGGTTATTATATAGAAAGTAGACGTGGCGGTGGAGGATGTATAAGAATAACAAGGGTTGAACTTGATAAGAATCAGTATATAAAAAGAGCAATAAAAGAAAATATAATGGATAGTTTGACCCAAAATGAAGCAAATGCTATTATAGAGCTTTTTAAGGATCGAGGTTTTTTAAGTGAACGAGAGTCAACAATAATAAAGGCTGCAATAAGCGATAGGAGTATTCCTCTTGATGGTGAGACAAAAAATAAAGTACGTGCACATATATTAAAGAATATCCTAATAACTATGATAGAATAGGGGGTATGAATATGTTATGTCAAAGATGCAATCAAAAAGAGGCAAATGTTCATATAACAAAGATAATAAACGGAGTAAAGACTGAACTTCATCTATGTGATGAATGTGCAAAGCAGAGTGAGGATGTAAATATGAATTTTGCCATTAATTTTGGTATGCCTATGTCCTTCCAAAATATTTTAGATGGATTTGTAGAGATGTTAGGAGGAGCTCCTAAAACTTACGAAGAGGAGGTTTGTCCTGTTTGTAAGATGTCCTTCAACGATTTTAGAAATAAAGGAAGAATGGGATGCAGTAGATGCTATTCTGCCTTTGCACCTAAGATTACACCTATAATTAAAAGAATACACGGTAATATAGAACATACAGGAAAGGTTCCTGCAAGGACAGGAGGAGATTTAAAGTTAAAGAGGGATATTGAGAGATTAAAGGAAGAACTTAAAATAGCCATAAATAAGGAAGAATATGAAAAGGCTGCAAAGCTTAGGGATGAAATAAGAAATCTTGAATCAAAATTAGATAACCAAAGGGGTGAATGATATGGCGTGGTTCTTTTCTAAATCATCAGATGAGGGGATTGTTTTAACAAGTAGAATAAGACTTGCACGTAATATAGATGGAATTCCTTTTCCACACCTTTTAGATAAGGAGAATGCTAAAAAAGTAGTAGATGATGTTACATCTGCTATTTTAGAGAGTAATTCTGTGATTTCAAATGATTTTGAAGTTATTAACTTAAGTGATATTTCATTAAATGAAAAAATGTCTATGGTTGAAAAGCATTTAATTAGCAAGGATTTAATAAATAGAAGTGATATTTCAGCAGTTATGATTAATAGAGATAAAAATGTGTCAATAATGATAAATGAGGAGGATCATATTAGACTTCAGGTAATTTATCCTGGATTTAAACTTAAGGAAGCATATGAACTTGCAAGCAAAATTGATGATTTGATTGAACAGAGAGTGAACTATGCCTATGATACAAAACTTGGATATTTAACAAGCTGTCCAACTAACGTTGGAACAGGACTTAGGGCATCGGTTATGCTTCATCTGCCAGCATTAACTATCACAAAAAATATAAACAATATTATTAACACAATAAATCAGGTAGGTTTAACAATAAGAGGACTTTATGGAGAAGGAAGCAATGCACTTGGTAACGTATATCAAATTTCTAATCAAATAACATTAGGTCTTTCAGAGGATGAAATAATAAATAATCTTATAGCTGTAACTAAAAAGATTGTAGAGAAGGAAAAGAAGGCAAGGGAAATGCTTCTTGAAAAACAATCTGTTGAGCTTGAGGATGAACTTTATAGGTCACTTGGCATATTAAAATTTGCAAGAAGCATATCAACACAGGAGAGCTTAGAACTTATATCTAAGGTTAGAATGGGAGTAGAAATGGGTATAATAAAGGATGTAAAAGTAGATAGTCTAAATGAGTTGTTTGTAAGCGTCCAACCAGCCACATTGCAACTTTTAGAAAATAGAGATTTAAATCCAAGGGACAGAGATATAGTTAGAGCAAAACTAATAAGAGAAAAGTTAAGTTAAGGAGGTGTATATTATGTTTGGAGGATTTACAGAAAGAAGTCAAAGGGTTATAAATTTGGCGGCAGAAGAGGCCCAAAGACTCGGACATAATTTTATTGGAACAGAGCATATTCTTCTTGGAATTATAAGAGAAGGTGGTTATGCTTCAAAGGTTTTATCTGAATACGGAATAGATGCAAATAAATTAAGACAGGAAATAATTAATGTAGAGGGAGCAGGTGAAGTTGACTTTTTCTTAAAACAACTTGAACTTACTCCGAGAACTAAAAGATTAATTGAAGTTGCAAAGGGAGAAGCAAGCTCCTTAAACCATAGCTTTATTGCACCAGAGCATCTTCTCCTTGCAATAATAAGAGAAGGAGAAGGAGTTGCATTTACATTACTTGAAAAGATGGGACTTGATTTTAACAAAGTAAGAAATGATTTAATTCAAAATATGTCACAGAACAATGAGGTGCAAACAAAAACAAGACAGGATAAAAAGGTAAAGGCTAACACTCCAAACCTTGATCAGTTTGGTCGTGATTTAACTGAACTTGCAAAGTCAGGTAAACTTGATCCTGTAATAGGAAGAGAAGAAGAAACTGAAAGGGTAATAGAAATATTATGTAGAAGAACGAAGAACAATCCTTGCCTTATAGGAGAACCTGGTGTTGGTAAGACAGCTATAGCAGAAGGATTGGCACAAAAGATAGTAGAAGGTAATGTGCCAGAGATACTAAAGAATAAAAGGGTTGTAACTCTTGATTTGTCAGGTATGATTGCAGGTTCAAAATATAGGGGTGAATTTGAAGAAAGATTAAAGAGGGTAATGGATGATATAAAGAAGGCAGGAAATGTAATACTGTTTGTTGATGAGGTTCATACAATTGTAGGTGCAGGTGCAGCAGAGGGTGCTATGGATGCATCAAATATTTTAAAACCTGCCCTTGCAAGGGGAGAATTACAGGTTATTGGTGCAACTACAATTGATGAATATAGAAAATATATTGAAAAGGATTCAGCTTTAGAGAGAAGATTCCAACCTGTTATGGTAGGAGAACCTTCCGTAGAGGAATCAATACTAATATTAAAGGGATTAAGGGATAAATATGAAGCACATCATAAGGTAAAGATAACTGATGAAGCAATAGAAGCAGCAGTTACCCTTTCGCATAGATATATAACAGATAGATATCTACCAGATAAGGCAATAGACCTTATGGATGAAGCAGCTTCAAAGGTAAGGTTAAAGACATTAACAGCACCACCGGATATCAAGAAATTAGAAGAAGAAATAGAAAAGGTTAAAAAGGATAAGGATGAAGCTGTAAATATGCAGGAATATGAAAAGGCAGCAAAATTAAGAGATAGAGAGCAGGAGCTTGTTAATGAACTTAATAGATTAAAGGATAATTGGCAAAATAAGAAGGACAATGAGATTCTATCGGTTACAGCAGAGGATATTGCAAATGTTGTATCAAGATGGACTAATATACCAGTAAATAAATTAACTGAAACAGAATCAGAAAAACTTCTAAAACTTGAAGAGATACTTCATAATAGGGTTGTAGGACAAGAAGAAGCTGTAAAATCAGTAGCTCGTGCAGTAAGGCGTGCAAGAGTAGGACTTAAGGATCCAAAACGTCCAATAGGTTCCTTCATCTTCTTAGGTCCAACTGGGGTAGGTAAGACAGAACTTACAAAGGCACTTGCAGAGGCAATGTTTGGTGATGAAAATGCAATGATTAGAATTGATATGTCAGAATATATGGAAAAGCACGCTGTATCAAGACTTATAGGTTCACCTCCTGGATATGTAGGTTACGAGGAGGGAGGACAACTAACAGAAAAGGTTAGAAGACAGCCATATTCAGTTGTATTGTTTGATGAAATAGAAAAGGCACATCCAGATGTATTTAATATATTATTACAAATACTTGAGGATGGAAGATTGACCGATGGTAAAGGAAAAACTGTAGATTTTAAAAATACAATAGTTATAATGACATCAAATGTTGGGGCAAGTACGATAAAGAAACAGCAGAACCTTGGTTTTGCGGCAAATACAGAAAAGGATAAGGAAAATTCCTATGAAAAGATGAAGGAAAATGTAATGGAGGATTTAAAGAGAACATTTAGACCTGAGTTTTTAAATAGAATTGATGATATAATAGTATTCCATCCACTTGAAGAAAAGGATATAGAAAAGATAGTTGAATTGATGCTGAATAGTGTAATTAAGAGGTTAAAGGATTTAGACATAGAAGTAGAGTATACAGAAGAGGCAAAGAAACATCTTGCAAAGGCTGGATTTGACCCAGTATATGGTGCAAGACCTCTAAGACGTGCAATTACTAAGGCTGTTGAGGATAAGCTATCAGAAGAAATGTTAAAGGGTAATATCAAGAAGGGCGATAAAGTTAAAATGGATGTAAAGGATGGAGAGATTGTATTCGATAAATAAGGGGAGTAAAAATTCCCCTTATTTTTTTATAGTTTATATTTATTTTTTTATAACTTAGTGTAAAATATTAAAATGGATAAAAAAATTTTTGAAATTGTGGAAGTGATATTATGCCAAAGATTAAAACTAAATTCATTTGTCAAGAATGTGGATATGAGTCTCCAAAATGGATGGGTAAATGCCCCGAGTGTGGCGTCTGGAATAGCTTAGTTGAAGAAATAGAACAAAATAATGATAAAGCATATATAGCTACAACCAATATAATAATGCCTCTTACTGTGGATGAGATAGAGATTACGGAGGAAGAAAGGTTAAAGACAGGATTAGATGAACTTGATAGAGTCTTAGGAGGAGGAATAGTTAGAGGTTCTCTAATTTTAGTAGGTGGAGATCCAGGTATTGGAAAATCAACCCTTCTTCTTCAGGTATCCAAAAATTTGTCATTAAATGGTTATAAAGTTTTTTATATATCAGGAGAGGAATCAGAAAAACAGATTAAAATTAGAGCACAGAGGTTGAAGGTTAAAGGCAGTAACCTTTACATTGTATCTGAAACAAATCTTGATATTTTAGAGAAGCATATACAAAATTTAAAACCAGATATAATAATAGTTGATTCTATACAAACAATGTTTAAAATGGAGCTGCAATCTGCACCAGGAAGCGTAAGTCAAGTTAGAGAGTCTACGCTTACATTTATGAGAATTGCAAAAGGCCTTTCTATACCAATATTTATAGTTGGACACGTTACTAAAGAAGGAGCAATTGCAGGCCCAAGAGTCTTAGAACATATGGTTGATACTGTCTTATATTTTGAAGGGGAGAGACATCATACCTACAGGGTTATAAGAGCTGTAAAGAATAGATTTGGATCAACAAATGAAATTGGAATATTTGAGATGAAGGGTGATGGATTGAAAGAGGTGCTTAATCCATCAGAGGTTATGCTCTCTGGAAGGCCTGAAGATGTTCCGGGTTCTGCTGTTGTATGTAGCTTAGAGGGAACAAGACCTGTACTTGTTGAGATACAAGCACTAACTTCTGCAACAGCCTTTGGTATGCCAAGAAGAATGGCAACAGGAATAGATTATAATAGAGTAGTTCTTTTAATGGCAGTTTTAGAAAAAAGAGTAGGTATGCAGCTTCAAACCTTTGATGCCTACATTAATGTTGTTGGAGGTTTAAAGTTAGATGAACCAGCCTGTGATTTAGGTATAGTTTGTGCAATTGCTTCAAGTTTTAGGAATATTCCTATTGATTCTAAGACGGTTGTAATTGGCGAATTAGGGCTTACAGGTGAGGTTAGAGGAGTAAATTTCATTGAAAAGAGAATATTAGAGGCACAGAAGCTTGGATTTGAAAGGTGCATAATTCCCTATGAAAATATAAAGGCTATAGAGGATAAACTTGACATAAATGTAATTGGAGTTAAAAATATATATGAAGTATTAGAAGAGGTATTAGGGGGATAGTTGATATGAGATATAGAGAAACTGAACTTTTGAATGTTTTAAAGCTAATGGCTCCAGGAACACCCCTAAGGGATGGACTTGAAAATGTCTTAAAGGCAAAGACAGGTGGACTTATTGTCATTGGTGATCAAGAAGAGATTATGAAGATAGTAGATGGTGGCTTTTATATAAACAGTGAATATTCACCTTCGTATTTATATGAGCTTGCAAAGATGGATGGTGCAATTATAATCAGTAGCGATTTAAAAAGAATTCTATATGCAAATACTCAATTAATACCTGATCCAACTATTCCAACAACAGAAACAGGAACAAGACATAGAACTGCGGATAGGGTTGCAAAGCAGACTGGGAATTTAGTTATTGCCATTTCTCAAAGAAGAAATGTAATTACAGTATATAAGGGAAATTTTAAATATGTGTTGAAGGATATAAGTATAATCCTTACAAAGGCTAATCAAGCAATACAGACTCTTGAAAGATATAAACAGGTCTTAGATGAGGCTATGTCAAATCTGTCTGCACTTGAATTTGAAGATTTAGTTACAGCCTACGATGTAACTGTTGCAGTTCAAAGAAATGAAATGGTAATGAGAATTGTGTACGAGATTGAAAAGTATATATATGAGCTTGGTAATGAAGGAAGGCTTGTTTCAATGCAGCTTGATGATTTGGCGGATGGAGTAGAAGAAGAGGGTATGCTTCTTATAAAGGATTATGCAGAACGCGATGTTTCAGATGTTCAAAAGGCAATAAGAAGTATTACGTCTGATGATTTAATAGACATAAATGTTGTAAGTAAAGTTTTAGGATATGCACCGGATGCTATGTTTGAAACAATGATATCACCAAGGGGATATAGGCTATTAAATAAAATACCAAAGCTTCCTCAGGTTGTTGTTGAAAATATGGTTAAGACCTTTGGACAGTTTAAAAATATTTTAAATGCTACAATTGAGGAACTCGATGCAGTAGAAGGTATTGGAGAGGCAAGAGCAAGAGCAATAAAGGAAGGATTAAGAAAGATACAGGAACAGGTAATTTTAAACAGAAGAATATAGGGCTAAATATAGCCCTATTTTTTACAGCATTGAAAATTTTCCGAGGGTGGTTATGTTTTTATATTCCTTTAGTAATACATCAAATAAGTTGATGTTTAATGCATCACAGAGTGCAGCAAGATAATATAGTTCTGTTCCAATTTCATCCTCAAGAACTTCGCGGCAGTTATCGCAAAGTTTCCCCGTAATCTGATATGATAGAAGTTTTGAAGCTTCCTCTAAAGAGCAGTCGTTAGGCAGCTTTTGTTTTTCTGCGTCTATCTTAATACAACCACAATTTGTTGCAGACTTTGCAATAGCTCTGTTAATACGAGATTGTGATTCATTAAGTTTGGTCATTATGTCTAAAATACTTTTGTGCCTTATTAATGATTCAGATACGGCATTTTGAAAGTCATCGATTATTATGTCCTTCATATGCTTACACCCCTTTTCTTAATAATTAAACAGGAGGTACAAAGCTTACAATATGTTGGGGTAAACTTTGCTTTAATAATATTATAAATATTCTTACTTTAATGTGTCAAATGTAATGCTTTAATGTATACAATATTTAACATATTAAAAAAGATATTAATATAATGAATTAAGAGGTTTATTTTAAATAAAAGAGGGGTTGCTATGTTTAATATAGGTGATAAAATATATCATCCTAAATTTGGGGCAGGAACTATAGTTAATATAGAAGAAAGGGAGATATTAAAAGAGATAAAAAGATATTATATGATAAAATTCGTAATAGAAGGTATAGAGATTATGTTACCTGTAGATGATAATAGTTATAAAAAGATAAGAAGAGTTATAGAAAAAGAAGAGCTCGAAACAATATTTAACAAAAGGAGTGGATCTCCTAAGAGTCTTCCTCCAAAATGGATAGATAGATTAAAACTATATGAATCAATACTATCTAAAGGCGACCCTTATGAGATGGCAGACATTATAAGAGATATCAATTTTTTATCACAAAAAAAACAGTTATCTAAAAGTGAAGAGAAGGTATTAGAGAATTTTATTTTATTTTTATCCAGTGAAATTTCTATTGTGCTAAATGTATCAATTGACGAAGGGAAGCAAAAAATAATTAATAACTTATTGTCTTAAAATTAATAAAAATATAATAATATTATCTTTTACATTCATTGCTTTTTTTTTATAATTGTTGTATAGTAGATATTAAAATATGGAAAATATATGTAATAGGAGGTGTATAAATGCTAAATAAGATATTCAGATGGCTTTTAACTATATCAGGGCTAATATTAGGGTATGTATTGACGGATATTGTTGTTAAAATCGATTATATCAAGCATTTATTTAATATCAATCCAACATCACTTACAGGAATCATAATTTATATTTTTGGCATTTTATTCATAGGACTAATATTTTATATAATATCACCCTTTATTATTTCTATGGTGTGGAAATTGGTTGAACTATTAGAAGCGGGGTTACAGAAGGTTCCAACTAATGAAATAATAATTGGAGTAGTTGGACTTATTATAGGACTTTTAATAGCAAACCTGCTTATTGGTTCAGTTGCAAGCTTTTTACAGACTAACTCTGTTTTATCAGCAATAGGGAGTGTCATATCCTTAATAGTTAACATTGTTTTTGGTACATTAGGTGTAAATGTAGCAATTAAGAAAAAAGATGAACTTTCAAATGTATTTACATTTATGAAGAAATTTACTAAGGACAAAAAGCAGAAGTTAGATATAAGACCAAGCCAGCCTAAAATACTTGATACCAGTGTAATTATTGATGGAAGAATATTAGATATTCTAAAGACTGGGTTTATTGAAGGTACTATAGTCATTCCTCAGTTTGTTCTTGAAGAGTTAAGGCATATCGCTGATTCATCCGACAATTTGAAAAGGGCAAGAGGTAGAAGAGGACTTGATATATTAAATGAAATTCAAAAGGAACTTCCTGTAAATGTAGAAATATGTGATAAGGATTTCCCAAATGTAGCGGAGGTTGATAGTAAACTTTTAAAACTTGCAGAAAGTTTAGGTGGTAAGGTTATAACAAATGATTTTAATCTAAATAAAGTTGCAGAGTTTCAGGGTGTACCAGTGTTAAATATAAACGAGCTTGCTAATGCAGTAAAGCCGGTTGTTATACCTGGGGAAGAGATGAATATCCATATCATAAAGGATGGAAAAGAGTCTGGACAGGGTGTTGCATATCTTGATGATGGAACAATGATTGTTGTAGAAGGTGGAAAAAAGTATGTTGGAGAAATAGTTGATGTTGTTGTAACAAGTGTTCTTCAAACAGCAGCAGGAAGAATGATATTTGCGAAACTTAAAAATGCACAGGATAAAGCAGTATAGGAGGAATTATGGTTACAGCACTTATTGTTGCGGCAGGAAAAGGCAAGAGGATGGGATTAGGATATAACAAGCAGTATCTCTTAATAGATGGCAAAGAGGTAATATCAAGAACAATAGACGTATTTGAAGAGGCTGAATTTATAGACAATATAGTTGTGGTAGTTTCAAAGGATGAAATAGAATATTTTAAAGAAAATATTGTTGAAAGATATGGATATAAAAAGATTGAAGCAATAGTATGTGGAGGAGAAGAAAGACAGCATTCTGTATATAATGGTTTAGTTGAATGTAAAAGAAGCGACATAGTGGTCATACACGATGGTGCAAGGCCCTTTGTAAAAAAGGAACATATATTAGAAACAATAAATATGGCAAAAAAATATGGAGCCTCTGCTCTTGCTGTTAAGGCAAAGGATACAGTAAAACTTGTAGAGGGTGATTTTTTTCAACAGACTTTAGATAGAAATAGTATATATTTTATTCAAACTCCACAGACCTTTCAATACCAATTGATTTTAAGGGCCCACGAGTATGCTAAGGAAAAGGGGATCTTTGCAACTGATGATACAAGCTTGGTAGAACAGTTAGGAAAAAAGGTAGCTGTTGTGGAAGGTTCCTATGATAATATAAAAATAACAACTAAGGAAGATATATATTTAGCAGAGCTAATATTAAAAAAAATGAAATTTTTCAAAAAAGAAGTTGCAATTTTTGTATGACTTTAATATAATATACTATGTGAAGTAAATAGATTATCGGAAACAACGGCGTTTCCTTATATACACAAAAGTGTATTTAAGGGGCGCCGTATCTTTTTTTTGAAGATTAGGAGGGGTTTTATATGGCAAATGGAAAAATTGATTTGAAGCAAGTTTTTGGTGAAAATGTATTCAATGATGAAGTGATGAGGGAGAGATTACCTAAAAATGTTTACAAAGCATTAAGAAGGACAATGGATGAAGGTGTTCCTCTTGACCCATCAGTTGCAGATGTTGTTGCCAACGCTATGAAGGATTGGGCAATAGAAAAGGGAGCAACACATTATACCCACTGGTTTCAACCTATGACAGGAATTACAGCAGAAAAGCACGAATCCTTTTTAAATACTATA
This sequence comes from Caloramator proteoclasticus DSM 10124, assembly GCF_900129265.1. GTDB lineage: Bacteria > Bacillota > Clostridia > Clostridiales > Caloramatoraceae > Thermobrachium > Thermobrachium proteoclasticum. The sequence continues at coordinate 15,681 of NZ_FQVG01000015.1, read as the reverse complement.
AGTGAAGGAAGAGCAATAACTGAGTTTTCAGGTAAATCTTTAATAAAGGGAGAGCCAGATGCCTCATCCTTCCCATCGGGTGGAATTAGAGCAACCTTTGAGGCAAGAGGTTATACTGTTTGGGATGCTACATCCTATGCATTTTTGAAGGAGGACGAGGGCGGATTAACTCTTTGTATTCCTACTGCATTTTGTGCCTATACAGGAGAGGCGTTAGACAAAAAGACACCACTTCTACGTTCAATGGAGGCAGTTTCAAAACAGGCATTAAGAATATTAAGATTATTTGGAAATACAACAGCAAAGAGAGTATTTGCAACAGTTGGAGCAGAACAGGAATACTTTTTAATAGATAAGGACCTTTATCTAAAAAGAAAGGATTTGGTTTTTACAGGAAGAACGCTATTTGGGGCAAAGCCTCCAAAGGGACAAGAACTTGAAGACCATTATTTTGGAAGCTTAAAGGATAGAGTTGCAAACTTTATGAAGGATTTAGACTATGAACTTTGGAAGATGGGTATACCAGTTAAAACAAAGCATAATGAAGTAGCACCAGCACAGCACGAAATTGCACCTATTTTTGAAAATGCAAATATTGCAACAGACCACAACCAAGTTATTATGGATACTCTAAAAAGGGTTGCAAATAGACATAACTTAGCCTGTCTTTTACACGAAAAACCCTTTGCAGGAGTAAATGGTTCTGGAAAGCATAACAACTGGTCGCTTTCTACAAATGAAGGCCAGAATCTTTTTGAACCAGGAAAAACTCCACACGAAAATGCACAATTTTTGATATTTTTAAGTGCAGTTATAAAGGCTGTTGATGAGTATGCTGAGCTTTTAAGGGCATCTGCTGCAAATACAGGAAATGATCATAGACTTGGTGCAAATGAAGCTCCACCTGCTATAATATCTATGTTTTTAGGTGAACAATTAACAGAAATACTTGAAAACATTGAAAAGGGAAATGGAACAGAAAAGAGAGAAAGAGAATATTTAAGAATAGGGGTTAATACACTACCACCACTACCAAAGGATGCAACAGATAGAAATAGAACATCACCTTTTGCATTTACAGGAAATAAGTTTGAATTTAGAATGGTTCCATCATCAGCTTCTATCGCAAACCCAAATGTTGTTTTAAATACAGCAGTTGCAGAGGTTTTAAGTGAAATTGCAGATAGACTTGAAGGGGCAAAGGATTTTGATTCAGAGGTTAATGCAATAGTTAAAGAGATAGTAAAGAATCATAAGAGGATAATATTTAATGGTGATGGATATTCGGAGGATTGGATAATAGAGGCTGAAAGAAGAGGACTTAAAAATATTAAGAATACTGTGGATGCAATTACAGCTTGGATTTCAGAAAAATCAATAAATCTTTTTACAAAGCACGGAGTATTTACAGAAGTTGAGCTAAGAGCAAGATATGAAATAAAGCTTGAGGAATATATAAAGCATATTAATATAGAAGCACGAACAATGATAGATATGGTTAAAAAGCAAATTATCCCTGTAGTTTTAGGTGAAGTTACAAATATTGCAAATTCCATTAATGTAGTTAAGATGGCTATGCCTGATTTAGATTTAACAACTCAAGCTGAGTTATTAAAAGAATTACAGCTTAATTTAAATCTATTAAAGAAGGAAACCTTAGAGCTTGAAGCTGTACTTGAAGAAGCACATAGCTTTAATGGGGATATATTTGAGAAGGCTTGTATATTTAGAGATAGAGTGGCAGAAAAGATGAAGAATGTAAGAGTCTATGGAGATAAATTAGAGACACTAATTGATGAAAATAAATGGCCATTCCCAAGCTATGAAAAGCTGCTATTCTATGTGTAATTTTAAATTAGGGTTTTATTTGTAAAGTTTCTAGGTAAAATGCCCACAATGGATTGTAGAAGGTATTTTATATTCCATTGTGGGTTTTTGTATTAAATGAGCTTATCAATTAAAGTTTATTAGTGTATATTTATTATATGTTAAAAGGTTGTTAAAGGATATAAATACTGCTTGGATTTCATTTAGCTGTGTGGTAAAATTTGTATAAATAGGAGGTGTAGTATGAGAATAGGACACGGTTATGATGTACATAGGCTTGTAGAAGGTAGAGAACTTATAATAGGAGGAGTAAAAATACCTTACGAAAAGGGACTTTTAGGACATTCTGATGCAGATGTTCTTTTACACGCTATAATGGATGCAATCTTAGGTGCTGCTGCATTAGGGGATATAGGCAAGCATTTTCCAGATACAGATGAAAGGTTTAAGGGTGCAGATAGTTTAAAGCTGTTTGAATATGTGATTAAGATAATTGAGGAGAAGGGATATAGAGTAAACAACATTGATGCTACAATTATAGCCCAAAGACCAAAGATGGCACCCTATATTGAAGGAATGCGAAAAAATATAGCAGAGGTTTGCAAAGTAAGTATTTATGATGTCAATGTTAAGGCTACAACAGAGGAGGGACTTGGTTTTACAGGTGAGGGCTTGGGAATTGCAGCCCACGCTGTTTGTACTTTAATAAGGGGGGAATAGAATGATAGAGGTAATTGGGTTAACAAAAAAGTTTAAAGAAGTAACAGCAGTTGATAATGTTAGTTTTAAAGTTGATAAGGGTGAGATTGTTGGACTTTTGGGAGAAAATGGAGCTGGAAAAACAACAACTTTAAGAATGATATCTACGATGTTAAAACCAACGTCAGGCACAGCAAAGATTTGTGGATTAGATTTGGTAAATGAACCCGATAAGGTTAGAAAGAAGATAGGAATATTGTTTGGTGGAGAAGTAGGATTATACGATAGGCTGACAGCAAGAGAAAATATAAAGTATTTTGCGGATTTAAGTGGTCTTTCAAGTGAAGAAGCAAACAGAAATATTGAGTTTTTAGCAGAGATGCTTGATATGAAGGAATATATAGATAGACGTGTTGGTAAATTTTCAAGGGGTATGAAACAGAAGGTTGCAATAGCAAGGTCGATTGTTCATAATCCCGATGTTATGCTCTTTGATGAGCCTACAATAGGACTTGATGTATCATCAAGTGCAATAGTTCAGGATTTTATATTAGATTGTAAGAAAAAAGGAAGAGCTATTATATTTTCAAGTCACAGTATGAGGGAAGTTGAAAGGCTGTGTGATAGAGTGGTAATTATACATAAGGGAAGAATTGTGTATGACGGAAAAATCGAAGATTTAAGAAGAGAATATAATGGAGAAGATTTAGAAAAAGTATTTTTAAGATTGGTGGGGGATAAAGATGAATAGTTTGTGGGGAATTGTTTTTAAGAAGGAATTAAAGGATTTATTTAGGGATAGAAAAACAGTTATAATGTCAGTTCTTTTACCTTTGGTGCTTTTTCCGTTACTATTTGGCCTAATAGGTAAAGGGGTTAAAAGTACAACTGAAAAGGTAGCAAAGGAAGTAAAGATAGCCTATATTGGAGAGGAGTCTTCCTTTAAAAATTTCTTAAGTAGTGTACCTAATATAAAGATAGTTGAAACTAAGGACTATCAAGAGGAAGTAAAAAAGGGAACTATATATTTGGCTGTTGTGGTTGAGGAAGATTTTGATGAAAAACTATCACAGGAAAAAATGTCGGATATAAAAATTATATATGATTCAGAGAGTACAAATTCTCAAACAGCATTAGATGTTGTTAAGGATGTTATTAATACATATAAGGATGAGGTTGTGAAAGGAAGACTTGAAAAGAGGGGAATAGATGTATCTATATTAAGTCCTGTTGATGTTAAAAATGAGCCTGTAAATAGAGAAAAGGCAGGTGGAGGAGCTCTTATGTTAACAATGCTTCTGCCACTTTACTTGATTATATATGCAATTACAGGACCTATGGCTGCTGCAGTTGATTTAGGTGCAGGAGAAAAGGAGAGAGGAACTCTCGAACCACTTCTTACAACACAGGCAAGCAGAATGCAGCTATTGTTTGGAAAGCTTTTTGCTATAACTGTTATGGGTATAATAGGAACAACATCATCTTTAACGGGACTCTATATAGCCTTTAAATATTCTATGGATTTTATGGGTGATGTTGGATTAAAAATTTCAATAGGCTCTCTTGTTTTAATCGGAGTTACAGCTATAATACTTAATATGATTTTTGCAGCAGTTGAACTTGCTGTTAGTATATATGCAAGGTCCTTTAAAGAAGCTCAAACCTATTTATCGCCTGTTACAATAATTGGTATGATTGTTGCCTATGGAACCTATATGATGGATGTAAAGAGTGCATCTACAATGATGTTCAATATTCCTCTTGCAAATATTTCGCTTATTATAAAGGAATTTATTATTGGAGTTTATAATCCTATGCACATAGTCATAACATTTGTGTGGGCAATAGTTTATATAATAGCTGCTATTCTATTTGCAAGGTATATGTTTAGTAGAGAAGAAGTAGTATTTAGAACTTGATTTAATGGTTTTAAAGTATGATGCAAAGAAGGTAAGTTTATGACTATTTTTGCTATAATGGCAACTTTGGTTATTGGTATTATTATACTCATTTATCGGGCGATAGCTAAAAAGAAGTGGCTAATGGCAATCGTAATAATACCACTTGCTATTTCTATATTTCAATTATTATATTTACTTTTGATTTAAGCAATTAATGTTTTGTATAAAAGATTAGTGCCAAGAAGTTTTGCTTGTTCTTGGCACTTAATAATTTTATCAATAATGAATTAAATCATCCAATAAATCCTTCATACTTGAGGTAATGTATGAAATTTTGTCCTCAAGTATTTTTTTGCTCTCTAAATAGATATCATCAACTTCAACAAGTTTAAGTTTTGAATCTATGTTATTAAGTTTCCTATAGGCTTGGGTGAAAAGGTTGTTAAGTAGATAACTCTTCATAGAGGGATTAGAGTTGCAAAGGTATAGGCATTTTATAAATCCAAGACTTTGAGAAAAATAAGAAAGAGAAGTTAAATAATCATTGTAGATTTCACGATATATAGGCATAGATTCTTTTGATACTTTAATTCCCTTTAAGTGGTATGAAAGGTTAATAAGAGTTTTTTCAAGGGAGTTCATCTTGAAAATTGGACCTACAAGAGAACGTTCCTTATATTTTGTTTCCAAGGGGAAAACCTCCTAAAATTTATTTTATACTATAAAATATGCAGAAAATATACATAAGATGTTTTATATCCGTTTCAAATGTGATTTTGGTTTATGTGTTAACTTACAGTAATATTATGTTTGTGTAATGCGGACATAATGAAAAATATTTTTTTAATGCATTGTAAAATATTAGTTATTAAGAGTATTGATGATATATACAGTGAAAATGTTAATAAAAATAGTATAATTACTAATAATAGACGAAAATTAATGAATATGAGCTAAAATGCACAAATAAGCGTATAATCTTAATTGAATTTTTTTGTCGAGTATTGTATATTAAAATTAAGATAATTTAAAATTTTTATAGGAATGAGGGAAAAATATGCAAGTTACTTTTGAAATGATTAAAGAGGCTCAAAAAAGATTAGATGGTGTAGTAAGAAAGACAGAACTTGCTAAGTCCTATAGCTTAACTCAATTAACTGGAATGAATGTTTTTCTAAAGGCGGAGAATAGACAAAAGACAAATGCGTTTAAATTAAGAGGTGCCTATAACAAAATAGCAAGCCTAACAGAAGAAGAAAGAAAAAAGGGAGTTATTGCATCATCAGCAGGAAATCATGCACAGGGGGTTGCATATGCTGCCAAGGTTTTTGGTATAAATGCAACTATATGTATGCCAGAGACTGCTCCAAAGACTAAAGTGGAGTCAACTAAATCATATGGTGCTACAGTAGTTCAATATGGACTTGTATATGATGATTGTTATCAAAAGGCAGTTGAAATTCAAAGGGAGACAGGTGCTACATTTGTTCACCCATTCAATGATCCTTATGTAATTGCAGGACAGGGAACTATAGGTCTTGAGATATTAAATGAGTTTAGTGATGTGGATGCTATTGTTGTTCCAATAGGTGGAGGAGGTATTATATCAGGTATAGCAATTGCAATGAAGGAAATAAAGCCAAGTATAAAGGTGATAGGAGTTCAGGCTGAAGTTATAGCATCAACAAGAGCGTCGCTTGATGCAGGGAAAATTGTAACATTGCCAGGTGTAAAATCACTTGCAGATGGTATATCAGTTAAGACTCCAGGGGATTTAACTTTTGATATAATTAAAAAATATGTTGATGATGTGGTTACTGTATCAGAGGATGAAATTGAGGATGCAATTTATAGACTTCTTTCAAAATCAAAGTTTGTAGTTGAAGGGGCTGGTGCTACAACAGCAGCTGCTGTTATAAACGGTAAGGTTAATATGCCAGGGAAGAATGTTGTTTGTGTTTTAACTGGTGGAAATATTGATCCAATGATGCTTGCGAATATAATTCAAAAGAAGAATGCATAAAAGAGCTACAGCTATTGCTGTAGCTCAGGCTGTTGAAAAAGTTATATATTGATTAGCCCCATGAAGGATTTCTTGGGCATCGATTCATTTCGCTAAGCAATTCTAAGCCTTTCTTTGTTTGAAAAAGTCCTACCCTCGCGATGCCATCGTCCTGATGGCCGCTCGGCTCGGCACGTCCTGTGCCGAATTACGGACTTTTTCAAAGTCGAAAAGCAATAATTGCTAAAGCTCACGAAAGAGCCCATTGAAATCCATTCATGGGGCTTTTTTCATACTTTAGCTAACGAACAGGTTTGTCAACAATCTGAGCTACAGCTATTGCTGTAGCTTTTTTGATATATGTGTTGAAAAAAAATGAATAAATATATAAAATTGTATTAGTATATAATTTTTACGGAGGTGTACTATGGAAAGAGTTAGATTTGCCCCAAGTCCAACAGGGCATTTGCATATAGGTGGTGCAAGAACAGCACTATTTAACTATCTTTATGCTAAGAAAACTGGCGGAAAGTTTTTGCTTAGAATTGAAGATACAGATTTAAATCGTTCTACTGAGGAATCAGAAAAGGTAATCATTGAAGGATTAAAATGGCTTGGAATTCATTGGGATGAAGGAATAGAGGTTGGAGGAGAACACGGACCATATAGATCAACAGAAAGGGTACATATATACAATCCTTATGTTCAAAGACTTTTAGATGAAGGAAAGGCATATCTATGCTACTGTTCAGAAGAAGAGCTTGAAAGAGAAAGAGAAGAAGCTCTACAAAGAGGAGAAATGCCAAGATATTCAGGTAAGTGCAGACATTTAACAAAAGAGGATAGAGAAAGGCTTGAGAAGGAAGGTAGAAAACCTGTTGTAAGATTTAGAGTACCAGAAGATGAACTTATAGTAGTAGATGACCTAGTTAGAGGGAGAGTAGAGTTTAATTCAAACGATATTGGTGATTTTATCATTGTAAAATCAGACGGCATACCTGTTTACAACTTTGCTGTTACAATAGATGATTATTTAATGGAAATAACAACAGTAATTCGTGGAGAAGAACACCTTTCAAATACGCCAAGACAAATTCTTATATATAAGGCATTGGGATTTGATATACCAAAGTTTGCACACGTTTCCTTAATACTTGGAAAAGACAGAACAAAAATGAGCAAACGTCACGGTTCAACTTGGGTAGAACAATATAGAGATGCTGGATATCTTCCAGAGGCTATAATAAATTTCCTTGCATTACTTGGTTGGTCACCTGAGGGAGAAGAAGAAATATTCTCTATGGAAGAACTTGAAAGAATGTTTGATATAAACAGAGTAAGTAAAAATCCAGCAGTTTTTGATATTGACAAATTAAACCATATAAATGGTATTTATATAAGAAATGCAGAACTTGATAGAATAGTTGATTTAGCAATTCCTCATCTTGTTAAGGGAGAATTTATTACAGAGGAATTTGCAAATACAAATAGAGAATGGATATCAAAGATAGTAGATACAGTAAGAGGCGGATTATCTAATGTTTCAGAAATAGTAAATCACGTAGGTATATTCTTTGGTGAAGAAGTTAAATTAGAAAATGAAGAAGCAAAAGAAGTATTAAAGCAAGAACATGTTTCTGCACTACTTGATGAATTTAAGAATATATTATTAGAAACAGAAGTTGTTACTAAAGAAAATGCAAAGGATATAATGAATGAAATCAAAAAGAGAACAGGTGCAAAGGGAAAGGCGTTATTTATGCCTATAAGAGTTGCTGTAACAGGACAAGTGCACGGTCCTGAACTTGTAAATGTTCTTGAAATATTAGGTAGAGATATGTTGATTAAAAGAATTGAATATGTAAAACAAAATTTGCTATAATAAAATAAAAGGCAATGAAGGGAAGAATAAGGAGGTAATCCATTTCAGAGAGTAGCTGTCTTAGGCTGTGAGCAGCTATATGGACACTCCTTTAGTGCGTCCTTGAGCTTTTCTACCGAAATGTTAGTAGGTAGGAACGGTAATTCCGTTATAATTTTGAGTGAGGCTTTTGCCTAATTAGAGTGGAACCACGGAGTGCCCCTTCGTCTCTAAGGAGATGGAGGGGTAAATTTATATAAAAGAGGTGATATTATGGGAATTAAGGTTTTTAATACTATGACAAGACAGAAGGAGGATTTTGTAACTGTAGAACCTAACGTTGTTAAAATGTATGTATGCGGACCTACTGTCTACAATTTCTTCCACATAGGTAATGCAAGAACCTTCATTGTATTTGACACAATTAGAAGATACCTTGAGTACAGAGGTTATCAAGTAAAATTCATTCAAAACTTCACAGATATCGATGATAAGATGATTAAAAGGGCTAATGAAGAGGGTGTTACTGTAAAGGATGTGGCAGAAAAATATATTGGCGAATATTACAAGGATGCAGATGCATTAAATTTAAAAAGAGCAACTGTAAATCCAAGAGCCACAGAATATATAAATGAGATTATAAAGTTTGTAAAGGACTTAGAGGATAAGGGATTTGCCTATGCTGTTGATGGGGATGTTTATTTTGATACAACTAAATTTAAAGAATATGGGAAGCTTAGTCATCAAAGCATAGAGGATTTAGAGGCTGGTGCAAGAATAGAAGTAGATGAAAGGAAGAGAAATCCTATGGACTTTGCACTTTGGAAGGCAAAGAAGGAGGGAGAACCAGCTTGGCAAAGTCCTTGGGGAGAAGGAAGACCAGGTTGGCATATAGAGTGTTCAACAATGGCCTGCTCACTTCTTGGTGAAACAATAGATATTCACGGCGGTGGAGCAGATTTAGTATTCCCTCACCACGAAAATGAGATAGCCCAGAGTGAAGCAAGAAATGGAAAACCATTTGCAAGATATTGGATGCACGCTGCGTATTTAAATGTAAATAATCAAAAGATGTCAAAATCACTAAACAATTTCTTCACTGCAAGAGAAATACTTGAAAAATATGATGCAGAAGTAATTAGAATGTTTATGCTATCTGGGCACTACAGAAATCCAATAAACTTCAGCCTCGATTTATTAGAACAGGCAAGGGCTGGACTTGAAAGGATTTATAACTCGATATCAAATCTTGAACATGTTATTGAAGTTTCAAAGTATGATGCAATGAAGGAAGAAGAAAAGACATTTAGCTTAAAACTTGATGAATATAGAAATAGATTTATTGATGTTATGGATGATGATTTTAATACTGCCGATGCGATTTCTGTTATATTTGATATGGTAAGAGATATAAATAGTAATATTAATCTTGAAAGTTCTAAAGAGATTGCAAAGAAGGCACTGGATTTAATAAGAGAACTTGGTTCTCCTCTTGCAATACTTCAAAAAAATACAAAAGAATCTTTAGATGAAGAAATAGAAAGGCTTATCGAAGAGAGACAAAGGGCAAGAAAAGAAAAGAATTTTGCCCTTGCAGATAAAATAAGGGATGATCTTAAGGCAATGGGAATAATATTAGAGGACACACCACAGGGTGTAAGGTGGAAGAGGATGTAGATAGGGGCCTTAAGGCCCCTTCAGGCTGTTGAAAAAGTTATATATTGATTTGCCCCATGAAGGATTTCTTGGGCATCGCTTCATTTCGCTAAGCAATTCTAAGCTTTTCTTTGTTTGAAAAAGCCCTACCCTCGCGATGCCATCGTCCTGATGGCCGCTCGGCTCGGCACGTCCTGTGCCGAATTACGGACTTTTTCAAAGTCGAAAAGCAATAATTGTTAAAGCTCATGAAAGAGCCAATAGAAATCCTTTCAAGGGGCTTTTTTATACTTTAGCTAACAAGTGGTTTTGTCAACAATCTGATAGGGGCCTTAAGGCCCCTTATTTAGATTATAAAAGTAATGTATGAAAATAATGAACCGATAAACATACCAGCTAATACATCTGTTGGATAGTGGACGCCAAGGTAAACTCTTGAGAGTCCAACTAAAAGGGCAAGTGAGATAAATAAAAAGGATAAATGAGGAAGGAAGAAGGCTAATGTTGTAAAGACTGAAAAGGCAGCTGTTGTATGTCCAGATGGGAATGAGTAATCCTTAAGTTCTATATTAAAGGTTGAAAAATCTTTAATAATCCAACAGGGCCTTTGTCTTGAAAAGGCTTTTTTTATAAAATGTACACATATATGGCTTGTAGATAGCGATATTAGGCAATTTTTACCACATTCTTTCAAATAGGCATTTCCAAATAACATAAGCAAAACAGGCATCATAATAGTAAAGACTGGTCCACCAAGATGGGTTACTATTGGCATCAACTTGTCAAAAAGTTTTCGTTTGTATATTATATTAAAAGCATATAAAATTCTAATATCGTTTTCAAAGATAAAAGATTTTACTCTTTTCATATTAACCTCCAAATATTTTTATTAATATAATAATATATTTTTGTTATAATGGTGTAAAGTTAATATTAAATAAGATTAAGAAAGGGAGCATAAAATGTTAAATATTGACAAGTATATAGGACTTAGTGAAAGGGAAGTAGGACTACTTAACCCTATTATTTGGGCATATATTGGAGATGCGGTATATGAGATGTTTGTAAGAAGCCATCTTATTACAAAGGGTATAGTAAAGCCAAATCAAATTCATAGAGCTTCAATTATGTATGTAAAGGCTTCAAATCAAGCACAGTTTTTAAGGGAAATTGAACCTATTCTTACAGAAGAGGAACTTGATATAGTAAGGAGAACAAGAAATGCAAAGGTTGGACACGTTCCTAAAAATGCAAATTTGTTTGATTATAAGATGGCTACAGCCTTTGAAGGGCTTATAGGATATCTTTTTTTAACAAGAAGATATGAAAGACTTGACGAAATTATAGATATTACGTTAAATAGAATTAATATGTGAGGGATGGTGTTTTTATGGAATCAAAATTAAAAGTTAAGCTTTTGGCCTATACTCCTGATGCTGAAAAAATAGTGGCTTCAGCTGCGAAGTTGTGTTATAGTGCAGTTGGGGTTGAAGAAATTTCTAAAAAACTTGATGATGAATCAACACAGAAGTTTTTAAATATGCTTATGTCTTTAGGACACGAGTCTCCTATAGAACACATAAGTTTTACTTTTGCGATAGAGGGTATATCAAGAGCCTGCAGTCATCAGCTTGTAAGACATAGAATAGCTTCATATTCACAACAAAGCCAAAGATATGTTAGGCTTAATCAATTTGAGTATGTTATTCCTCCAGCAATTGCACAGAATGAGGAGGCATTGAATTTATTTATAGAGGCAATGAAGAAGGATCAAGAATACTATGACAAAATTGCGGCTATATTAAAGGAGAACCATAAAAAAAGATTAATTGAAGAGGGAGAAGATGAAAAGAGTGCTGAAAGAAGGGCTGAAAAGATGGCGATTGAAGATGCACGCTATGTTTTTCCAAATGCCTGTGAAACTAAGATTGTTGTTACAATGAATGCAAGAACGCTCTTAAATTTCTTTAATCATAGATGTTGCACAAGAGCACAATGGGAAATAAGACAGGTGGCGGATGAAATGTTAAAGCTTGTAAAACAAGTGGCACCAACTATATTTAAGTATGCAGGCCCATCCTGTGTAAAGGGTGTTTGTAAAGAGGGAAGTATGAGCTGTGGTAAACAAAAGGAGATTAGGGAAAGATATTTACAAAACATATAAAGGAGAGAAAGATTATGGATAAAAAAAAGAAGAAATCTGATTTTAAAAATGAAAATATGGAAAATATAGTTGAAGGAAAAAATCCTGTTATAGAGGCTTTAAAATCAGAAACTACAGTAGAAAAGATTTATATTGCAAAGGGTTTGTCACAAGAAGGGCCTATGAAACTCATAAATGCGTTAGCAAAGGAAAAGGGAATTCCTGTTATTGAAGTTGATAGAAAAAAGCTTGATGATATGTCTGTAATTAATGTTCATCAAGGGGTTATTGCACAGGTATCTCCTTATAAATATTCAACAGTAGATGAGATTTTAGAATATGCAAAAAATAAGGGTGAAGAACCCTTTGTAATATTGCTTGATGAAATTGAGGACCCCCATAATTTGGGTTCCATTATAAGGTCTGCTAATGTATTTGGTGCCCACGGAGTTATAATTTTAAAAAGAAGATCTGCATTAGTTACACCTACTGTTATAAAGGCATCTGCTGGGGCAGCAATGCACACAAAGGTTGCTAAGGTTACAAACTTAACTCAAACTATAAAGGAATTAAAGGAAAAGGGACTTTGGATAATAGGAACAGATATGGATGGCGAGGTAAGCTACAAAACAAATCTAAAGGGACCTATTGGACTTGTTATTGGAAGTGAAGGTAAGGGTCTTTCAAGGCTTGTTAAAGAAAATTGCGACGTAATTGTAAAAATACCAATGATGGGGGAAGTCAATTCCTTAAATGCGTCTGTTGCAGCAGGAGTTGTTATGTATGAAGTTATAAGACAGAGGGGAATATAAGGTGGAGTTTACAAGATATATGTTTGTAGATGGCTACAATGTTATAAATCAATGGAAGGTTTTAAAAAGTATTAAAGATGAAAATTTAGATTATGCAAGAGATAAACTTATTGATCTATTACAGGAGTATTCTGTTGTAAAAAATACACACATAATAGTTGTATTTGATGCACATCTTAAAAAAGGTAACATAGAGAGTAGACAAATGGTGGGGAGTATTGAGGTGGTATATACAAAAGAGGGTGAAACTGCCGATTGCTTTATAGAAAGAAATGTAGCTAAGTATTCAAAAAAAGGTCAGGTTTATGTTGTAACTTCTGATTACATAGAACAGAGAATAGTACTTCAGATGGGTGGTGTACGAATTACACCATCAGAGCTTTGGTGGGAGATAGAGTCTTTAAAAAAGGATGTTTACAAAAAGTCGAATGTTAGCTATAAAGATAAAACAATAACACTTGCTGATGTTTTAGATGATGAGATTTTGGAAAAACTTGAAAAAATGCGTCGAAAGCGTTGAAAATACTTGATTTGTGGAAGATTTAGCATTATAATTTAATTTAGTTAAGGCCTTTGATTTAGGGGGGGTTAAATTGAGTTATAATGTAGCTACACAAAATAAAATGTTGAAATATATTGATATGGTGGATGAAGAAATTGTTGAACTTGCCAAAAAGGGGGATACTAAAGCCGAGGAATATTTAATTAATAAATATAAAAATTATGTTAAATCAAAGGCTAAGAGTTATTTTTTGGTAGGTGCTGAAAAGGAAGATTTATATCAAGAGGGTATGATAGGTCTATATAAAGCGATTAGAGATTTTAGACCCGAGACTCTTGCTTCATTTAGGGCTTTTGCTGAAATATGCATAACAAGACAAATAATAACAGCAATTAAAACGGCAACAAGACAGAAACATATTCCTTTAAATAGCTACATATCTCTAAATAAACCTGTTTATGATGAAGAATCAGATAGAACGCTTATTGACGTTTTATCTACGATATATGTATCAGACCCAGAGGAACTTATAATAAGCAGGGAACAGAGAAAAAAGATTGAAAGAAGAATGAGGGAAGTATTAAGTGATTTAGAGCTTGAGGTTTTAAGAAGTTATCTTAATGGAAAGACCTATCAGGAGATTGCCTGTGATTTAGATAGACATGCAAAATCCATCGATAATGCACTTCAAAGGGTAAAAAGAAAAATAGAGAAGCTATTAACAGAGGATTAATTATAATATTGACATATTTTTTTAAAGAGTGTACAATATAATACTGAAGTGTATTCTGAGCTTTGCCCATGTAGCTCAGTAGGCAGAGCGTCACCTTGGTAAGGTGGAGGTCGTCGGTTCAATCCCGATCATGGGCTCCATTATTTTACTTTTATGAAACACCAGGGTAAGTTTTTCTGTTAGACATATCGCCCCATTTAAAAATGGGCGAAAAAATAAAGTAGGGTATGAACAACCCGAAGTTACGCCTGTGGAGATTAAGAATCTGTGAAGCAGGAACCCAAAAAGGGAAGTTCAAATTTTGCTATATTTAAAACTATACATAAAGGAGGAGAAGAGAAATGGCAAAGGCACATTTTGAGAGAACCAAGCCACACGTAAACATAGGAACAATAGGACACGTAGACCACGGTAAGACAACATTAACAGCAGCAATAACAACAGTATTAGCTCAATACGGAAGAGCACAAGCAACAAAGTATGACGAAATAGATAAGGCACCAGAAGAAAAGGAAAGAGGAATAACAATCAACACAGCACACGTTGAATACGAAACAGAAACAAGACACTATGCACACGTTGACTGTCCAGGACACGCTGACTACGTAAAGAACATGATAACAGGAGCAGCACAAATGGACGGAGCAATCCTTGTAGTTAGTGCAGCAGATGGTCCAATGCCACAAACAAGAGAGCACATACTACTTGCAAGACAAGTTGGTGTTCCATACATTGTAGTATTCCTAAACAAGGCAGATATGGTAGATGACCCAGAACTAATCGACCTTGTAGAAATGGAAATCAGAGACCTACTAAACGAATATGAATTCCCAGGAGATGACACTCCAATCGTAGTAGGATCAGCACTACAAGCACTTGAATGTGGATGTGGAAAGCCAGAATGTCAATGGTGTGGAAAGATATTAGAGCTAATGAACACAGTAGATAGCTACATTCCAACACCAGAAAGAGATAGAGATAAGCCATTCCTAATGCCAGTAGAAGACGTATTCACAATAACAGGAAGAGGAACAGTTGCAACTGGTAGAGTAGAAAGAGGAGTACTAAAGGTAGGAGACGAAGTAGAAATCGTAGGACTATCAGATGAAAAGAAGAAGACAGTAGTAACTGGAGTAGAAATGTTCAGAAAGATACTTGATATGGCAGAAGCAGGAGACAACATAGGAGCACTTCTAAGAGGTGTAACAAGAGACGAAATAGAAAGAGGTCAAGTACTTGCAAAGCCAGGATCAGTAAATCCACACAAGAAGTTTGAAGGTCAAGTATACGTATTAAAGAAAGAAGAAGGTGGAAGACATACTCCATTCTTCAACGGATACAGACCACAATTCTACTTCAGAACAACAGACGTTACAGGTTCAATTAAGCTACCAGAAGGCGTTGAAATGTGTATGCCAGGAGACCACATCAACATGGAAGTTGAACTAATCACTCCAATCGCTATGGAAGAAGGATTAAGATTCGCTATCCGTGAAGGTGGAAGAACTGTAGGTGCTGGTGTTGTTGCTAAGATTTTTGAATAAT
>NZ_FQVG01000051.1 GCF_900129265.1 Caloramator proteoclasticus DSM 10124 | reverse complement strand
CATAGCCCTACGGGCATAGAGGCTATAGTTGGATTCATGATAATAGCCTTTAACTTAACCCAATTATACTTTTTTAGAAACATTCGAGGATTCAGAGAAAAAAGGCTTTTGCAGATAAATATAATAGAAGATTTGAAAGATGAAATGTTGATAATTATGAATTGGATTAATCCAATTTTTAACACCGCATAGTCGATAATAAAATTGGAAATACAGCTTTTCATTATGATGGGGAGGGGGAAGGTGTATCTATATACATGGCCTACGGCCTTTTTCCCTTCCAAAATTTCAATAAAATAGAAAAAATCTAATTTCCTATAAAGAAAAAAGCTTTACTGGAAATTAGATGCGAAATCTCTGTTAACTATTTTGTTGAATTGAGAATTTATGTTCTTTATGCTATAATCTTGATAAAATATTAAGAATGGAGTGAAGTTATGATTCTTATAAAAGAATTTGAATTTGATGCAGCTCATAACCTTATACATTATCACGGAAAATGTGAAAGATTGCACGGGCATACATATAAACTTGTTGTAAAGTTAGAGGGAGAACCAGATAGCGAAGGGATGGTTTTTGATTTTGTTCAATTAAAAAAAATAGTTAAAGAAAGAATTATTGATAAGTTTGACCACGCATATTTAAATGATATAATAGAACAGCCAACTGCTGAAAATATGGCTATATATGTATGGGATGAATTATACGATGTATTAAAAAGGGATAATTGTAGATTATATGAAGTAGAGGTTTGGGAGACAAAGACAAGCGGAATAGTTTATAGGAGGTAATTTATGAAGGATGTACAAAACGAAAGAGACTTTAGAAATATACCTTTGAAGCACGTTGGAATAAACAATTTAAAATGGCCTGTTGTTGTGAGAGACAAGAAGAACGGCACACAAAATACAATAGCAAAGGTATCTCTATCTGTTGATCTTCCTCATTTTCAAAGGGGAACTCATATGAGTAGGTTTGTTGAGGTTATAAAGGAGTTAAAATCGGTTTCACCAAAGGATATTGAAGCAATGTTAACTGATTTAAAGGAAAAACTTGAGGCACAGGTTGCACACTGTAGAATGGAATTTGATTATTTTATATCAAAACCATCTCCAGTTACGCAGATAGAATCTCCCTATGATGTTCAGTGTGCCTTTGAGGCAACTAAAAACCATAACTTTGATTTTATATTAGAAGTGAAAGTCCCTGTAACAACATTATGTCCTTGCTCAAAGGAGATTAGTGAATTTGGAGCACACAATCAAAGGGCAACAGTCGATATAAAAATAAAGACAGACAAGATGATATGGATTGAGGATATTGTAAAGGTAGCAGAGGAAAGTGCAAGTACACCTGTGTTCTCACTTTTAAAGAGAAAGGATGAGAAATGGGTTACAGAAATGGCATATTTAAATCCAAGATTCGTAGAGGATGTTGCAAGGGAGGTTGCCTTAAGGCTTGAGAAAAATGAAGATATTAAATGGTATAGTGTGTGTGTCGAAAGTATAGAGAGTATACATAACCATAATGCCTTTGCGTATACAGAAAAGGGGATGATGGAATGAGGTATATAACATTAAGGGATGGAAGAATATATGTGTTTGATAAAATGAAGGTTATGGGGATACTAAATGCAACACCAGATTCATTTTATTCAAATTCAAGGGTAAGTGGGGTAGAAAAAGGAGTAAAACGAGCACTTGATATGATAAAAAATGGAGCAGATATAATAGATGTTGGTGGAGAATCAACAAGACCAGGTTCAGAACCTATTGGATTAGATGAAGAATTAAATAGGGTAATACCATTAATTGAAGGGATAAGAAGAGAAAACAAAGAAATATTAATATCAGTAGATACATATAGAGCTGAAACTGCAAAGAAGGCAATTGAGGCTGGTGCGGATATTATAAATGATATAAGTGGAATGACATTTGATAAGGATATGGTAAGGGTTGTTAAGGATTATAATGTTCCGATAATAATAATGCATATAAAAGGTACTCCTAAAAATATGCAGCAAAATCCACAATATGAAAATGTATTAAAAGAGGTAAAGGAATATTTTATAGAGAGAATAGAATACGCAATAGAAAATGGAATATCAAAGGATAAGATTATTATTGATCCTGGCATAGGATTTGGTAAAACCTATGAGCATAATATTGAACTTATAAAAAACATTGAGTTTTTTAATGATTTAGAAGTTCCTGTACTACTTGCGGTATCAAGAAAATCAAGTATAGGAATTGCACTTGGGAATGTACCACCTGAGGAAAGACTTGAGGGTACAATTGCTGTTACCTGCTATGCAAGTATGAAAAATGTTGATATTATAAGAGTTCACGATGTATTGGAGAATAAAAGAGCACTTATGATGATGGAGGCATTAAAATGAATAGAGTATTTATTGCCTTTGGAAGTAATATAGGGGATAGGTATGAAACGATAAAAAGAGCCTTTGAGCTTATTGAAGAGAATGAAATGAAAATAATTAAAAAGTCAAGTATATATGAAACTGAACCCTATGGTTATAAACAGCAGCCTCCATTTATAAATGGAGTTATTTTAGTAGAAACAGAGCTTAGCTGTAGAGATGTTCTACAAAGATTGCTTAAAATAGAAAAACAGTTGGGAAGAGAAAGAATAATAAGATGGGGTCCAAGAACCATTGATTTAGATATTATATTCTACAATAATGAAGTATATAACGAAGAGGATTTAAAGGTTCCGCATCCTGATATGCATAATAGGGAATTTGTGTTAAAACCATTATGTGATATTGAACCGGATTTTGTTCATCCTTTATTAAATAAAAGTGTTAAGGAAATGTATATGATGTTAAAAAATAGAAATGAGTAAAAAATAGACATCACATTAGAACGTGATGTCTATTTTTCATAAGCTTGGATTTTTTAATATTTTATTAATAATGCAAAAAACTATTTATTAAAGATTCTAAAAGTATTATAGTATTTGTTGTGCAAAAAAATAATGGAGTGATATTTATGGCAAGAAAAGTTTTATTTAAAGAGTTTGATATTTTATTGTTTATACTTATTGTTTTTTCTAAACTAGTGATTTTTAATTATGTATTGAAGTTAGTTGACCTACAAAAGCTTTATTTAATTATTGGATGTTTTGGTTCAACATTAATTATTGCATCTATCTTTAGCTTTATTAGACAAAATAAAAGAGTAAAGGGACTTATAATTGCTGATTTTATTATAAGTTTGATATTGCTAACTGATGTTGTATATAACAGATATTTTTGTGATGTTACATCAGTTGCACTTATAAAACAGGCAAGATTGGCTGCAGAAGTGAAGGATAGCGTGACTTCTCTTATTAAGTTCAATGATTTGTTGTTCTTTGTAGATATAGTTCTATTTACTATTTTATATATAAGAAATAAAGATAAGTTAGATAATAAAAAACCAAGAATTACTTTGAGAGCGTTAAAATTTATATCAATATTATCATTAGGACTTATTTTTTCAATTACCAGTGTTAAAGCACTTGAAAAGGAACAGCCAGGTATAACAAAAACAATGTACGATAAGAAATATATTGTTAAAAGGGTTGGAAGTGTAAACTTTCACGCGGTTGACTTTTATAGGTATATAACCTCAAATGTATTAAAAAAGGGGCATATATCACAGCAGGAAATAGATGAAATTAATAAGTGGATTGATGAAAAAAATTTATCAAAGGGAATAAAGTACTATGGAAGTATGAAGGGTAAAAATTTAATTGTTGTTCAGCTTGAAGCCTTTCAAGGATTTTTGCTTAATAAGAAAATTGGTGGGCAGGAAATAACACCAAATTTAAATAATCTTGCAAAGGAAAGTTTAGTCTTTGATAATTGTTTTTATCAAACAGCCTTTGGAGGAACTTCAGACGCAGAGTTCTTGATGAATAATTCTCTTCTGCCAATTAGAGAAGGGTCAGTGTATTATCAGTATGCTGGAAACCATTACGAAGCATTGCCTAAAAAATTAAAGGAAAAAGGGTATTTTACAGCTGTTATGCACGCTAATAGACCAGGATTTTGGAATAGAGTCAATATGTATAACAGTTTAGGTTTTGATAGATATGAAAATGAAAATAATTTTAATATAGATGACATTCAGGGGCTTGGACTTAGTGATAAATCCTTTTTTAAGCAGGCTGTATTAAAGATGAAGGAGTATGATAAACCCTTCTATACCTTTTTAATTTCTCTTTCAAGCCACTATCCATATAGGGATTCACAAAATAAATTAAGCAACATAATAAATACAGGAGAGTTTGAGGGAACAATAATTGGTGATTATATAAAATCTGCAAAGTATACAGATGAAGCAGTAGGACAGTTTGTTGATATGCTAAAAAAGGAAGGGCTTTGGGAAAATTCGGTAGTTGTATTTTATGGAGATCATTATGCAATTCCTTATGATAAGAAGGATATTATGGGAAAACTTCTTTATGGAAGAGAAGATATTTCAGCACTTGAATGGCAAGAGGCACAAAAGATAGTTGCAATGATTCACTTCCCAAAGCAAGAAATAAAGGGGCATATTAAAGAGGTTACAGGACAATTTGATTTTTATCCAACAATAGCAAATTTGTTTGGCATAGATGCTAAATACACTTTTGGTAGAGATGTTTTAAATACAAACAAGGGATTTGTTGTTTTAAGAAACGGAACTTGGATAACAGATGATGTAGCATATTTAAATTTTGTTGATAAGGTTATTGATAGAAAAACTGGTAAAGAATTAAATAAGGATAAGTATGTGGATAATTTTGAAAGGGCATATAGGATGTTGAAGTTTTCAGATAGTTTAATAGAATATGATTTAATACCTAAATTAAAAAATAAGGCAGAGAATTAATCTCTCTGCCTTATTGATTTAGCAATATTGTTGGCACAAAGCATTGCAGATTGATATGAACCCTGTTGCCATCCGTGTTTTGTAGAAACGTGTTCTCCTGCAAAGAATACCCTATTATTCATTTCAGGTAGAGTAGCTTCATACAGGAATAATTCCTTTTGACCAGGTGTAAGTAGGGATACTCCGCCCCATATAAATGGTATGTTTGACCAGAGTATTGTAGAGTAGTCGATGATGTTATCTTCAATATAATTTTCAGGAAGCTTATGAATAGACTCAATACAATTTGATACTTCTTTTATTTTTATTAATTCTGGTTGACTACCTAAACGTATAGCATTTTGATGCCAATTATATGATGCAAGTAGCACTCCTGGAATCTTATAGGATGTATTTTCGATTAGTCTATATTCAAATAGCTTATTTGGAATAGCCTCCATATGGTCAGAGCCATAGAGTGTAGAAATAGTTATTAAATCTGTTAGTGTTGTTCCAGATATAGGAGTATCCTTTTCCCAAAACCTTTCTTTAAGGTATAAAAATGTTTTTTGACCTATTTCATAATTTAATTCATTAATTGCCTGCATTTTGAGAGTAGAAAAATTAGGTAATATTTTCAATCTTCTTAAGCTGGAGAATGGTATGCAACACACAACATAGTCAAATTCCCTATAGTAGACATTTTTATCGTTAAGGTCTGTAACCTCAAGTATAATTTTGTCTCTATATGGGGACTTTATAATCGAATTTACTAAATGACCAAATTTAAATTGTACTTTACCAGGTCCGTCTGAAGATATGAGTTGGTTGTAGAAGGATAAAGGTAGGTTAATCATACCCCCTTCTATAGTATAGTTATATGCAAAATCCACAGTATAAAGTTCACCTAATATTTCATATAAACTGATATGAAGTAAATCAGCTTCAAGGGATGATAGGTAGCTAATCATTGATATAGCGTCCTGTGATAGATTGGTATTTTCGTATGCCTGTCTTAATGATAAGTTTTGTATTTCTCTTATCTTATGTGAATAATTTTGTTTAATTTTAATAAGTTCTGTTTTTTCATTTGATGTGAGGTTATAGAAATACTTGTTATACATTTGTGATATTAACTTGCTTGGAGTAACTTTTTTCTCAAGTTTAGAAAGCTTAAATTTAGGGTATATATTTTCCATTATGCTTTTTGCACTTGGTTCATTTAAGGCGTGGCTATCGCGTATATAAAAGAGAGAAGAGTAGCTTTTACTTATAAATGGACGAGTTTTAAGTTTAAACTTTTTTATATAGTTCCATACAGTTTCGTGGGCAATACCTATACGCATTGCACCAAGTTCGGCAAGTTGATTTGAATCCTTATCAAAATAGTGTGTTTTTATTCTTCCCCCAACCCGCTTAGAGGCTTCAAAGATAGTAATATCACAGCCTATTCTGTTTAATTCATAACCTGCACAAAGGCCTGCAGAACCAGCACCTATAACAGCAACTTTAATGCCTTTACCTTGAAGCTTAGAACAGATTGTTTCAATATCTTCTGGGGGAGACATAAGTTTTATAATATCATCAAAATCATTTAATCTATTATCAAGCTTTAGTAAGAATTTTAGCATTTTATGTCTTTCTTCATCAGTAGGATTAAATGAATGAAGAGGTATAGTTTGTTGCATAAATTACCACCTTTAATGCTTTTAATAATTTATATGAATAAATTTAAAATAAAATGTTAAATAAATTTAAGTTGAAAGGAAGTAATGTTTTGTTATAGAACTATATAGGTAAGGGGGAGTGAGTATGTCAGGAGTTTTGTTTATAAATGCCAAAATTTATACAATGGATGGAAATGATAATATATTTTCATCTATGTATATAGAGGATGGCAGAATAGTTGAATTATCAAATCAAAATTTAATAGAAAAGTATAAAGACTGCAAAGTTATTGATTTAAACGGTAGAACAGTTTTTCCAGGCTTTGTAGAGAGCCATATGCACCTTATAGAGGCAGCAAGAAGTATGGTTGAGATGGACTTTAAAAATGTAAAAAATAGAGATGACTTTGAACACGCATTATATTCTTTTAGTAAAACAAAGGAACCAAATGCTTGGATAATGGGTTCGGGATGGAGTGAAATTGTCTTTGGAGGTATTATGCCACATAGATTTGATATTGATAAAATTGTTAGTGACAAGCCTGTGTGCTTAATAAGACAGGATGGACACTCCCTCATACTGAATACCAAAGCATTGGAGATACTTAATTTAAGGGATAATGAGTCGGTTATTAATTCAGAAACGGCAGTAAAGGATGAGTTTGGGCTAACTGGACTTTTTTACGAAAATTGGGTATTTGAAATAATAGGTAGAATAATGGATATGATGCCAGATATATATTATGAAATAGCACTATTAAGAGTAGATAGTGAACTTATAAAAAATGGAGTTACTTTAGTAAATGATATTATGACTCAGTATCCAAGATATTATAATACCTTCAAAAGACTTCAAAGGGAAGGAAAGATTAAAGTTAGAATTATTGCAGGAAGCCTTGGTAATTCAAAGGAATACAGTGAATTTATTAAGCTTTCTGAAACAGAGAAGCTAAAAAAAGGTCCAGTAAAATATTTTGTTGATGGTAGCTTTGGTTCAAGGACAGCTCTATTGACTGAACCCTACGAAGATGAACCTAATAATATTGGATGTCAAAATTTAAGTGATGAAGAAATATATGACATAATAGAAAATTCATTGAAAAACAGCATACCAATAGCAGTCCATATTATTGGAGATTTAGCTATGAAAAAGTTTTTAGATATATATGAAAGGGTATACAATATTTATCCAAATAAAGAAGTCAGAAACAGGGTTGAACATATCCAGATAATAAAGGAAGAGGATATAGATAGATTTAAGAGATTAAACCTTATTGCATCCTTTCAGCCTATATTTAATTTAGAAAGCAATTTAACATTAACAAGGCTTGGATTTAGAAGAATAAAGGATACTTACAGATATAGAACATTTATTGAAAGAGGTATAACTACAATATTTAATAGTGATACGCCCTTTGGTGCAGAGTATGTGCAAAAAAAGGACGGGACATTTTTTAAGGGCTTTGAACCAATGCTTGGCATATACTGTTCTGTTAATAAGTTAAATTTAAATATCGAAGAGAGGGTAACTGTAAAACAGGCTGTAGAATGTTATACTAAAAATCCAGCCTATGCAAATTATATGGAGGATGTCTACGGAACGTTAGAGAAAGGAAAGTATGCTGATTTTGTAGTATTAGAAGAGGATATTTTTGATATCGATACTTTAAAGATTAAGGATGTTGAGGTTTATATGACTGTAATAGATGGTGAAGTTGTTTATCAAAAACAATGATTTAAGATACAAAAAAGGTATAGTTAAAAAACTATACCTCAGGCTGTTGGAAAAGTTATGTATTGATTAGCCCCACGAAGGATTTCTTAGGCATTCGTTCATTTCGCTAATCAATTCTAAGCTTTTCTTTGTTTGAAAAAGTCCTACCCTCGCGATGCCATCGTCCTGATGGCCGCTCGGCTCGGCACGTCCTGTGCCGAATTACGGACTTTTCCAAAGTCGAAAAGCTAAGAATTGCTAAAGCTGATGAAAGAGCCTAATAAAATCCTTTCATGGGGCTTTTTCAGATTTTACCTAACAATTAAGTTTGTCAACAATCCGAGGTATAGTTAAAACTTATATAATTACAACTCTATAGAAGGTCTTTTTACCTTTTCTAACAAGCATTTCTCCATCTTTAAATAGAGATTCATCTATTACAAAATCCATATCAGAAACTTTTTCGTTGTTTATGTAAAGACCACCTTGTTGAATAAGTCTTCTTCCTTCGCTCTTTGAAGGAATAGCCTTTATTTCTACCAGCACATCAATAACCTTTTGGCCAAGTAGGTTAGATGGCATTTCAAAGGTTGGAGCATTGCTTAAATCCCCACCAGATTCAAATAGTGCAATTGCAGCCTGTTCAGCCTTTTTAGCCTCTTCTTCACCGTGAACAAGCTTTGTAACTTCGTATGCAAGAACCTTTTTAGCCTCATTTATTTCTTTATCCTTTAATGAACCTAATCTTCTAACTTCATCCATTGGTAGGAAAGTTAAAAGAGCAAGACACTTTTCAACATCTGCATCATTTACATTTCTCCAGTATTGATAGAATTCAAATGGAGTTGTTTTATTTGCATCAAGCCATAATGCTCCTTTTTCTGTTTTACCCATTTTCTTTCCTTCGCTGTTAGTTAAAAGCTTAAATGTTAATCCATAGGCTGGTTTACCTTCTTTTCTTCTAATAAGGTCAGCACCAGCAAGTATGTTGGACCATTGATCATTTCCACCAAGCTCCATTACACAACCATATCTTTTATTGAGTTCTAAGAAATCATATGCCTGCATTAACATATAGTTGAATTCAAGGAAGGATAGTCCCTTTTCCATTCTAAGTTTAAAACATTCTGCAGTAAGCATCTTATTAACTGAGAAATGTACTCCAACATCTCTTAAAAATTCTATGTAGTTTAAATTCCAAAGCCAATCAGCGTTATTTACCATTATTGCTTTTCCATCAGAAAAATCTACAAATCTTTCCATTTGCTTCTTTAAATATTCTGAATTATATTGTATTTCTTCCTTTGTTAGCATTTTTCTCATATCAGTTTTCCCACTTGGGTCCCCTATCATAGCAGTACCGCCACCAATTAGTGCGATTGGTCTATGGCCTGCCCTTTGCATATGTGCCATTGCCATTAAAGCTATAAAATGTCCAACGTGAAGGCTATCTGCTGTAGGGTCAAAACCAATATAGAATGTAATTTTTTCTTTTTCCAATAATTCCTTTATTTCATCTTCGTGGGTAAGCTGTTCAATAAAGCCACGTTCCATTAGCACATCAAAAGCTGACATTATTAAAACCCTCCTTAAAATAAGCTTGCATATATTTTACCAAAGTAAAAGTATAATTTCAAATAAAATTAATAATCTGCATACATATTGTCAACGTGAATTATTATTTCATAGTTAGGAAGTATTTTATGCAAATCATTTATTATTTCGTGTGCTTTTTTGCCCATATCATTTTGTTTAATCTCATTTGAAAAGACTACATCAAATATAATATTCTTTTTATGCTTCCCATCAACTAATCTAATATCGTGAACATCAAGTACATATTTATATCTTGATAGTACATCTTTTATTTTAAATCTTATTATTTCCAGCTCTTCGTTATCAAGAACAACGGGATCCATATGTAGGATTAAAACGATGTTTAATTTTTTAGACACTTCGTTTTCAATTTTATCAATAAGTTCGTGTGCTTCTAAAATATCTGTCTTATAATCTATCTCTGCGTGAAGGGAGGCTATTGTTTTTTGTGTACCATAGGTGTGAACAATAAGGTCGTGTACTCCAATTATGCCTTTATAGGACTTTACACTATCAACGATTTTTTTCACAAGTTCAGGGTCTGCAGCCTCACCAAGTAAGGGACTTATTGTTTCGTTAATAAGGTTATAACCTGCATAAAGTATAAAAAATGAAACTAATAATCCTATATATCCATCAATTGTTATATTGAAAAATTTTGAAATCAATATACTTATTAAAACAGTAGATGTTATTATTACATCACTAAAACTATCAAAGGATGTTGCGTTTATTGCTCCAGATGATGATACCTGTGATAGTATTTTATTAAAATAACCGAGCCAAAGTTTTATAATTATAGATACAACAAGGACTATTGCAGTATATATATTAAAGGTGAGTGGAGATGGATGCAGTATTTTTTCAAAGGACGATTTTAAAAACTCAAATCCAACTAAAAGTACAAGTATAGATACAATAAGACCTGCTATATATTCTCCTCTTCCGTGACCAAAGGGATGCTCTTTATCGGCAGGCTTATCTGCAATCATAAAACCTATGATTGTTACAACTGAAGAACCAACGTCAGATAAGTTGTTAAAAGCATCTGCAGTTATTGCGATACTTCCACTTAATGTACCAAATATGAATTTAAATATAAAAAGTAATATGTTTACAAAAATACCTACACCACCAGATAGATAGCCTATATATTTTCTATCGGTTTTATTTTTTAAATACATTTCAATAAGCCTTCTTGTCATATTCATCAGTCTCCCTTAATAGATTTATAGATATATTTTAACATAAAAGTACAAAAAATAGAATTGATGTTTCAATAAATTACCACGAATTTTAATTAAGCTTGGGGCAAAAATAATAATGTGAAAAACAACAAAATGGAGGTATGAAGTATGTTACAAAAGAATGCAAGACAAAATGTAGAAGAAAGCGTACAAAATCTACAAAACACTCTAAATGCTTGCCAAAACATAGCAAATACACTAAGACAACAATAATAAGAGGGGTTTACCTCTCTTAATTTATTGCAGAAAATTAATAAAAATACAATTGAAATGTATAAATATTTATGATAGTATAAACTAAATAATTTAATAAAAAAATAACAATACCTTATGTAGAGGTGCCTAAGTCAATAGTACTAAAGGGGAGCTTGGCAGGTTATGAAGCTTTAGGAAAGGGGCTTTAGGCCGAAGGGGATAGTCGCCAAACTATTTACCTGGCTGTTTGCATAATATGCACTCAGCTGTCACCAAAGGGTGGAGAGCTACAAAGGTTTTGTTTGGGTATGCAAAAAGCAGCTTGAACAAACCTTGCTGCTTTTATTTTTTTATAAAGGAGGAATGGGAAATGGCAATTGTTGTACAAAAATATGGTGGAAGTTCAGTAGCTACTACTGAAAAAATAAAAAGAGTTGCAAAAAGTGTTATAGATAAAAAAAACAAGGGATATAAAGTTGTTGTTGTAATATCGGCAATGGGGGATACAACGGATGATTTAATAGAGCTTGCAAAGGGTATTTCTAATAATCCTGATAAAAGGGAGTTAGATGCACTACTTGCAACAGGTGAAATGATTTCAAGTTCGCTTTTGGCAATGGCTATAAAGGACATAGGATATGATGCAATATCCTTTAATGCATTTCAAATTCAGCTAAAAACAAATGGAGTATATGGTAAATCGTTAATTGAAGATATAAATATTCTTCCTATAAAAAATGCATTAGATTTAGATAAAATAGTTGTTGTAGCAGGATTTCAAGGTGTTTCAGATGAAGGTAATCTAACAACCTTAGGAAGAGGAGGTTCTGATACCACAGCTGTAGCACTTGCTGTTAAATTAGATGCTGAATGTGAAATATATACAGATGTTGATGGAATATATAGCGTAGATCCTCGTCTTTATAAAAATGCAAAAAAAATTGAAAATATAAGTTATGAAGAGATGTTGGAACTTTCCAGCCTTGGTGCACAGGTTATGCATTCAAGGTCTGTGGAACTTGGACAAAAATACAATATACCCATCTACGTTGGACTTAGTTGTAGCGATATAAAGGGGACATATATAAGGGAGGTTGAAGAAATGGAAAATAAGCCAGTAACTGGACTAGCAGTTTCAGATGATGATGTTTCAATAACTTTACTTGATATTGATTATGATATTTATACCCTATCAAGTATATTTGAATCAATAGCTGCAAGGAAGATTAATGTTGATATGATAAGCCAGACTGCACCACAAAACGGCAGTGTCAACATATCCTTTACAATACCAAAGGCTGATTTAAATGAGTGTTTAGAAGTTGTCAGAGCATATACGGTTAAAAGGCCAATTATAGACGAAAATGTAACAAAATTTTCTATAGTAGGCATTGGTATGAAGACGACATCGGGTGTTGCAGCAAGGCTCTTTAGGGTGTTTAAGGAGAATAATATACAGGTTAAAATGATTACCACATCAGAAATAAGAATTACTTGCACTATAAATAGGGAGGATAAATTAAAGGCAGTTGAACTTGTGGCAAAGGAATTTAATTTATAAGAAATGTAAAAACTATAGGAAGAAAAACTTTCTATAGTTTTTTGTTATTATGTAAATTATATGTTAAAAATAAGTATAAAGCATAAATATTTTTATTTTTTATATTGCAAAAGTCATATAAAAGTATTATTATATGATTAAAGAATCATATACTTTATATGGAAGGTGATAGAATGAAGTTGCAGGAAATTAATAAAGCACATTTTGAGGGAATGGAAAATAGCATAACTGGGGTATTAGAGCTTTATACTACGACCTGTCCAGTTTGTGTACAATTAAAGCCTGTACTTGAGGAAGTAGCACAGGAGATAGAAAATGTTAATTTCTACACAATTAATGCACAGGAAAATATGTCAGTTGCAAGAAAGTTTAAAGTAATGAGTGTACCTACTACACTTATATTAAAAAATGGCGAAGTTGTGGAAAAAGTAATAGGTTTTAAAAATAAAGAAGAATTAAAGCAGATAGTACAAAAGCATTTTTAGGTGAGGATATGGAGTTAGTTAATATTTTAAAGGCTTTATCAGATGAAACAAGAATAAGAATATTAAATCTTTTAATGGTTAAAGAACTTTGTGTATGTGAGCTTGAGGTGCTTCTTGGACTTAATCAGTCCAACGCCTCAAGACACCTAAATAAACTTTCTTCTGCTGACATTTTAAAGAGCTATAAAAAGGGACAGTATGTATATTATTTCATAAACTCAGATTTTATAAAAAAATATCAAAATCTATATGAAACCCTTAGACAAAACTTTAACAATTATGATATACTAATGAACGACAAAAAAAATTTAGATAAATATATTTTAAGTGGTATATCCTGTGAAGATTTAAAGGAAGGTAAATTAAAATTTTAAGGGAGGTTAGTTTATGGAAAAGAAAAAGGGATTAGGCTTTTTTGAAAGGTATTTATCTATTTGGGTTGCTCTATGTATTGTTGTTGGTATCTTAATAGGAAAATACATTCCTATAATACCAAAAACATTAAGCCGATTTGAGTATGCTAATGTTTCAATTCCTGTTGCAATTTTAATATGGCTTATGATTTATCCTATGATGCTTAAAATTGATTTTTCAAGTGTTGTGAATGCAACTAAAAAACCAAAGGGACTTATAGTTACTTGTGTTACAAACTGGATAATAAAACCATTTACAATGTATTTATTTGCATACTTTTTCATAAGAATAGTGTTTAATAATTTCATCCCAGATAACCTTGCAACAGAATATATAGCAGGAGCAGTTCTTCTTGGTGCTGCACCTTGTACAGCTATGGTTTTTGTATGGAGCTATTTAACTGATGGAGATGCAGGATATACACTTGTTCAAGTTGCGGTAAATGACTTAATTATACTTGTTGCATTTACACCAATTGTTGCATTTTTACTTGGTGTAAGCAATGTTAAAGTGCCATATAATACTCTATTCTTATCAACTATTCTATTTGTTGTTATACCACTTACATTTGGTTATCTAACAAGAAGAAGTGTTATTAAGAATAAAGGACTTGATTATTTTGAAAATGTATTTTTAAAGAAGTTTGATAATGTAACAATAGTAGGACTACTATTAACACTTGTTATAATATTCTCATTCCAGGGAGAAATTATACTAAACAACCCATTCCATATTCTATTAATAGCAGTACCACTTACAATTCAAACCTTCTTTATATTTGGATTTGCATATGCTTGGTCAAAGATTTGGAAGCTTCCACATAATATTGCGGCACCAGCATCTCTAATTGGTGCAAGTAATTTCTTTGAACTTGCTGTTGCAGTTGCAATATCATTATTTGGTTTAAAATCAGGAGCAGCTCTTGCAACAGTTGTGGGTGTTTTAACAGAGGTTCCAATAATGCTAACTCTTGTTAAAATTGCAAATAACACAAGACATTGGTTTAAGTAATAAAACCTCTTTTGGAGCCAGACTGTTGACAAGGCTATTTATTGATTAGCCCCATGAAGGATTTCTGGGCATCGGTTCATTTCGTTAAGCAAATCTAAGCTTTTCTTTGTTTAAAAAAGTCCTACCCTCGCGATGCCATCGTCCTGATGGCCGCTCGGCTCGGCACATCCTGTGCCGAATTACGGACTTTTTTAAAGTCGAAAAGCAAGATTTGCTAAAACTCATGAAATACCCAATTGAAATCCTTTCATGGGGCTTTTATATACTTTAGCTAATAAGTTTTGTTACCAATCTGTAAAACCTCTTTTGGGGTTTTTATTGACTTTAATATTTAATTATTTTATAATTTAGTTATAAAATATAGAAGGGAGATGTATTTATGCAAATTAAAATACTTGGTTCAGGTTGTGCAAACTGTAAAAAGCTTGAGGCAAATGCAAGAGAGGCTATAAAAGAACTTGGAGTAGAAGCTGAAGTTATAAAGGTTGAGGATTTTAAAGATATTATGAAGTATGGAGTTATGAGAACTCCTGCAATAGTAATAAATGAAAAGGTAAAGATGTTTGGAAAGGTTTGTACAGTAGATGAAATAAAGAACTATATAAAGGATGAAATGTAGGAGGAATTTTATGTCAAAAACTTGGTATCCAGTAATAGACTATGAAAAGTGCACAGAGTGTGGGATATGCTTTGACCACTGTAAACACGGTGTCTATAGTAAAAGAGAAAGCAGAATAATTGTAGTTGAAGGGGAAAACTGTGTTCACGGATGTAGAGGCTGTCAAAGCAAATGTCCTTCAGGTGCTATAAGCTATGTTGGTGATGACGGCACAACTAAGGGAGGTTGCTGTTGTAGCTGTTGTTAAAAAATAGCTTATCTATGTTAAAATTATAACTTTTCAAAAAATATTGAAATTTATTTCTGTATTTTGATAAAATAAAAATAGGCAGAGTAAAGAGAGCCACAACACATTAAGGGAGTGTTGTGGCTTTTTTGAATAATGAATGCATATATTTTATTATCTAAAATTGAGGGGGATATAAAATGTCAAAGTATATTCTTGCATTAGACCAAGGGACAACCAGTTCAAGAGCAATAGTCTTTGATAAGGGAGGACAAATTATTTCTGTTGCACAAAAGGAATTTACTCAAATATATCCAAAGGCTGGATGGGTTGAACATAATCCTATGGAGATTTGGGCAACTCAAATAGGTGTAGCAAATGAGGCTATGGCAAAGGCTGGGCTAACAGCTCAAGATATCGCAGCAATTGGAATAACAAATCAAAGAGAAACAACTGTAGTTTGGGATAAAAATACTGGAAAACCAATATACAATGCAATAGTATGGCAGTGTAGAAGAACAGCAGATATATGTGATGATTTAAGAAATAAAGGTTATGCAGAAATGATAAGAAATAAAACAGGATTAGTAGTTGATGCATATTTTTCAGGTACAAAGATAAAATGGATACTTGATAACGTTGAAGGTGCAAGAGAAAAGGCTGAAAGAGGAGAACTTCTATTTGGCAATATTGATACGTGGCTTATTTGGAATTTAACAGGTGGAAAGGTTCACGTTACTGACTATTCAAATGCTTCAAGAACAATGCTATACAATATTTACGAATTAAAGTGGGATGATGAGATACTTGAAATACTAAATATTCCTAAATCAATGCTTCCAGAGGTTAAGCCTTCAAGCTGTGTATACGGATATACAGCAGTTGATGTAATAGGAGGAGAAATTCCAATAGCAGGAGATGCAGGAGATCAGCAGGCTGCTCTATTTGGACAGGGATGTTATAGAGAAGGTATGGCTAAAAATACATATGGAACAGGATGTTTTATGCTAATGAATACTGGGCAAAAGCCTGTTAAATCGAAGAATGGACTTTTAACAACAATAGCTTGGGCAGTAGATGGAAGAGTAGAATATGCTCTTGAGGGGAGTATATTTATAGCAGGTGCAGTAATTCAATGGTTAAGAGATGAGCTAAGAATGATAAAGACAGCAGCCGACAGCGAAGAGTATGCAACAGCTGTTGAAGACTCTAATGGAGTATACGTTGTCCCTGCATTTGTCGGTATGGGTGCTCCATATTGGGATATGTATGCAAGGGGAACAATAGTAGGATTAACAAGAGGAGCAAAGAAGGAGCATATTATAAGAGCTGCCCTTGAATCAATGGCATATCAAACAATGGATGTTATTAAGTCTATGGAGGAGGATTCTGGAATTTGCCTTTCAGCACTTAAGGTTGATGGGGGTGCAGCTGCAAACAACTTCCTAATGCAATTCCAATCAGACATATTAAATGTCGATGTTTACAGACCAAGGGTAATAGAGACAACAGCATTAGGTGCTGCATATCTTGCTGGATTGGCAGTTGGATATTGGAAAAATAAAGAGGAGATATTAAGTAATTGGGCTGTAGACAAAAAATTTGAACCTAATATGGATGAAGAAAAGAGAACAAAGCTTATTAGGGGATGGCATAAGGCAGTAAAGAGAGCATTAGAATGGGAAAAGGCAGAAGTTTCGCAGATTAAAAAATAAATAGGGCGTAGCCCCTTGATATGTAATGGTTTAGATGAATAATAATTGAAATATGTAAATTCCGATTTTTACTGGAAAAAATTTAGGGTTTAAAAATGAAAACATCCTTTCTATAATGAATTTTGCTACAAACCTAATAGAAAGGATGTTTTGAGATGAACAAGCGTTATTTAAAACAAATGCTCACCTACTTCTCTAAGGTATACCATCTTGGAGAAAAAATCAAGGGGTTAAAAGATGGAAGAATAAATCCTCAAATTGAAACTTCAACTATTTCATTTATAGTTCTGTTCACA
>NZ_FQVG01000006.1 GCF_900129265.1 Caloramator proteoclasticus DSM 10124 | reverse complement strand
TTTGAGGATTTATTCTTCCATCTTTTAACCCCTTGATTTTTTCTCCAAGATGGTATACCTTAGAGAAGTAGGTGAGCATTTGTTTTAAATAACGCTTGTTCATCTCAAAACATCCTTTCTATTGGGTTTGTAGCAAAATTCATTATAGAAAGGATGTTTTCATTTTTAAACCCTAAATTTTTTCCAGTAAAAATCGGAATTTACATATTTCAATTATTATTCATCTAAACCATTACATATCAAGGGGCTACGCCCTATTTATTTTTTAATCTGCGAAACTTCTGGAATTTTTTCATATGATTATTATAACACTATTTATGGAGATGATTAATATGGAACCATTTAAAGAAATAGCACAGCTTGGAAATAAAATTCTGCCTATAAAGATATTTATAACAGAACTTAATCAAACGTGTACATATGTTCCACCCCACTGGCACGATTTTATAGAAATACTATATCTTTTAGAAGGAGAGGCAAAAATACAAATAAATAATTCCTATTACGATATAAAAGGTGGTGAAATAGTACTTCTAAACAGCTTAGATGTCCACGCCATATATGGTTTCTCTAAGTACCTTGTACTTCAATTTGATACAAACATAGCAACAGACCTTCCTATTGAATTTAATAAACTATTTCCCTTTAACGATGATGATAAAATAATAAAACAGGATAAAAACTACATAGATTATATAGAAACAATACGACATTATATGGAGGATATAATAAATAAATATAATAAAAAACCCCTTGGTTATGAAATTGATATTAGAGGAAGTATCTATAAAATTTTAGCCTCAATTATTGCCTACTCCCAAACAACATCTAAAAATGAAATCTCATATAAAAAGCATAAAGAAAACCTTCAAAGATTAGAAAAACTTTTAAGATATATAGATGAACACTACAACGAAAATATTACTATAAACGAAGCTGCATCAATGCTTAACTTTGCTCCTAATTATTTTTGTAGATTTTTCAAAAATACGATGGGTAAAACCTTCCTTGAATATCTTAATTTTTATAGATGCTCTAAGGCTGAAATTTTAATAAATACCACCAATAAACCCATTACAGAAATCGCGTTAATGGTAGGTTTTTCAAGTACAGCATACTTTAATAGAGTATACAAAAAATATAAGGGGCATAGCCCCTCCTGTGAACGCAAAAAGATAATATTGTACAAGTAGAAGATAATATATAAATAGTTCTTTCTATTTAATTTGGCTAAAATAAAGCTGTAATTAAATGAGAAAGGATTTTGGATATGATTAAAAAAGTAAAAAATATAAACAAAAATATATTGCTATACCTATTAATCGAATTATTTATCGGAATATATTTTGGTTTCTACTCATTTTTTATAGGTCCCTTTATTTTATCTAAAGGTTTTAATGAAAGCTTTTTAGGTATTGTAACTGTTACACAAACAATAAGTTTTGCTCTATTTGCATATATAGTGGGTATATTGTCAAAATACATTAAAGATAAATACATATTTGCTTCAACAGGAGTTCTATGTTTTGTATCAAGTATACTCTATATGTTTTCTAATGGTAAACTTTCAATACTAATTGCTGCATCGATATATGCAATGGGTATATCTGCAATAGTTGTAATAAAACCGCCCTTTTTAATTAAAAACAGCAATGGCTTTGATACAGTTAAATTATTTAGCTTTATATTCACATACGCTACCTTTATGAATTTATTAGGTAACTACTTCTCTGGGAAAATAATAAAATTATATAGTTTCAACACCACATTAATTATAATGGCTTTTTTGAGTTTATTTGCCTCCATACCTGCTCTATTTATAACTTCAATAAAAAAATCTAATGATAATAGCAGGAAAGCCAACAAACTTAAAATAAATAAGAAAATGAAATTTATTTTACTATACACATTTTGTGGTGCATTTGCAGTGGGAATGATAATACCCTACTACACAACCTACTTAATAAATAAAATGAATTATTCAACTGACACTGCAGCTTTTATAAATAACTTTAATATGCTTGGAAACCTTTTAGCTATGATTATTTCCCCTATAATAGCTAAAAAAATTGGTCAGCTTAAGACCATAACCTTTGCCAAGTTATTATCATTCCCCTTTGTTTTATTGTTTGTTCTTTTAAATCCAAGCCTAAATTTTATAACTCTTTTATTATGTCTATTCTTCCTTGTAAGGTCTGTGCTGATAAATATAACTGTACCTATTGAAAACATTATTTTTATGAATGCGGTAAATGAGGAACATCAGGCTAAATTCAACAGCATAGTTGTTCTTATAGGTAACATAACAGTTTCTATATCCTCATATTTAGCAGGAAATATTATTTCATATACAAAATTAGGATATTCACTAACCTTCATACTTTCTGCAACAGTATTTGTTATGCAGGCATTAGTTTTTATAGTATTTGATAAAGTAAAGGAAAGCACCTAATATTAGGTGCTTTTTACATCTCCTCTATTGAAACTACACTATATCCAAATTCCTCTATCTTTTGGATTATCTCTTTATCATCCACATTATCCACATCACAAACTGCATATTTGCCCTGCAAGTTAACCTCTATATTTGATATCCCCTTTATTTCTAATAATGCCTCCTCAACGTGTCTTACACAATGCATACAGCTCATTCCCTGAATATTAATCTTCTTTTTCATTTTTACTCCTCCTTTATCTTTTAGGCCTAAAGCCCTTTAATCTTAAAGCATTTAAAACAACAGAAACAGAACTAAAACTCATTGCAAGTGCTGCAATCATAGGATTTAGTCTTGGGCCACCAAATAGTACAAGCACTCCTGCTGCAACAGGTATACCTATGACATTATAGAAGAAGGCCCAGAATAAATTTTCCTTAATGTTCTTTATGGTTTTTCTGCTTAACTCTATTGCATAGGCTGCATCTAAAAGATCGCTCTTCATCAAAACAACATCTGCTGACTCTATTGCTATATCTGTACCTGAACCTATTGCCATTCCTACATCCGCCTGAACAAGGGCTGGTGCATCGTTTATTCCATCTCCAATCATTAAAACCCTTTTATTTTTGCTTTGGTATTCCTTCACTACATCTGCTTTATTTTGAGGAAGAACCTCCGCAATAAATTCGTGCACCTTAACTTCGCCTGCAATTGCCTTTGCTGTAAGGTAATTATCCCCTGTTAGCATAACAACCTTCTTTTTCATATTTTTTATTAATTCTATTGCCCTTTTGCTGTTTTCCTTTACCCTATCTGCAATTCCAATTACACCCTTAACCTCATTATCTATTGCAACTATAATTGCCGTTCTTCCGTGCTTTGATATATCTTCTATATATTCCTCTACATTTGATATATCTATACCATATTCCTTCATAAGTTTAGTATTACCTACTAAAATTTCCCTCTCCCGAATTCTTCCATATACTCCGTGACCTGTAATACTTTTAAAATCCTCAACATCATATATTTTTATTCCCTTATCCTTTGCATATTCATATACTGCTTCAGCAAGAGGATGTTCCGAAAGTCTCTCTATTGAGGCAGCATAGGAAATAAGCTCTTCTTCATCTATAAAAATAGGCTTTAAATCTATAACTGAAGGCCTTCCCTCAGTTATAGTACCCGTCTTATCAAGTATAACTACATCTACCCTATGAAGCATCTCAAGTGCCTCACCTGATTTTATAAGCACCCCAAGTTCTGCCCCTTTGCCAGAGCCAACCATTATTGCTGTCGGTGTTGCAAGGCCTAAAGCACAAGGACAGGCAATTACAAGTACAGAAATAAATATAGTTAAAGAAAATACTGTATCCTTTGTCCCAATGTACCAAGCAACCGAAGATACTATTGCAATTAAAATAACTACAGGCACAAAATATCCAGACACTATGTCAGCAAGCCTTGCAATAGGTGCCTTTTTAGACTGTGCCTCCTCAACAAGTCTAATTATTTGGCTTAAAACTGTATCCTCCTTTGCCTTTGTTACCCTAAATTTTATTGAACCATTTTTATTTATACTACCTGCAAAAACATTAGAGCCCTCTTCCTTAAGCTGCGGTATGCTCTCACCGGTGAGCATTGATTCATCTACTGTCGTTTTTCCTTCAATTACAACTCCATCAACAGGTATCCTCTCACCAGGACGAACTAAAACCATATCATCAACTTCTACCTCATCTGTTGGTATCTCAATTTCCCTATTATCCTTTATTATCGTAGCCATCTTTGGTGATAGATTTATAAGCTTTTCTATTGCTTCTGAGGTTCTATTTTTTGCCCTTGCCTCTAAATATTTACCAAGGAGTATTAAAGTAATTATTGTTGCTGCCGACTCAAAATATAACTCCATTGCATAATTGGTATTTCCAATTGCTATTTGATATATAGCAAACAATCCATATATTATAGCAGCCGAAGTCCCTATTGCAATTAAGCTATCCATATTAGGCGATAGCTTAATTAAATTTCTAAATCCTACAGTATAAAACCTTCTTCCTGCATAAATTGTAGGTAAGGTAAGAATTAGTTGAACAAGTGCAAAATTTAATGGATGTTTATGATGGTGTATTATATCTGGTATTGGGAAATTAAGCATATGCCCCATTGCTATATACAAAAGAGGAATAGTAAAAGTTGCTGCAATCTTTAAATTTATTAAGGATTTATCCTCTTTTTTATCCCCTTGACTTTCTTCTTTAACATCTTCTACTACATCATATCCAGCCCCTTTAACAATTGACTTTATCATAGATAGTCTTACCTTTGATGTGTCATACTTTACATACAGCTTCTCTAATGCAAAATTAACCTCTGCACTTAAAATACCATCTGCCTTCCCTAACACCCTCTCTATTGTCTTTGCACAGGAGGCACAGGTCATACCACTTATTTTTAAAGTAACCTGCTTTATATTCTTTAAGGAGGCTCCATAGCCTGCCCTTTCTACAGCCCTAATAATATCCTCTTCATTTATCTTTGTCTTATCATACTCCACATAAAGCTCCTCTATTGCCAAGTTAACCTCTGCCTTATCAATTCCATCTAACTTTTTTACAGCTCTTTCAACAGCCCTTGAGCAGGCTGCACAGGTCATACCCGTTATTTTAAATTTATTGTTCATAAATCCACCTACCTTGTTAATTTATCAAAAACATCTATTATTTCATCTACCTTCTGTTCTCCATTATTATTTAAAAAGGCCTCCTTAACACAGCTATTTAAATGGCCCTTCAAAATTAACATATTTGCCTTTTTTATCTGCTTTTCCGCTGCAATTATTTGATTTGAGATATCTATACAGTATCTTCCCTCATCTATCATTTTAAGTATTCCCTCTATTTGTCCTTTGGCGGTTTTTAAATATTTTTTTGCTTCTTCTCTTTCTTTATTCATATTATCCTCCTCCATCCCCCACCCTGTGGGGGTATGTATATAATAACATATATATTTAATTTTTTCAATATAATAAAAAATAATAGGTGGCATAGGCCACCTATTGCAGATGCTTTAGGTTTTCAAGCTGCTCCCTTCTGTGCTCCTGTTTTTCCATTGTCTTTTGTAATGTAAATTCGTCCATATTGTGCTTATTATGGTCAAGGTAATGTTCTGTATAGATTAAATTCTTTTCAATATTTTCTACTTCCCTCTTGTAAAAATCATCATCTTTTCCATATGCAATTAAATTTCTTAAGTGCTTAATTTGTTCCTCTCTGTATCTTTGAAGTTCAAGGACATACTTAATCTCATCCAAATCGGTAATATTTGAGTGTTCCTCAAGGTGTCTCTCTGTCCTTGTATGCTTTTCAACTAAATCTATCAGCTGGTCAACTCTTCTTGCGTTGACTTCCTTTAGACTGTCCTGTCCTTCACACTCATTGTGATTATCCTTTATATGAGGCATATAAACACCTCCCTTTGTTTCTTAATATTAGTTTGCTTCAAGTAAAGCTAAATATGTCTTTAAATTTAAATCAAATATTCCAACCTTTAACCTTAACAACATTATTTAAAATATTTGTAGCTTCTTTTATATCAATACCTCCATTTAATGATAATATAAGACCAAGGATTGCGGATTTCGTGAGCCTCTTTGGTAAAAAATTTATATTATGAACACTACATTCCTTAAAATCCTTTGATATTAAATTTATCCACTTATTGTTAATTGAGAAGGCTAAATTTCTATATATTCTATACAATTCATCTATATAAAAGTCTATTATCTGTACTCCTCTGGAATTTTCTGATTTAAAGCAAACTATATTATTTATTTTTTTATATATCTCTAAAAGACCTATATCCCTTTTTACAGCTTCTATATCCTTATAGCCCTTTAAAATACATTCCTCTGCAAAGGCATTGCAAAAATACTTAATATCCTTTACCTTTGATTTTGTTGGCCTACTTAATATTAAATTATCCCTCTCCATAAAATATAAAAAATCCTTATTCCTTTCAATAAGACTATAAAAATTTTCAATAAAACTTATATAATCAATTCCACCAAAATCCCCTTCACCATAATAGGTTAAAATATAATTTATATTGTCATATCTTTTTTTGATTTCATAAAGTATCTCTATATAGTTCATATAACACATATCCAAAAAAAGCAGATCTAAACCTTTTCTGCAATCTAAAAGAGCTTTATTTATACTATAGCTCATATCCTCTATCGGCATAACATAGGGAACATCAAAGGTCAAATCTGTAATTCCTCCTACAAAGGAAAAACCGTGGGAGGCAATAACAAGAGCATTGTATTTTGCCCTACATACCTTTAATCCCCAACATATAAAATCATATAATTCCTTAGGGTGTGCCATATTCCTTTTTCCTAAATCAAAGTATTCTATATATCCATCCCTTATATGGTACCTTCTTACACCAGTCCATAAATTTTTATCATAATGTATATTTTCAAAGGGCCTTATTACCTTAACAAATTCCCTATTCTCCCTTCCAACTTCAATAAAAAGCTCAACTTCCTTTGATTTAAACCTAAGAAGGTTCTCAAAGGCATTATATATTTCAGGTTCAATTTCGTTATTCCCATCTAAATAAAAAAGAAAACATATACTCATAATACAAATTCCTTAAGCTTGCTTTATTTTATTATATGTTAACAAAATAAAAAGTCTTCTATAAAATTTTAAACCAATATCCTCCCATTCATCATAAATATAAATAATGAATATAATAATACGAGAAATAATAATAATGGAGGGTAAATATGGCACTATCTCCATCTGAATTTGTAGCAAATATGTCGCCACAACCTTTAAAGATTGTACTTGGAAAAACTTCTACCTTAAACCTTACCTTCTCAAACACAAGCCTTGTGGATAGAGGCTACAACCTATACGTTGAACTAACTATCCCAGATGGTTTTTCATTCTACTCAAGTAGCATTTCTCCTACAGAAGTTATAACCAATCTTGACGGTACAATCACAGTAAAGTGGGTTAACATTAAGGACCTTGCTCCAAATGAGCTAAACTACACCATATCTGTTGAAATAAAGTCGGATGAAACCTTTAGAAGCACATCACTTCCAGTTCCCTTTGATATACCAGTTCCAAATTTAAACCTAACTGCAAAGGTTGATACACTCCCAAGAGGAAACGACGACCCTGGTAATATAGAAATTATAAAAAGTGTCACAAATAATATAATCCCATTAAGATACAACCTAATTAAAAAAGGTCCCGGTAAAATGCCAAAGGGTGCAGGACTAATTCCAACACCAAATCCTCTTTGGCCATTTACCTACACATTGATACTTGATAACAACACTCGTGAATCATCTAATATAACATTAATAGACAATCTTCCAAATGGAATTAGATATTTAAATAATATTACTGCAACCGGTCCTAACGCATCAAGCTTTTTAACCCCAACGGTTACAGTACCCTCACCTTCTCCAAACTGCAAAAACTATACAATAATTGACTGGGGAAGCAAGACGCTTTCTGCTGGAAGCACAAATATAATAAACTTTGATGTGGCAATATGGGATAAATACTCTACAGGATGTATTGAAAACTCAGGTAGTAAAATACCCCACGATACTCCTTTAACAAATACTGCAATATTAGATGGTCTATCCGGCCCTGTAACTGCAAACCTAACTACCATTGCAAAGGATATAACAATAGATAAATCCATTGTAGGTTCATCTATTACAGACGTAGGACTTACAAATTCATATAAACTTGTTTATAAAGTAAATCAATACGACAACGTAAACAATGTTGTAATTGTAGATGTAATTCCTGACGGGATGGAATACATTTTAGGCTCTGCAAATCCATCTCCTTCATCTATTACAATAAATCCAAATGGAACAACTACACTTACTTGGAATTTAGGTAATCTAACAACTGGTACAACAGGTACAATAACATTCCAAACACTAACTAAAGCAACCTATGTAGATAGTAGCCCTGTTGCATCAAACGATAGTTTGACAAACACTTCAAACGTAAATGGTATAAACTCAAATACACTTTGGCAGACACCAGATAGTTCTTCAGTCACTTCATTTATAAAAAAACCTTTTATTGATAAGCAAATTCTTGGATACTACTACAAAGACGGTACTCCAAAACCATATTCTGTTGCATCACCTGGTGACTTAGTAGAATTTTCTATAAACTATGATGCATCAACTTTAAATGCTACCCAGCTTAATATAGAGATAGACGATTATGCCCCATACAATATGGGACCTTTGCCACCATCATCTATTACCTACAGCGGAACTTTACCTGGGCCCTTTACACCCTATACAGTATCGCCAAATGGTTTTAGATGGGCTTTAGGTAATTTACCTGGTGGCACAATATGGACTGCAACCTTTAAAATTCCTGTTTTAGATATACCTTTAAATGCTGTAAAGAATAATCTTGCAAAACTTGCAGGAAGAAATAGTTTAGCACTTTCCTATAGCGATAGAGACCAGATTGAGGTAAAATTTGGAACACCAAATATCGAATTTGATAAATCTGTTTCAGGTCCTAATGTAAATGCTATTAAAGCTGGAGAAGTATACACTTATACCATTACAATCAAAAACACCCAAACCTTAGATAACCTAACA
This sequence comes from Caloramator proteoclasticus DSM 10124, assembly GCF_900129265.1. Classification (GTDB taxonomy): domain Bacteria; phylum Bacillota; class Clostridia; order Clostridiales; family Caloramatoraceae; genus Thermobrachium; species Thermobrachium proteoclasticum. The sequence goes on along the minus strand of NZ_FQVG01000006.1, from coordinate 71,527 downwards.
ACCGATGCCTTTATGATGACATTAACAGATGTAATACCCGATGGTCTTATATATAATGGAAATTACACTATTACAGGTACAGGAATCTATGACACTCCAAGTTTTGTTGGACAAAACGTTTCAATGCTTATAAGAAAACTTGCACCTGGGGATAGTCTAACCTTTAGTTATGAAGTTTTAGTAACAAACTCTGTAGTAAGCGGTCAGGTTTATATAAATAAAGCCATCCTTACAAGACCTTATTCACAGATGGATATGTCCTATCAATATCCTGGAGACCCCTTTGAGGATTCAACAATTCTAAAGACCGAAAGACTAAAAATAGTTAAAACAATAAACCCTGCCTATGTTAAAGTAGGAGATATTGCAACCTATATACTTGAAGTAACTATCCCTAAAGGAACTATAGCATATAACGTAAAGGTAACAGACACCTATAAGACACCTGAACAGGTTTATGTGGGAAATGCAACACTAAACGGTATCCCCATTACACCTACTGTTACACCACCAAATGTAGTCTTTCCAACCATACCAATAATAGATGCAACAGCCAATGAAGTTAAGCTAATTTATTCATTTGATATTAGAGTTATTTCTGCTGCACACGTATCACCATTTAGTGAAAACCAACCTAACACTGCAAAGGTTGAATGGGATGTTGATACACAAGGAACTCCTGCAATCCCAGAGATAGTAACTCAAAATTTAGTAGTAAGAACTCCAAATATCATTGCCACAAAGGAACAGAGAAACTACACCCAAAATGGAACCTTTAGAACTGCAGATTTAAGCTTTAATGTAGGAAATATTATTGAGTATAAAATTACCGTAACCAACAACGGACTTGAAACAGCCTATAACACCATCGTCACAGATGTATTAAATCCACTTTTAAGCTTTGTTCCCTTAAGCTTCAATGCAACATTAGGTACTCCAACCTATTCAATGGGAACAGTAACTTGGACAGTTCCTGAGCTTCCACTTGGTCAGTCGGCTACACTAACCTTTAGAGTAGAGACTTTACCTGGCTTTGCCGCGAACTCATCAACTTCAAATAAGGCAACATTTATATATAATACCAACAACAATGGCTATGGTGTTGAATACAGCGGCACCTCCAATACCGTTAATCTTATTGCTCCAAACTTAACACTTGTAAAAACTGCATCGCTTCTTCAGGCTGAAATAGGTGATGATATAGAATATACCCTAACTGTTACAATACCCTATGGTGTTTATGTATATTCCCTAAGGGCAAGGGATACACTACCAACAGGACAGACCTATATTGGACCTGCAACAAGGCAGCAGGATACAGGTCCTATTACACCTATAACTCCTTCTGTTGTTGGGCAAGTGGTAACATTCCCTACAGAACCAGACCTTTATTCCTATCCAAATCCAATAACTATAAAATATAGATTTATTGCAAGGGTAATAAGTGGAAACCATACCCCACCATATACCCAAACTCAACAGAATCAATCAAGAATAGACTGGGCACTTGTATCTGGAGGACCTTTAATTAGAAATAGAACCTCAAACTTAAATATAACAGTAAGAACCCCAAACATTGTAGTTACAAAAGAACAAAAAAACTTTACACAAGGTGGAAGCTATACGCAAAACCCAATAACCTCAAATCCAAATGATACTATATACTATAGAATAACTATTAACTCAAACGGTGCATCACCTGCCTATAATATAAACCTTAGCGATGTATTAGATTCTAATTTACAATTTATCTCAATAATAGGTGCATCATCTGGAACAGCATCCTACTCTGCAGGACCTCCTGAAACAATTAACTGGAATATACCTGTTTTAAATAATGGTTCTTCGGCAACCCTTGAATTCTCAGTTAAAATAAAATCCCCAATTGCAGCCTCAATCTCAATAACAAACAAGGCAACCTCAACCTATGATTCAAACGACGTAAATCCTGTAACCTATAATGCAGATTCAAATACTACAACCATAAATATACCTGCACTCACTATCACCAAGGAGGCTGTACCAAATCCTGCAAAGATAGGAGATGAAATAACCTACACTATAACCATTCCTGTTCCTGAAAATATTGTTGCCTACAATTTGTTATTAAATGATGTTTTCCCATCAAAGCAGGAATATGTAATAGGTAGCTTTACACGAAATACAATCCCTGTAGCTCCAACAATTGTAGGAAATACAATAACCTATCAAGAGACAGCTCCGGTATATGGACCAACAACTCTAATATACTCCTTTAAAACTATTGTTAGAGATGGAAAGACAGAGGCACCTTATACAGAAATGCAAAGAAATAGTGCTTCTATAAAATGGAACTTAACTGAAGGAGGCCCATCTGCACCTATCGTTTCAACCTTTGTAGATGTTGAGGTTAGAAGCCCTCATATAAAGATTGAAAAGTGGCAAAAGAACGTAACAAAGGGTGGAGATTTCACCAAAAATCCTATTTTTGATGTTGAGGCAGGAGATGAAATACACTATAAACTAACAATTACAAACGATGGTTTAGCAGATGCCTTTAATGTTATAACAACCGATATACTTTCAAGCTATCTAATATTTTCTTCAGTAGTACCTCCTCCACCAACAGGTACTGTAACTCACATTGCTGGTACAGTTACTTGGACTGAATCTACTTTAACAGTTGGAGAAGCAAAAACACTTATATTCTCCTGTACAGTAAACTCAATTCCAACACCGGGTGAGGCTGTTGAAAACTTTGCAGAGAGCCTATATGATACAAATACAGTAAATCCAAAAACTTTAGGCCCTGCTTTATCAAATAAAGTAACCTTCAACTACGCCTACCCTGAGATTACAAAAAAGGTAGATAAAAATGCTGCCCTTGTTGGTGAAGAAGTTGAATATACAATAAACGTATCAGTTCCTCTTGGAGTAAAGATATATAATGTAACTGTAAACGATATACTACCAATAGAGCAGAGCTATGTTCCATTTACTCTAACTAAAAATGGTGTAAATCTTGGTGCTGCCACTTTAACCTTCCCTGTTGAAACTGAAATAGATGCCCAAGTAGCAGAAGTTAACATTGAATACAAGTTCAGAGCAAAAGTAAACAGTATAACATCGCCTCCTCAGCAAGGACAAATAAATACGGCTAAACTTGATTGGAAATACACTCCACTTGGTCCAAGTGGTCCACAGCAAACAGCAACCTCAACCGTTTATGTATCAAATGCAAACCTAATATTAACAAAATCCCAAAATAATACAACAACAAATCCACTTAATCCATTTACAACCGATGATATAAAGGTTAACGTTGGAGACTTGGTATATTATGAACTTAAGGTATATAACCCTAACACCTATGCACTTGTTAATGTGGTTGCAACTGAAATAATTAATCCTCTATTATCATTTATCAGTATAATTTCAATTGACACAGGAACACTAACTGTTTCTTCAGGAAACCTTGAATGGACTATCCCATCAATTCCTGCAGGTACCGAATACAAGGCAGTGATTGCCCTTATAGTAAACTCTGGTGCATTTACAGGACAAAGAGTTCCAAATAGCTTTAATGCAACCTTTGCTATACAAGGTGCAACACCTCTTGTTTACTATGGTCCAAAGACTTCAAATACTGTCTATGCCGTTTTAGGTGAACTTGGTGTTTTAAAATATGCATCAGATAATACCTTTAAGGTTGGAGATATAATAACCTACTTTATAGAAATAACTGTGCCCTATGGAACAAAGGCTAAAAATATAAGCATAATAGATACTCTGCCATCTAAACAAATTTATTTAGGCCCTGCAATTTATAACTCAACAACATTAACTCCTATATTTTCTAATGGTGATATCATATTTAACATTCCACTTGTTGATGCAACATTAGAGGAGAAGAAAATAACATTATCATTTAATGCAAGGGTACTTGATGGAAACAACTTAGAACCTTATATTGAAACTCAAAGAAATATCATTAAAGTTACAAGTGAAATAGATGAAGAAGGAACACTAAGCCCTAAGATAGAAAAATATGTAGATGTTGAAGTAACAAGGCCATTTGTATTTGTTACAAAAACCCAAAGAAATATTACTCAAGAGACAGGTTATACTACTAATTTAATGTCTGTTTTAGCCGACGATATACTTGAATTTAGATTAACAGTCCACAACTTCGGTTCATCATCTGCCTACAATATTGTAATTGAAGATTATATATCACCCTATTTAGAATATACAGGATACTATGATGCACCTATTGGAACAGTAATCTACCTCCCACTACTTCGAAAAATTCAATGGACGATTGATGAACTTCCAGTAAACACAGTAAAATCTCTAATATTTAGGGTTAAAGTTGTGGGAGGTATTCCTGCAGGTGGATTCTCTAAAAATAAAGGAAGCTTTATATACTCCACAAACAATACAACCCCAATAACCTATCCAAAAGAAGATACCAACGAAGTTATTCAAAAATTCCCTGATATTGAAGTTAGTAAAATTGCAGATATATACTACACTACAGTAGGAACTATCATAAGATATACCGTAACCTTTAAACTTCCAAAGGGAACAAGTATAGTAAATGGACAATTTACCGATATACTCCCTATAGGCCAAACCTACGTCGGAAATGCAACTTTAATGGGACAGCCAATAGAACCTGTTTTAATAGAAGCCCAAAAGGTTGTATTCCCTGTTGTACCTTATGCCTATGCAGAGGAGGACGAATATTATAACTACGCCTTTGATGTATCTATTTTAAGTGCAAACCCAAACCCTATAACCTTAATAGATACCCAGCAAAACTGTGCCTATGGAGTATGGTATCTATCCCCTGAGGAAATAGGCCCTGGAATTCAGATTTGCACAAACATTTATGTAACAAACTCAGAGATTAGTCTATCAAAGGAACAGAGAAATTTAACAAAACAAGGGGAGTTTACACCCAATAACATCGTAGGTTCACTTGGGCAGCTTGTTGAATATAGACTTGTTATTACAAACAATGGACCAAATCCAATTTATAATGTAAATGTAAGCGATGTTCTAAACGATGATTTGAAATTTATTGAAGTTGTCTATGCAGAAGGTACAGTAACCCATACAGGTGAACCAAGCGATGGAATAGTCTATATTGATATTGACAGTATGGGCGTAGGAGAATCAAAGACATTTATATTTAAAGTAAAAATACTAAGAAGAGCCCAAGGAACTATAAAAAACAATGCAAAACTAACATTTAAACTTTCTCCAGAGTCGGATATAGTATTTGAAGGCGTAAAATCCAATACTGTTATAATAAACAACCAAGGTTCTGGAAGCCGTGGAGTATCTATTAAAAAGATATTAGAATTAAATAACGCAAATTAAACTTATCCCCCTGAATATTTTCAGGGGGCTTTTAAAAAAGGATATTTACTATGCACTCGAAGTTTCAAATTATACTGTAAATTTCATTATAAACTACATTAACAACTACCATAAATATAATGTAGCATAAAAAAAATATATGATATATAATAAAATTAGAATAAGTCTATAGGGGGTAAACTTATGAAAAAAGTAGCTGTTGTATTTAATGGCGGTACTATTTCAATGAAGGTAGATCCAAAACTTCAGGCTGCAGTGCCAAGCTTAAGTTCAGAAGAAATAATGGCAATGGTAACTGGTATTGAAGGTTTTGCCTCAATTGAAAGCTTTACTTTTTCTAAACTTCCAGGGCCACATATGACTCCTGAAAAAATGCTTGAACTATCAAAGTACATAAAGGAAATACTTGATAGAGATGATATATCAGGTGTTGTAGTAACCCACGGAACAGACTCTCTTGAGGAAACTGCCTACTTCTTAGACCTAACTATAAACTCTGAAAAGCCAATAATTGTAACAGGAGCTATGCGTAATAGTTCAGAACTTGGATATGACGGCCCTGCAAACCTTGCAGCATCAATTTGTACAGCAATTTCAGAGGAAGCAAAGGGAAGAGGAGTTCTTGTATGCTTTAACGATGAACTTTTCTGTGCAAGTGAAGTAACAAAGAGAAATTCAATGAGTTTAAATGCATTTCAATCACCTTTATTTGGTCCAATTGGAATAATAGACAGCAATAAGGTCATATTCTATCGCAACAGCATTAGAAAACAACATATCGAAATAGACAATGTAAATGCAAATGTTCAGCTCATCAAATGCGTGACAGGTATGGATTCCACTTTAATAGATTACTGTATTGAAAAGGGAACAGATGGATTTGTAATAGAAGGAATGGGAAGAGGAAATGTACCTCCTAATATGGTATCAGAGATTAAGAAGGCCATTGACTTAGGAATTCCTGTTGTAGTTGTTTCAAGATGTTTTGAAGGACGTGTCCTTGACAGCTATGGATATCCCGGCGGTGGACGCGAACTTAGAAATTTAGGCGTAATATTTGGTGATACTCTACCAGGACAAAAAGCAAGAATAAAACTAATTGTAGCATTAAGTAAAACAAGGGATTTAAATGAGATAAAAAGGATATTTGAGATGGAGCTATATAATTAAAAAGCTGCTTTATAAATACTTGGAGTATTTATAAATTAGCCCCATAAAGGATTTCTTAGGCATTCGTTTATTTCGCCAATCAAATCTACGCTTTTCTTTGTTTGAAAAAGTCCTACCCTCGCGATGCCATCCTCCTGATGGCCGCTCGGCTCGGCACGTCCTGTGCCGAATTACGGACTTTTTAAAGCCGAAAAGCAAGATTTGCTAAGGCTTATAAAAGAGCCATATATAAAATCCTTTATGGGGCTTCTTCAAATTTCATCTAATAAATATGCTTATTAATATTCTCAAATACTATTTATGGCACTTTTTTAATATGCTCTTCCCCAATAAACCATATGCTTTGCTATCTTTCCACAGCATACACACTTGTCACTTAAAGTTTCTTGCTCAAATGGTATGCATCTTGAAGTTGCACCTGTTTCTTCCTTTATCTTATCCTCACATTCTCTATCTCCACACCACATAGCCTTTATAAATCCAGGCTTGTTTTCAACTATATCCTTAAATTCCTCCATATTTGTTGCTACATAAGTGTGTTCATCCCTATTCTTTCTTGCCATTTCAAGCATATTATTGTGTATATCATCAAGAAGCCTTAACACTTCTTGTTCTAAATTATCCATTGAAACTGAAATTTTTTCCATCGTATCACGTCTTACAAGTACAACTTGATTCTTTTCTATATCCTTTGGTCCAACCTCAAGTCTTACAGGAACACCCTTCATTTCGTATTCTGCAAACTTCCAACCTGGCATCTTGTCTGAATCGTCAAGTTTAACTCTAACAACCTTTGAAAGTCTTTCCTTTAGTTCATTTGCCTTATCAAGTACACCTTCCTTATGCTGTGCAATTGGTACTATTACAACTTGAATTGGTGCTATTCTTGGTGGAAGTTTTAACCCATTATCATCACCGTGAACCATTATTACTGCACCAATTAATCTTGTAGTAACTCCCCAAGATGTTTCATATACATACTGTAATTGTCCGTTCTTATCAAGGTATCTTATATTAAAGGCCTTTGCAAAATTATCTCCAAAGAAGTGAGAAGTACCTGTTTGTAGAGCTTTTCCATCGTGCATTAAGCTCTCAATTGTATAGGTTGCTCTTGCTCCTGCAAACTTCTCCTTCTCTGTCTTTCTCCCCTTTATAACTGGTATTGCAAGTACTTCTTCGCAGTGTTTTGCATATATATTTAACATTCTAATTGTTTCTTCTTCTGCCTCTTCTGCTGTTGCGTGGATAGTATGTCCCTCTTGCCATAAAAATTCAGTTGTTCTCAAGAATGGTCTTGTAGTCTTTTCCCATCTTACAACAGAACACCATTGGTTATATAGCTTTGGAAGATCCTTATATGATTGAACTATCTTTGAAAAATGCTCACAGAATAGAGTTTCTGATGTTGGTCTAACACACAGTCTTTCTGCTAACTCTTCACTTCCTCCGTGAGTAACCCAAGCAACCTCTGGTGCAAAACCTTCAACGTGTTCTGCTTCCTTTCTTAAGAGGCTCTCTGGTATAAATAGAGGCATATAAACATTTTCGTGTCCTGTCTCTTTAAATCTTGCATCTAAATCCCTTTGAATATTTTCCCATATTGCATATCCATATGGTCTTATAATCATACATCCCTTTACGCTTGAATAATCGATAAGTTCAGCCTTTTTTACTATGTCTGTATACCACTGTGCAAAATCTTCATCCATTGATGTTATCGCTTCAACAAGCTTTTTATCCTTTTCCTTTGCCATATTATCTCCTCCTTAATTTTTATGTATTAATTAAAAAACCTTTGTTTTCTCGATAAAATAAAAGCCTCGAATCCCTAAAAGGGACCGAGGTAAACTTTCGGCGGTACCACCCTAATTAATATGCAAATGCATATTCTCTCAAATGGATAACGGAAAAACCGCTGCAGCCTACTTTAACTTCGGTGCAGAACTCAGAGGTGGGTTCAAAATCAGTCCTTTAGGAATTCGCACCAACCATTCCCTCTCTGAAAAGGAACTAACTTTTACTATTCCTCGTCATAGTCTTAAATATTCTATTTCTATATTATTTTATCATATTTTAATTTGTTTGCAACATTGTTTTTAAACAAGATAAATTTCACTATCATAGGACATACTATAACCTTTAAATTTAAATTATAATCTTGTTTTCAAATTTTAATTCATATTATTTATTTTTTATAGTATTATAGTTATGAGGTGGTTGTATGATAGTTGCAGTTGTCGATGGACAAGGTGCTGGAATTGGTCAGGCAGTTATAAAAAAAATAAAAAAGGAGTTTGAAGATAAAGTTAAAGTTGTTGCTTTAGGTCTTAACAAAACAGCACTTAAAAATATGCTAAAATCCGGTGCAGAAGAAGGAATTATAGGAAGCAAAAACATAAGTGAATATATACTCAATAATCAGATAAACTTTATAATTGGCCCTATTGGAATACTTTGTGCTGGTGGAATCTGTGGAGAAGTTACATCCACAGTTTCAAAGGCAATATTTAATTCACCTGCAACAAAATTAATTATTCCTCTTCAAAAACACGGCATATACATACCTAACACACAGGATTTATCCATAAAGGAATGCATAGAGGTATTTATAGAAAAAATAAGGGAGCAAATATAGCTCCCTTATTTTTATACAAGATTATACTTTTCAATCATTTTCACAACAAAAGGAATTACAATAAACTGTATAATAATTCCCCAAATACATTTTACAAAGGATGCAGTTATGAACATATTTAGAACATACTTTTTTCCCATTGATGTTAAAAGAATATAATTTGCAGCACCAGAAACTATTCTTCCAAGAAGCATAGCAGAAATCAATGATACAAATAAATTTACCCTTATCTTTTTGTATAAATATCCTGATATAAATCCATAGGTTGCAAGCTCAAAGGCCATAGCAACTGCAACCGGATAAATAGGTGGCATACCAGTTAGTATAGAACTTAAAAATGGAGTAACAAATCCAATAAGTGCACCATATTTTTCTCCTAATATAAACCCACAAAGTAGAACTGGTATGTGCATTGGTAAGAATACATTACCTGGAAGACCACTCATATGAAATATACTTGGTATAAGAAGACCAAGTGCCAAAAATAAAGCTGCAAGTACTAAATTTTTTATTTTTGACATAAGAACCCTCCTTTAAATTGGAATAAGTTATATGTGATATGGCTGCCATTAAAAATAAAAAAGGTAGAGCAAAACGCCCTACCTTCGTGGTAAGCTAATGTTATTAATAAAGAAACGCTTATGAAGCCTTCGTGACTTCTTATATATTATAATACATATTCATTTCTATTTCAATATTAGAACTCACAATTTCCTGGTGTTCTTGGGAATGGTATAACATCTCTAATATTGCCCATTCCTGTTAAATACATAATCATTCTTTCAAATCCAAGACCATATCCCGCGTGCTTTGTTTCTCCATATTTTCTAAGCTCTAAATACCACCAATAGTCTTCTTTTCTCATTCCAAGCTCTTCAATTCTTCTAACTAAAACATCATATCGTTCTTCTCTTTGGCTACCACCTATTATTTCTCCTACACCAGGAACTAAAAGGTCTGCCGCTGCAACAGTCTTACCGTCGTCATTTAATCTCATATAAAAGGCCTTTATATCCTTTGGATAGTTAGTTACAAACACAGGCTTTTTAAATATTTCTTCTGTTATATATCTTTCGTGTTCTGTTTGTAGGTCACATCCCCACTCAACAGGATATTGAAATTCTTTACCTGATTTCTTTAAAAGGTCAATAGCTTCTGTATATGTTATTCTTGCAAACTCTGAATTTAACACATTGTTTAATCTATCCAATAGTGTATTGTCTATGAAATTATTGAAAAATTCCATTTCCTCTGGTGCATTTTCAAGCACATAGCTTATTATATACTTAACCATATCCTCTGCTGTATCCATATAATCATTCAAGTCAGCAAAGGCCATTTCAGGCTCTATCATCCAGAACTCTGAAGCGTGTCTTGCTGTATTTGAATTTTCTGCTCTAAAGGTTGGTCCAAACGTATATACCTTTTTATATGCAAGGGCAAATATTTCTGCCTCAAGCTGACCACTAACTGTAAGGTTTGCTTCTCTTCCAAAGAAATCCTCTGAAAAATCTATGCTTCCATCCTCTTTTCTTGGAATATTGTTTAAATCTAATGTTGTTACTCTAAACATCTCACCAGCACCTTCACAGTCACTTCCTGTGATGATTGGTGTATTTACATAAACAAATCCTCTTTCTTGGAAGAACTTGTGTATAGCAAAGGCTGCAACAGAACGTACTCTAAATACAGCAGAGAAGGTATTACTTCTTGGCCTTAGGTGTGCTATTGTTCTTAAATACTCAAATGTATGTCTCTTTTTTTGTAGTGGATAATCTGAACTTGACATACCCTCTATTATAATCTTGGTTGCTTGAACCTCAAAGGGCTGTTTTGCCCCTGGAGTTTCAACTAACTTTCCTTCTACAGTTATAGATGAACTTATTGGAAGCTTCTCAACTTCCTTAAAGTTTTCAAGCTTTTCATCAAAAACTATTTGAAGGTTCTTGAAAAAGGTACCGTCATTTAATTCAATAAATCCAAAGGCCTTTGATGATCTCACAGTCCTAACCCAACCAGATACTCTAACATCTTGGTTTAAATATTTTTCACTCTCTCTATAGAGTTGCTTTACTTCTACTGTTTGCATAGGCTACCTCCTTTTATTTTTATGTTTATTATAATAACTCATTATTTACATATAAAAAGCTCTTCATCCCATAATGGGACGAAGAGCCAATCTTCGCGGTACCACCCAAATTGCCTAAAAGGCCACCTCTTTGTGGATATAACGCTCCACAGACGTCTTAGTCTACTCTCAAAGGATTTCGGTAAGAGACTCCAGGATGTTCTTCAGCCTAAGTCCAGTACCAGTCTTCCACCACCACTGGCTCGCTTTAACCTTCTCTTAAGCCTACTCTTCCCTTCACAGTCTTTATCATCTTATTATAAAAATTATATTATTAATAATTTCATTTGTCAATCAATTATAAATTCATCATACAGCTTAGGTATTTCAACTTTGCATTGAACAAACCTCTCAAGTTCCTCCTTTAAATTTTTAGATGCCTCCTCTTCACCGTGGGTTACAAATATTTTCTTAAAAACACCATTTTTAATGTTCTTTACCCAATTCAAAAGTCCTCCTAAATCTGCGTGCCCTGATAACGAAGGAATGCTGTATATGTTGGCATTTACAACCATTTCTTCCCCAAATATTTTTACCCTTTTCTCTCCATCTAATATTCTTCTACCTAATGTTCCCTCAGCCTGATAACCAACAAATATTATAGAGGTGTTCTTTTTCCATATATTATGTTTTAAATGGTGCTTTATTCTACCTGCTTCACACATACCACTTGCAGAAATTATAACTACCCCCTGCTTCTCATTTAATGCTTGGGATTCCTCAGCTGTTTGTACAATATAAAGATTGTCAAAGTGAAGAACATCTATATCTTTAGATAATAAATTTAATGCCTCTTCATCATAGCATTCCTTATGCTTCTCAAATATCTCAAGTGCCTCCCTTGCAAGAGGACTATCAAGATAAAACTCTATATTTTTTAGTTCTTCCTTTTTTTCGATATCAATGTATTGATTTAAAATGTATAAAACCTCCTGTGTCCTTCCAACTGAAAAGGCAGGTATTATTACATTTCCCCCTGCTTTAACAGTATTTATTATTATATCATATAGGGATTTTGCCTCTTCTGCCCTTGATTCGTGAAATCTGTTTCCATATGTTGATTCAATTACAAGATAATCTGTATAATCTATATACTCATAGTTTTTTATTATTGGAATATCAATGTTACCTAAATCTCCACTGAAGGTTATAATATTCTCCCTTTTATTTTCCTTTATCTTTATAACTACTATTGCAGAGCCTAAAAGATGCCCAGCATCTTTAAACATAAACTCTATGTTTTTATCAATTGTAACCCACTTATTATATGATGCCCTATAGAGATAATCATTAACAACAAGTGCATCTTCAACCGTATATAAAGGCTCAACCGGGTCAAGCCCCTTTCTTAATCTCTTTTTAGTCCTCCATTTTGCTTCAAACTCCTGAATATGACCACTATCCTTAAGCATTATATTTACCAAATCACAGGTTGCAGATGTTGCATACACAGTTCCCCTAAAGCCTTGCTTATAAAGCATAGGAAGTCTTCCTGAATGGTCTATATGGGCGTGAGTTAGAATTACAAAATCAACATCCTTTGGATTAAAGGGAAATGGTTCATAGTTTAAATCAAATACATTTCCCTGAAACATTCCACAATCAACTAAAAATTTTCTCTTGTTTGTTTCAATTAGGTAGCAAGAACCTGTAACTTGTCCTGCTGCACCACAGAATTTAATCTTCATACAAAGCCCCCCTTTCTTTTTATTATACCACATATTTTTGTAATTTTCTTTCAATTGACTAATTAAGTCGAATCTGATACAATTTTGTTAAAATTAAAAATTGGAGGTGCAGTATGAGTCAATTAATATCCAATTTCATCAACAATGCAAACAACATTCTTTGGTCTTATATTATAATTGCACTATTAATTGCAGCCGGACTTTATTTTTCCTTCAGAACAAGATTTGTTCAGCTAAGATACTTCAAGGAGATGTTTAAACTTCTAACAGAAGGAACAGGCAGTGCAAAGGGGACAAGCCATATTTCATCCTTTCAAGCCTTCTGTATAAGTACCGCATCCCGTGTTGGAACAGGAAACCTTGCGGGCGTTGCAACAGCAATAACCGTTGGAGGTCCTGGTGCTATATTTTGGATGTGGGTTATAGCTATAATTGGTGGTGCATCAAGCTTTGTTGAAAGCACACTCGCACAAGTTTATAAAGTTAAAGATGGTGAAAACTATCGCGGAGGCCCTGCCTACTATATGGAAAGAGCCTTAGGTCAAAGATGGATGGGAATACTTTTTTCAATCCTTATAACAATATGTTTCGGGCTTGTATTTAATTCTGTTCAAGCAAACACAATTTCTCAAGCCTTCCAAAAAGCATTTGGAATAAAAACTTATATAACAGGTGCTGTAATAGCCTTTATAACAGCAATAATTATATTTGGTGGAGTTAAGAGAATTGCAAAAACAGCAGAAGCAATCGTTCCTGTTATGGCAATAGCCTATGTTACGGTTGCACTATTTATAGTTTTAAAGAATATAACATTAATCCCTTCAGTATTTAAGATGATTTTTGAAGGTGCCTTTGGAGTAAAACAAGCAGTTGGTGGTGGTATAGGTGCTGCAATAATGATGGGTATAAAGAGAGGTCTTTTCTCAAACGAAGCTGGTATGGGAAGTGCACCAAATGCAGCAGCAACAGCCCACACATCACATCCTGCAAAACAAGGACTTATTCAAACACTTAGCGTATTTACAGATACACTATTAATTTGTAGTGCAACAGCATTTATAGTATTAACATCTGGTGAATATACAAATCCAGATGTTACAGGTATACAACTTACTCAAAACGCCCTTGTTCATCACGTTGGTTCTTGGGGAAGTATATTTATAGCAATATGCATATTCCTATTTGCCTACAGTTCAGTTATAGGAAACTACTACTATGGTGAGACAAACATTGAATTCATTAAACCAAGCAAGACTTATTTAAATATATATAGATTACTTGTTGTAGCAATGGTTATGTGGGGCTCAATTGCTTCACTTCAAATAGTATGGGATTTAGCAGACCTGTTTATGGGACTTATGGCTATATTAAATATAATTGCAATACTTCTTCTTGGAAATGTTGCATTTAAGGTTTTAAAGGATTATGAAAAGCAAAGGGAAGAAGGATTTGATCCTAAGTTTAAGGCAAGAAATATAGAGGGATTGAAGAACGCAGACTGTTGGGAAGAGTAAAATAAAAGGCTTGGTTTTAACCAAGACTTTTTTATTAGACACATAAAGGATTTCTTTGGCTTACGTTCATTTCGCCAAGCAATTCTAAGGCTTTTCTTTGTTTGAAAAGTCCTACCCTCGCGATGCCATCGTCCTGATGGCCGCTCGGCTCGGCACTTCCTGTGCCGAATTACGGACTTTTTCAAAGCCGAAAAGCCAAGAATTGCTAAAGATTATGAAAGAGCCTTTTTGAAATCCTTTTATGTGTCTAAAACAGAGTTTGTAAAAAATAGTAATAAAATATAAAATAGAGGCTTGGTTTAAAAACCAAGCCTCTATTTTATCATATACCTGCTATCTTCTTTATTTCACTCTTAATGTTGTCTGACTTTGGTCCAAATATAGCTTGGATACCATCGCCAACTTCAACTACTCCTGCAGCACCAAGTTGCTTTAATCTATCCTTATTTACCTTCTTAGGATCAACTACATTTACTCTAAGTCTTGTTATACAAGCATCAAGGTACTTAATGTTTTCCTTTCCTCCAAGAGCTTCTAAAACATTTGCTGCAAGTGTTGAATTTGTAGCTGCCGCTTCTGTTGCTCCTTCAACTTCCTCATCTTCTCTACCAGGAGTCTTTAGATTAAATGTTCTTATTGCAAATCTAAATCCAAAGTAGTAGATTACTGAGAATACTAAACCTACTGGTATTACAAGCCACCAAGAAGTTCTATTTGGTATTACACCAAATAGTATAAAGTCAATTATACCACCTGAGAATGTCATACCTATCTTAACATTTAATATGTGCATTATCATAAATGAAAGTCCTGCAAACACACAGTGTACAGCATATAATGCTGGTGCTACGAATAGGAATGTAAATTCGATTGGTTCTGTTATACCTGTTAAGAATGAAGTAAGTGCTGCTGATGCCATAATACCTGCAACAACCTTCTTCTTTTCTGGTCTTGCTTCGTGATACATAGCAAGAGCTGCTGCTGGAAGACCAAACATCATAAATGGGAACTTACCTGTCATAAATGTACCTGCTGTAAATGGAACTCCATCCTTAAGTTGTTGGAAGAATATTGCTTGGTCACCTCTAACAACTTGACCTGCAAGTTGTCCTGTTTTTGCTGTATATTCACCAAATTGATACCAGAATGGATTATAGAATATGTGATGTAATCCAAATGGAATAAGTGCTCTTTCTATAACTCCAAATATAAATGCTGCTATAGTCTTATTTGTATCAATCATTGAGCTTGAGAATGCGTTAAGTCCATTTTGAATTGGAGGCCATACAACAACCATTACAAGTCCTAATATTATTGATGCTGCTGCTGTTACAATTGGAACGAATCTCTTTCCTGCAAAGAATCCTAAGAATGGTGGTAGTTCTATTGTATAGTACTTTTCATATAGTGCATAAGCAACTAAACCTACTATAATACCACCAAACACACCAGTTTGAAGTGTTGGAACACCAAGAACATTTGCATAAGCTGGGCTCTTTCCTATGTGTGCTGGTGTTACACCTGCTACTATTCCCATAGTAACATTCATTATTAAGAAACCAACTATTGCCGCAAGCCCTGCAACACCTTCTCCTCCTGCAAGACCTACTGCAACACCTACTGCGAAGATAAGTGGTAGATTACCAAAAATAATACCTCCTGATTGTTCCATAACCCTTGCAATAGCTTGTACACTTGCTGATCCAAAGGCAGGTGCCTTTTCTAAGAATGCTTGGTTTTGGAACATATTACCTAATGCAAGTAGTATACCTGCTGCTGGAAGTAGAGCAACTGGTAGCATTAGGGCTTTACCTATTTTTTGTAGGACACCAAATGCTTTTTTTGTTGACATAAACTTTCCCCTCCTAATGAGCTTTTTATTTATTTTTATAATTAAAATAAAATATTAAAGGCATGAGTAAAGGTACAACAAACTAGACACCCAAATGGATGAACCTAATTTTCCATACCTTTTACTCATGCCTGATCGAATCAGTAACACGTAAAAGTATTTTATTCACTTGCAATATTAATTATATCAGCAAGAAATAATTAATGCAATAGCTTTTAAATATTAAATTTTCTAAATATTTTACTTCGTTACATTTGGAAGGTTTATTCCGTAGAAAATTTCAGTCATTTCTTTCTTTAATTTATCTGTTATATCCTTCTTTTCCTGTTCGTTTAATTCACTCTCTGACTTTTCAAACAGATAATTATCAAGCTTTATATCCCTTACCATCATCTTTGTATGGAATATATTTGATTGATAAATATTCATATCAATCAAGTTGTATCTGTCAAGTGTTTCCTGTGCTATATAGTCTTGGATTGATGTTATGTCGTGATCAATATATAGCTTATGGCCATGTATATCTCTTGTAAACCCTCTAACTCTATAATCTATTGTTATTATATCTGAATCAAAGCTATCTATCAGATAATTAAGTGCCTTAAGTGGCGATATTTGTCCACAAGTTGACACATCAATATCTACTCTAAATGTACTTATCTCATTTTGGGGGTGAGTTTCTGGGTACGTATGCACAGTAACGTGGCTCTTATCAAGGTGAGCAACAATGTTTTCTCTTGTTGGAGTTAATATACCTCTATTACAGGATGGATCAAGTATATAAAGAGGTACCTCCTCTTCAGAGATAAGCAGTGTAACACTTGCTCCCTGTGGGTCATAGTCCTGCTTTGCAATGTTTAAAACGCAAGCACCTATCATTTCTGTAACATTTGTTAATATCTTGGTAAGTCTTTCTGAATTATACTGCTCGTCAATATATTCAATATACTTTTTTCTGTCCTCTTCCGTCTTTGTGTAGCATACGTCGTAAATGTTGAAACTCAAAGTCTTTGTTAAATTGTTGAATCCGTATAGTTTTAGCTTGTTCTTTCCTTTTTCCAATTCAACTCCCCATTCCTTTCAATTAATATTTTCAGTAAAATTATATAACTTTTACGGGGAATGTCAAGAACTTTAAACTTACATAACAAGCAATTTTTATGATATTATTTTTCCCTCTTCTATTTTAATTATTCTATCCGAAATAGAATAGGAAAATTCCTTATCGTGACTAACAATTAAAACAGCCATATTTTCCTTCTTAAACCCCAATATTATATCAGCTATACTTTTTTTAACCTCATCATCTACTGCAGATGTAGGCTCATCAAAACAGATTATTTTCGGAGACAAAACGCACGCACGAGCAATGGCTACCCTCTGTCTTTGCCCACCAGATAGTTCATAAGGATAACAGTCTTTTTTATCTAAAATGTTTAGCTTTTCAAGAAGCTTAACTGCCCTTTCAACAGCCTTTTCTTTATCTAATTTATAGGCTTTAACAGGTGATAATATTATATTATCCAGCACAGTTAAATTAGGAAATAAATTAAAGCTTTGAAAAACATACCCTATGGATTGTCTTATCTTTTTTAAGGTTTCACCCTTTGCACCTTCAATAAAATTTTCATTTTGCCTATACAGGTATTCTCCGTTTATTTTAATATTACCCTCATCTATAGTTTCAAGTCCATTTATACATCTTAAAAGAGTTGATTTCCCTGCCCCTGATTTACCAAATATAGAAACAACCTCTCCCTCCTTTAATTCAAAGCTTACATTATCTAAAACCCTCTGTCCCCTAAAGGATTTTACAAGGCCTTCTACCTTTAAAAGCATATTACCACCTACCTATAGTATTCAAATTTTTCTTCTATATTCTTAAACAAGTTGCTTAGAACATATATAAACCCAGCATAAAATATTGCTACAACTAAAAATGGAATTAAGGTTGCATCTCTATTTACTGCAATTTTTCCTTCCCTTAATATATCAGAAATCCCTACGACATAAACAAGTGCTGTATCCTTTACCAATGTAATTACTTCATTAGCAAGTGCAGGGAGAATATTTTTTAACATTTGAGGAAATATTACATATCTATAAGTATCAAATCTACTTAACCCAAGTACCTTTGCTGCCTCAAATTGTCCTTTATCTATAGATTGAATGCCCGCCCTAAAAATCTCTGCAAAGTATGCAGCATAATTCAATATAAAGGCTATAAAAACAGCTGTATATCTATCGAAGGTTATACCGACTATAGGCAGACCAAAAAATACAAATATTATCTGAAGAAGTAGAGGCGTCCCCCTCATTATGAATATATAGAGAGAGACTGCCATCTCTATCATCTTTATCTTTGATAGCCTAAGCACTGCAACTAAAATTCCTAAGATAAGCGAAAATATCAATGTTACAATAAATATATAAAAGGTTACAAACATTCCACTTTTCATAGATATAAATAGATTAATAATATACTCCACAAAATCACCTCTTATTTTTTAAACCAGTTACTATATATTCTTTCAAAGGTACCATCCTTTTTCATTTCTTCTAAAGTCTTATCCACTTTATCCTTTAGTTCATCTCCCTTTCTAAAACCTATGCCATACTCTTCCTCACCAAAATTATCTTCAAGTATTTTAAATTTATCCTCTCCTTTAAGTTTTATATAGTATCTTGCCAATATCTCATCCACAACAACTGCATCAATTCTTCCGCTTTCAAGTTCCATAAGAGCATCATTGTTTGTTTCATAAAGATTAAGTTTTCCATCTTTAAATTTAGATAAAATTTCTTTATCCTTTTCTACTGCCTCTTGGGAACTTGAGTTTAATTGTGCCGCAACTCTTTTTCCCTCTAAATCACTCTTCTTATTTATATTTGAGTCCTCCAAAACTACTATAACCTGTCTATTTACAAGGTATGGTTTTGTAAAATCAACTTTTTCCTTTCTCTCCTCTGTTATTGTATATCCATTCCATATTGCATCTATTTTTTTAGAATTTAATTCAGATTCCTTCATAGCCCAATCAATAGGCTGAAACTTCACCTCATAACCTAATCTTTTAAAAACCTCCTTTGCTAAATCAACATCAAATCCTACTATTTCCCCTTTTTCATTTTTGAACCCCATAGGTGCAAAGGTATCATCAAGTCCTACTACCACAATTTTACTTGCATTATTTGAAACTTGAGTTTTAGAACAGGATGCAAGAAAAAATGCACTGATTAATAAAGTTAATCCTAAAATGAATTTTTTCATACCATTTTCCTCCCTTTAAATTTTTATATATTTTTAGCAGTACTGCTTTTTTTACAAAACAAAAAGCTCCCATCCTCCTCTGAGGACGAGAGCTTATCTCCCGTGGTCCCACCTCAATTCATTAATGCCTCACGACATTAACCTTATTAGGTACTAACATACCCTATCACTATAACGGGTGAAGGTTCCCGTGGTAGCCTACTAATCTTCGGTACCAAACTCCGAGATGTGTTCAAAATAGCCCTCATACATCCTCACACCACCCGGATGCTCTCTGAAATGGAAGCTATTTTTACTATTTCTCTTCATCGTTTTTGCTTTATTTATTTATCAATTTACCATATTAAAGCTTTAGTGTCAATATATTTTTCGTTAAAAAAATAATTTATTTAAAATTCTAAATAATTTTAACATTATTGCTGCATAAATGTTTTTTTTATGTTATAATTAAGGTGGAATGAGGGAATGTGTTACACAAAATCCTCTCAATCATTTTAAGTGAGGTGAATTATATGAACAAAACTGTAAACTTAGATTGGGGGAAACTTGGATTCAGCTATATCAAAACAGACTTCCGTTATGTATCCTATTGGAAGGACGGAAAATGGGACGATGGTAAACTTGTAGAAGACAATATGGTTACCATCAGCGAAGGCTCAACAGCTCTTCATTATGGACAACAATGCTTTGAGGGACTTAAAGCATACAGAACAAAGGATGGTAAAATACAACTATTTAGACCTGACCAAAACGCAAAAAGAATGAATTCCAGTTGCAGACGTCTTATGATGCCTGAAATTCCTGAAGAAAAATTTATAGACGCTTGTATACAAGTAGTAAAGGCAAACGAACATTTCGTTCCACCTTATGGAACAGGTGCTTCTCTTTATTTAAGACCTTATGTAATAGGAATTGGAGATAACCTTGGTGTAAAACCTGCACCTGAGTATTTATTCTCAGTATTCTGCTGTCCTGTTGGACCATATTTTAAAGGTGGTATGCAACCTGTTAACTTTACAGTATCAGACTATGACAGAGCTGCACCATATGGAACAGGTGGTGTTAAGGTTGGTGGAAACTATGCGGCAAGCCTTCTTCCACACGAACAGGCAGTAAAGAGGGGATTTGCAGATTGTATCTATCTTGACCCTGCAACTCATACAAAGATAGAGGAAGTTGGTGCTGCAAACTTCTTTGGAATAACAAAGGACAACAAATTTGTAACACCAAAATCACCTTCAATACTACCAAGTATAACTAAGTATTCTTTAATGCACATTGCAAAGGAATACCTTGGAATGGAAGTTGAAGAAAGAGACGTATATATAGATAAACTTGATGAATTTGTTGAAGCTGGTGCTTGTGGTACAGCCGCAGTTATAACTCCAATTGGAGGAATTGAATATAAAGGAAAACTTCACGTATTCTACAGCCAAACTGAAGTTGGTCCAATAACTAAAAAGCTCTACAATACGCTTGTTGCAATACAACTTGGAGATGAAAAGGCACCTGAAGGATGGATTGTGGAAGTTAAATAAAACCATTAGGCAGTAGGTTAAACCTACTGCCTAAAATTTTAATAAATTAATAATACTAATAGAACCAAGTGAATACTACCGTTTAGACACTATACAATAAGCATAGACGATATATTTATCTCTAAAAAATAATTAAGTATATTTATTATGTATATCAATTTATCCATATAGTTGTTTTAGATGGTATATTTTTATATACCCAATAGGAATCTTCTTCCTTCATTCTTATACATCCGTGAGATAGCTTTACACCCACATTAGAATTTACTGGTGTTACACCGTCTTTTGCAAATAACGTTGAATGAAATAAATATCCACTAAATATTTTTACCCAATATTTTACTCCTGTTTCATATTGAGGAAAGTATATCCATTTGTTTCTTAATCCATTTAATTGATATGTTCCTGGTATTGTAGGAGTAACATCTCTTCCTGTTGCAACCACAAAATTCTTTTCCAACTTATAATTACTGTATTTATCTTTGCTAAACACATAGGTTCTTTGTCTTGCTATATCCACCCATATAAAATATTTTGTAGGAGACTTAAACTTTTTAGTATTTACATACAATTCAAGTTCATAGTTATTGAGAGTATCATTTAATACTGGGCCTATATTTACCGTAATATATTTTCTTTCAATCCACCCCTCTACTCCATTAGGTAGCTTAACCTTATACCAAGTTTCATTACTATCTAATATTCTTACATTAGTTGATTTTTTAACCTTTGCTATGTATTTTTTCTTATCTATCTTTTTATAAATTTTTGTATCATTAATCACCACACCAGTAGGAATAGATGCAACAATTTTTTTCTCAACATCCTTAAAACTTGGAGGTTTTACATCTATAATACAAGAAGCTGTAAGACCCTCATCAGCAGATTTTGCTATTATTGTTGCCTTCCCAATCCCCAATGCAACAACATTTCCTTGACCATCAACCTTAACTACCTTTTCATTATCTGATTTCCATTCAACTTTTTTATTTGTTGCATCATTTGGCTCTATTGTTGCAATTAGCCTATAGGCTTCTCCTAATTTTAAACTTAAACTATTCTTATTTAATGTTATCCTCTTTATTTTTATAGGTTCTACAACTACCCTACATTCTGCCTTTATGTCATTATTTTCTTTGCTTTTTGCTGTAATAATAGCTTCTCCTACCCCTACAGCAGTTACCTTTCCATCTTCAATAATTACTACACTACTATTACTAACTTCCCATATTAACTCTTTATTAGTTGCATCTTCTGGCTCAAAATTTACTTTAATTTCAAAACTCTCACCTACAAATAATGTTCTAAAATCCACATCAAATTTTATACTGTTTAATAAAATTTCTTGATTTTTTTCATTACCTGTCTGATTTTCATTAGAATCAGCATTTGCAACTACATATGTAAACGGTATAACATTTAAACTAAATAAAAGTAAAAAGATTAGTAATGCCTTAGAGATTATTTTTTTCATATCTAACGCGAACCCCCTAAAATTACTTATACCTTTTAATGGATATTCATTTAAAAATCAAAATATTACCATTAGGATTACATTTAAAATTTTTGGAACCTTTTCTTAAAAACAAACAAATTCAA
Organism: Caloramator proteoclasticus DSM 10124; assembly: GCF_900129265.1. GTDB lineage: Bacteria > Bacillota > Clostridia > Clostridiales > Caloramatoraceae > Thermobrachium > Thermobrachium proteoclasticum. The sequence goes on along the minus strand of NZ_FQVG01000006.1, from coordinate 48,765 downwards.
TTTTAAATAATATAAATGATAAATACAAGATATTTTATATAAAAAAATAAAGAGAGCTATTGCTCTCCCTTTGTTAATATCCTTCTAATCTTGTTTTCCCTTATATCCTTTAAAGTCTTCTCATTATAGGTATTTAAGAGTCTACTCTTACTTCTATACACTCTTTGAGACGTATATATTCCGTGATGTCCAGAAAATAAGTAACTTACAATACAAGCAATAAACATAAATACAACACCATTACTTCCAAACATCTCTATACCTAATATAAAAGATGATATTGGTGTATTAGTTGCCCCACAAAATACTGATATAAGTCCCAAAGCTGCCAAAAAGGATGCCGGCATAAGTAGTACATCTGATAACACATTTCCTAATGTTGAACCTACAAAGAATATTGGTGTTACTTCTCCTCCTTGATAACCTGCTCCTAAAGTAACCGATGTAAAAAGAGTCTTTAATATAAAGCTATATTTAGAAACATTACCTTCAAATGCCTCTTTTATTGTAGGCAATCCTAATCCTAAATATTCTCTTGTATTAAATATATATACTAATGCTATTACTACAAATCCTCCTATAAAGCTTTTTAACATAGGATTATCTGTAATCTTGCTAAATAAAGATTTTGATATGTGTACCCCTTCACTAAACACAATACTCATAAGTCCAAACAATGCTGATGCTACAATAACCTTTATTACATTTACTGGTGTTACGCTTGGTACAGATAATATATGATAATGGGAATGAGTTGCTCCAACTAATGTTGCAACATAATCACCAACAAACGCTGATATAAAACAGGGAATAAGTGCCTCATAATACATATATCCTATTGCTATAACTTCAATTGCAAATATAGTTCCTGCAAGTGGTGTTCCAAAAACAGAACCAAAGCCACTGCTTATCCCACACATAAGAATTATTTTCATATCGTGCTTGTCTAATTTAAAAAGTCTTCCTATAAATTCTGATATACTTCCTCCCATCTGAACAGCAGTACCTTCTCTTCCTGCCGAACCTCCAAATAAATGGGTTAAAAATGTTCCTACAAATACCAATATAGACATTCTAAGAGGAATTTCTCTATCACCATAGTAGGCCTGTTCTATTATGAGATTATTTCCCTTAGAAGAATTTTTACCATATCTACTATATAAAAAGCTAACAAAAACACCTGCTAAAGGGAGTAAAAATAAAAGCCAAGGATTTGCCTCCCTCAAGTCTGTAGCAAGTTTTAAACTTCTTAAAAACAAAGCCGACAAAACACCCATTATAACACCAACTATGCTGCTTAAAAACAACCATTTTACTAATGAAACTGTTAAAATAAAATGATCAAGTTTCTTAACTATGTTTGATAATTTTCTAAACATATTAACCCTCCTTATTTTATTATACCCTAAACAAAAAACTCCTACAGAAAATAAAATTTTCTGTAGGAGTCATTAGCCAAAGGCGGTTAAAGGTGAACTCCATCACCTTTTCATATTTTAGCAAAACAAAATTTAGTTATCAAGTACTGATTTTTTATAAATTTATTTATTATAGGCAATTTATTTATAATATTTACTTAAATCCTCGCCATTCATAAATATTGTTAATTTATAGACAAAGAGTTTACAAAATAATAGAATAAAAATATAAGATTTATATATTGGGAGGGGGGCCGTATGAAAAGCAATAATAAAAATCACGAAGAAATAATCAAAAAGTCCCACGAACGTTCAAATAAATATGGAATTGAAACTGATAGAATCTATCCTAAAAAGATATTGACAAAGGAAGAAATCCCTTTGCTAATGAAAAAAAACAGAGACCTTATAAGAATCGCATCTCCATTTATTAAAATACTATATGACTTTTTAGAGGGTTCAGGCTTTTTTATTGTATTGACAGATAATGAAGGATGTATCTTAAGCACTATAGGAGATAAGGATATCCTTGCTGCTGCAAAGGAATTAAATATGGTGGTTGGTGCCTATATGGATGAAAACAGCATAGGAACAAATGCTATGGGAACAGCAATAAAGGAGGATATGCCTATACAAATATCTGCAAAGGAACACTTTATAACAGCCTACCATCGCTGGACCTGTTCTGCTGCACCAATACATAACACAAAGGGAGAAATTATAGGAACATTAAACCTAACTGGAAATAGTCATCTTGTACACCCCCATACGCTGGGACTTGTTGTTGCGGCTGTTCGCTCAATAGAAAATCAAATCAAGAGTGAAGAAGCAAACAACAAATTAATGGAAACATATCAATATCTAAACACAATAATTGAATCTATAAACTTTGGTATAATTGCCCTAAGTAAAAATGGTTTTATTAAAAATATAAATGAATCAGCCTGTTCTATGTTTAATTGTATTAAAGAAGATTTAATGGAGAAGCCCATTGAAGAAATTTTACCTAAATGGCAGGAAATAAATAAACGCATATTATCAGGGGAAAAGATAATAGATGAAGAAATTTATTTTAAAATAAAAGGAAAGTCACAAAAATATATTATTAGTCTTCATTCAATCCAAGATGAAAAAGGATGTATCATCGGCTCTGTTTTAAGCTTTAAAAACATTCAAAACGTATATAACCTAATAAATAAATATACAGGTATGAAGGCAAGATATACATTTGATGATATTATATATAAAAGTAATAATATGAAAAAGATAATAGAATATTCAAAAAGCATATCCGACAGTCCTTCTACTATACTCATAACAGGAGAGAGCGGAACAGGCAAGGAAATACTTGCACAAGCAATTCACAACAATAGCAGTAGACGTGATTTTGGTTTTGTAGCGATAAATTGCGGTGCAATACCTGAAAATCTGATAGAAAGCGAACTTTTTGGTTATGATGAAGGTGCCTTTACCGGTGCAAAACGTGGAGGCAATCCTGGCAAATTTGAGCTTGCAAATGGGGGAACACTTTTCCTTGATGAAATCGCAGAAATGCCCCTTGATATGCAGGTAAAACTATTAAGAGTTCTGCAGGAGGGTTGCATTACAAGAATTGGGGGAAATAAATATATTGACGTTGATGTTAGAATAATCGCTGCTACAAATAAAAATCTACTACAGGAGGTCAAGGAAGGAAGATTTAGGGAAGACTTATACTACAGAATATCAGTAATTCCAATTGTTCTTCCTCCTTTACGTGAACGTAGAGAGGATATACCTCTTTTAATAGAACATTTTCTTAAAACAAAGTCAATAAAGCTTAGAAAACCTATTCCTAAACTTAGTACTATACTTTATGATAAAATGCTCTCCTACAACTGGTTAGGCAACATCAGGGAACTTGAAAATTTTATTGAGAGTGCAGTAAACTTTGGTGGAAATATAGAGTTTTTGATGAATAAATTTGAAAACTTAAATACTCAAAATCAAAATACTCAAATAAGTAAGTATAATACAATATCAGATGATTTAATTGGCCCCCTTGATGAAATTGAAAAAAGAGCAATTATAAGTTGCCTAAAAAAATATGACAACAACATTTCAAAATGTGCAAAGATACTTAATATAAGTAGAAATACACTATATTTAAAGATGAAAAAGTACAACATAACAATTTAGATTGTCCTATTTTATTACATTGCTAAAAAATAGGACAATTATGAATTATAAAACTGTCCTATTTTTTAGCAGATTAAATCTGCTATTTTTTTGTCCTTAAAATTAGTTGTGTTTGTTAAATAACTAACTTGGCACGTTATTTGCTTATTAGTCTATAGATAAAATTAAAGGAGGGGGATCCTATGGCAAGATTTACATTACCAAGAGACATCTACTTTGGTAAGAACTCATTAGAAGAATTGAAAAATCTAAAAGGTAAAAAGGCCGTTATAGTTGTTGGTGGAGGTTCAATGAAGAGATTTGGCTTCCTTGATAAAATAGAAGCCTATCTTCACGAAGCTGGCCTTGAAACAAAGCTTATTGAAGGCGTTGAACCAGACCCATCAGTTGAAACAGTTATGAAGGGTGCAGAAATAATGAGAGAATTTGAGCCTGACTGGATAGTTGCAGTTGGTGGTGGTTCTCCAATCGATGCTGCAAAGGCTATGTGGATTTTCTATGAATATCCTGATTTTACATTTGAACAAGCAGTTGTTCCATTTGGACTTCCAGAGTTAAGAAATAAGGCAAGATTCGTTGCTATTCCTTCAACAAGTGGAACTGCAACTGAAGTTACTGCCTTCTCAGTTATAACTGATTACAAAGCAAAGATAAAGTATCCATTGGCTGACTTTAATATAACACCAGATATTGCAATAGTAGACCCAGAACTTGCACAAACAATGCCAAAGTCACTTACAGCTCACACTGGTATGGATGCTCTAACCCACGCTGTAGAAGCTTATGTAGCTTCACAAAAATCACCATTCTCAGATCCACTTGCTATGCACGCAATAGTTATGATTAAGGATAATCTTGTTAAATCCTTTAATGGTGATAAGGAAGCAAGGGAACAAATGCACTATGCACAATGTCTTGCTGGTATGGCATTCTCCAATGCTCTACTTGGTATAACACACTCTATTGCTCATAAGACTGGTGCTGTTTTCCATATACCCCACGGATGTGCAAATGCAATATATCTACCATACGTAATTCAATACAACTCAAAGGAATGTAAGGATAGATACGCACAAATAGCAAAAACTCTAAAACTTTCAGGAAATAATGAAGATGAACTTGTCAATGCACTTGTTGAAATGATTAGAGAATTAAATAGAAGTATGGATATACCTCTATCATTAAAGGGATATGGAGTTAGCGAAGAAGACTTTAGAGCAAACGTTAAGTCAATAGCACACAATGCAGTTCTTGATGCTTGTACAGGTTCTAACCCAAGACCAATAGATGATGCTACTATGGAAAAGGTTCTTGAATACATATATGAAGGAAAAGACATTGATTTTTAATATAATTTGTATTCATTAAGCTCTCTTTTGAGAGCTTAATGAATTTAAAAGGATATTTTATCGACCCATTAAAAAATAAATATTTGAATTAGAACATTTTTTGTGCCAAAATAAAATTGTGGTTATTTTGAATTTTCTGTATTTGCAAATTGTCAGCTTATTAAGTTTCCAACTTAAAATGCTAACTATATAAAGAAGGAGGAATGGATGTGAGTTGTTCCTGTGAAGAAAAACTATCATTAAATTTCGACGATAAGAAGGTTGATTTAAGTTTAATGGAACCAATTTTTAAAAAATACGAAGGACAAAGTGCCAGCCTTATCAGCATACTTCAAGATACACAAGAATTGTACGGCTACCTCCCACTAAGTGCCCTAAACCTTATTGCTGAAAGAACTGGAAGTAAAAGAGCAAAGATATATGGTATTGCAACCTTCTATGCACAATTTAGATTAAATCCAACTGGAAAATATATAATTCTTCAATGTCAAGGTACTGCTTGTCACGTTAACGGTTCCAAAGAAGTTAGTAGAGCAATATGCGAAGAACTTAATATAAAGCCTGGAGAAACAACAGAGGACGGATTATTTACACTTGAGGATGTTGCCTGTCTTGGTTGCTGTAGCCTTGCACCTGTAATTATGATAAACGGTGAGGCTTATGGAAACCTAACACCAGATAGTGCAAAGAAGATTATAAGGGATATATATGAAAAAGAAAGGAGGAAAAACTCCGATGAAAATTAGAATAGGGCTTGGAAGCTGTGGTATTGCTGCTGGAGGTAGAAAAATTAAAAATATATTTGAAAAGCTCTTAAAGGAAAGTAATAAACAAATTGAAATAATAACAACGGGATGTATAGGTATGTGTTATCTTGAGCCAATTGTTGATATCATAGATGATAATGGAACCTATACATATGCTAATGTAAGTCCATCAATGGCAGAAGAAATATTTAATGAACATATTTTAAAGGGATTACCTATTGAAAAATACATAGTTTCAACCGACAAGAAGCCTCACCCACAACTTGAAAAACAGGTTAGAATTGTTTTAAGAAATTGTGGAATCATAAACCCCGAGAGCATTGAAGACTATATTGAGGCTGGTGGCTACTCTGCCCTAAAAAAGGCACTTAGCCAAATGACTCCAGAGGAGGTAATTGAAGAAGTAAAAATATCTGGTCTTAGAGGACGAGGTGGTGCAGGTTTCCCAACTTGGTTTAAATGGAATGCTGCAAGAGCCTCAAAGGGAAATGAAAAATACATAGTTTGTAATGCAGATGAAGGAGACCCTGGTGCCTTTATGGATAGAAGCGTAATTGAAGGAGACCCTCATTCTCTTATTGAAGGAATGATAATTGCTGCCTATGCAATAGGTGCACATACAGGCTTTGTTTATGTACGTGCTGAGTATCCTCTTGCTATAGAGAGATTAAATATCGCTATAGAACAAGCAAAGGAAAAAAATCTTCTTGGAGAGAACATATTAAATTCAGGATTTGATTTTGAACTTAAAATTAAAATGGGGGCCGGTGCCTTTGTATGTGGCGAAGAAACTGCCCTTATAGCCTCCCTTGAGGGAGAACGCGGTATGCCAAGATTAAAACCACCATTCCCAGCACAATCAGGTTTCTTTGGCAAACCAACCAACATAAATAATGTTGAAACATATGCAAACGTACCTTGGATAATCAAAAATGGAGGACAGGAGTTTGCAAAATATGGAACAGAAAAGAGTAAGGGAACAAAGGTTTTTGCACTTGCAGGTAAAATTAAGCGTGGTGGATTAATCGAAGTACCTATGGGTATGACCTTAAGAGAAGTCATATATGAAATAGGTGGAGGAATTAAAGAGGATAAGGAATTTAAAGCTGTTCAGATGGGTGGACCATCTGGAGGATGTATTCCAAAGGAACTCCTCGACACTCCTGTTGACTATGAATCAATAAACAGTACAGGTGCCATTATGGGTTCTGGTGGTATGATAGTTATGGATGAAACAACCTGTATGGTGGATATAGCAAGGTTCTTCCTTGACTTTACTTGTAAAGAATCCTGTGGAAAATGTATCTACTGTAGAATAGGTACAAAAAGAATGCTTGAGATACTAAACAATATATCAGAGGGAAAGGGAACAGTTGAAGACCTTGAAATACTTGAGGAACTCTGCTACAGCGTTAAGGATGGTTCACTGTGCGGACTTGGTCAAACAGCACCAAATCCTGTACTTACAACACTAAAATATTTTAAAGATGAATATCTATCCCATATTAATGATAAAAAATGTCCTGCAAAACAATGTAGAGCACTATTATCATATAAAATTGACGCTGAAAAGTGTATTGGTTGTACAATGTGTGCAAAGAGTTGTCCAACTTCTGCAATATCAGGAGAAAGAAAAAAAGCACATACAATAGCTCAAGATAAATGTATTAAATGCGGAAACTGTATAAAAACTTGTAAGTTTAATGCTATTTATACTGAATAAAAAGGGAGTGATAGATGTGTCTTTAATAAGGGTTAATATAAATAATAGAGAAATTACCACAACCGATGATAAAACCATTCTTCAAATTGCTCTTGAAAATGGCATCGATATACCAAACCTATGCTACAGCCAAAACACAAAACCCTATGGTTCCTGTGGACTTTGTGTTGTTGAAGTTGAAGGAAGCCCTAAGCTTGTTCGTGCCTGTTCAACCTTCCCATCAGATGGTATGATTATAAGAACAGACACAAAGCGTACAATTGCTGCCCGAAAAACAGCTCTCGAACTTTTATCATCTGACCACAGAGGAGATTGTAGACCTCCTTGTGTAAATGCCTGTCCTGCACATACCGACTGCCAAGGTTATGTTGGGCTCATTGCCAATGGTCAATATGATGAAGCTATAAAACTTGTAAAAAAGGTTATTCCCCTACCAGCAAGTATAGGTAGAGTTTGTCCTCACCCCTGTGAGAGCGAATGCAGGCGTGGTAAAGTTGATAAACCTATTGCAATTGCAGATCTGAAAAGATACATAGGAGAAATTGATATAAATAAGGGGCCCTTTGTCCCAGAAGTAAAACCTTCAACTGGAAAAAGAGTTGCAATAATAGGTGGAGGTCCTGCTGGTATATCCTGTGCCTACTTTCTATCAATGGAGGGACATAAGGTTGTTATATACGAAGCACAACCGCATCCCGGAGGAATGTTAAGATACGGAATACCTCAATATCGTCTTCCAAAGGAACTTCTTGATGCAGAAATAAATACTCTAACTAAAATGGGTGTTGAAATAATCTGTAATACAAAACTTGGAGAAGATATTACACTTTCATATCTTAAAAAGAACTATGATGCAGTATTTATAGCCATAGGTGCCTGGGCAAGCACTCCTCTTAACTGTCCTGGTGAAGAATTAGATGGGGTTATGGGGGGAATTGAGTTTTTAAGAAGGGCAACCCTTTCAGAACCTATATACCTTGGAGATAAGGTTGTAGTAATAGGTGGCGGTAATACTGCTATGGACGTAGCAAGAACTGCTGTAAGACTTGGTGCAAAAAGTGTACAAGTACTATACAGAAGAACAAAGGAAGAAATGCCTGCTGAAGAGATTGAAGTTAAAGAGGCTGAAGAAGAAGGAGTTGAGTTTACATTCCTTGTTGCTCCTATAGAAATTATTGGAGATGGAAAAAGAGCTACGGCTATAAGATGTCAAAGGATGATGCTTGGGGAGCCTGATAAATCTGGTAGAAGAAAACCTATTCCAATTGAGGGTGATGAGATTACCTTTGAGGCAGACCTTATTATCTCTGCAATAGGACAGAAGGTTAACCCCGAGTGCGTAAAGGAACTTGAAACTACAAAATGGGGAACTATCTCTGTTAATCCAAATAACTTTAAAACAAGTATGGAGGGTATATTTGCTGGTGGTGAGGCAGTAACAGGTCCTAAAATTGCTATAGAAGCAATTGCACAGGGCAAAAATGCTGCCTATGTTATAGATAATTATTTAAAGGGAGAAGAAGTTTCTGTTCCAAACCCCTGCTACATAGTTCAAGATGATTTAACTGAAGAGGATTTTAAAAAGTATAGTAGGGAAGAAAGACAGGAACAATATGTGCTCCCAAGCAGTGAACGAAAAATAAGCTTTAGACCGATTTCAAAGGCCTTAACTAAAGAACAGGCAATCAAAGAAGCCTCAAGATGCCTTGAATGTGGCTGTCACGACTATTTTGAATGCAAATTAGTAAACTATCTTCAAAAATACAACATCAAGGTAGATAGAATAAAGGGCGAAAAGCATAAGAGGGATTTAAATGATACTCATCCTTTCATTTTAAGAAACCCTGACAAATGTATTTTATGTGGTCTCTGCTACAGAACCTGCGAAGAAGTTATGGGTATAACTGCCCTTGGACTTAAGGGAAGAGGATTTAATTCTGAGGTTATACCTGAATTCAACCTACCCCTAAATCAAAGCTCCTGTATCTCCTGCGGTCAATGTGTAGATGTATGTCCAACTGGAGCACTTATAGATAGAGCCGCTGTAAATAAGCAAGTTCCTGTAGAATTTGATGAGGTTCATTCTGTTTGTAGCTACTGTGGTGCTGGTTGTGAGGTTGTTTATCAATCAAAGGGAGATTTAGTATTTAAGACTCTTCCAAACAAAGAAAAGGCAGGAGTTCTTTGTGCAAGAGGAAGATTTGGTACTGAACATATAAATAGCAATTTAAGACTTAAAACTCCATTTGTCTTTTGTGAAAATGCAGAGAGTAAGGTATCCATTGATGAAGCTCTATCCCTTCTTTCTAAGAAATTAAAACTTATAGAGGGACAGTATGGAAAAGACAGCATTGGTATTTTAGTTTCACCTAAATTTACAAATGAAGAGGCCTTTGTTTTAAGAAAAATTGCTGAAAAGTTAAATACAAAATATATCGGTTCTATGGCAATGAAAAATGCCGTACTTGAAAAGATATTTGGTTATGATGCATCAACAAACAGTTATGATGAACTATTTAGTACTAAACTTATTGTATCCTTCGGAGACGTAGCTGAAAACCATCCTGCCTTTGCTACAAGATTAAAAAATGCAGCAAATAAAGTAAAACTTGTTTCAATAAATAGTAATGATTCAAGAATTAAAGAATGGTCAAACAAATTCTATAAAGTTGACAATAATTTAGACTTCCTAAAGGGATTTATAAAATCAATTATTGAAGAACATATAAATGAAAAGGAAGCAAAGAACAGTTGCAATAACTTTGATGCATTAAAGGAATTTATCAAAGATGTCAAAGTAACTACCGAGGCTAAAGAATTTGCCAATATCTACGCACAAGCTAAAAAGACCATAATAGTAGTTGATGAGGACACTACAAGTGAAGCCTCCCTTATGCTTTTAGCAGATGCTCTATCTTTATGCAAAAAGGTTGGTAAACCTCACAGCGGTATAATATTACTTCGTTCAAAGGCAAATACACAGGGCTTTATTGATATGGGAATCAATATGTCAGGAGATGAAATTTTAAAGGAAGTAGAAAATGGACAAATAAAGGGGCTTGTTGTAATTGGTGAAGATATTTATAATGACTATTCTAATGTACTAAAGAATTTAAAGCTTCTTGCTACCTTTGACCTGTTTGAAACAGATACTACTAAAAACTCAAATATAGTGATACCAATTGCAAGCTCTGCTGAAGGATGCGGAACCTATACTAACTCTTGTAGAAAGGTACAAAAATTAAATAGAGCCATCGAACCTTTATTAGGAACAGATAACCTATGTATATTCCTAAAACTTGCATATAATCTTGGAATCCAACTTAAAAATATAGAGGATATAGTAGAAAATATTTCTAAAGAAATACCATATTACAAAGGATTTAATAAGGTGTATGATAAACTTCAAAATGTATTTGTGCCACTAAATAGTTCAAAGGGAGTACAGGTGCTACACACAGATGGATTTAATACAGAGGACAAAAAATCTGTACTTATCTTCAAAGAGGATAGGGCTATGTTCCACGATAAAAAGGTTTATGATACTGTTGAAAAGGATTTTTATAACTTTGCACATAAAAACAACATAAAAATATGATAAAACCCTGCAAAGCAGAGCTTTGCAGGGTTATTTTATATATAGTTTTGTTCCAAATGTTATACTATTATAGAACCATTTTGCATCTTCAACCTTTAATCTTACACATCCGTGGGATGCAGGTTTTCCTAATGTATAGTCAACTATGTTTTTATTTTCATCCATAGGTAAGCTGTGGAATAAATAATCACCTTTAAATCTTACCCAATACATTCCACCCTGTTGATATCTTTTTGAAAAAAACCAAGGTGCTCTATCTTGGATTGTATATATACCTTTTGGGGTTGGTGTTTCTGGTGCACCTGTTGAACAAATAAGTGATTTATATAATCCCCAAGAACCATTTGATTTTTTCATAATATAAGTATATTGTTTTTGAGTATCAACAATTACCATATATGCTGTTTTACTTGTAAGATTCTTTTCTTTTATATCCTTTAACAGTTCCTGTTCTAATGGTGTTAACGCTACTGTTTGCTTTTGAGTACTATTTTTAACTTCACTTGTTTTTACACTTTCTTTTGTTGCATTTTTATTTGATTCTTTCGTTGCTAAAGTATTTGTCTTGTTTTTATCCTGCTCTTTATTTTCTTTATTATTATCTGAAGGTTGTTGGTCACTTACTGCATCTACTTTTATTTCCTCTTTTTTATTTTCAGCCTTTGCAACCACTATATGCTGCTCATTCTGATTACTTTCATTTGAAGTTTCCTTATTACATCCGCTAAAAGATATTAAAGAAACAAAAAATAAAAATAAAACAATCATATTCTTTAATATTTTTTTCTTTTGCATACCCATCCTCCAAATTTTAAACAAAATAAATTTATTTAATCTTTTAAAACAAGCATTATTTTATCATATACAAAAGCTACAAACAATCTATTTTATTCGACACATTATGATTTTTATATACTCTCCCATTTTTTTATTAAAACACTTTGTAAAAGCAAATCATTTGTGTTATTATACAATTGTGAATATTTATTATATTTTTGTAACTTTTAAAAGGGGAATAAAATACGAAAGAGGGGTTAATATGGATGTTATTTTAGGTATGGCAGTTACTTTTTTTGTAATAGTCTTGTCTATTTATAAGGGAATATTTATAGGTTATCCTTTAATCTTTGGCTTTTTCGTTTTCTGCTTTATTTCAATTAAAAGAGGTTTTAGCTTAAAAGACATTATTAATATGTCCTTTGATGGTGGTAAGAAATCACTTGTTGTACTTAAGATATTTGTATTAATCGGTGCTATAACAGGTATATGGATGGCATCAGGAACAGTTCCTTCAATCATATACTATGGCATAAAATATATGAATCCTAATTTTTTTATACTCTATAGCTTTATAATTAGCTGCATTATTTCCCTTCTCTTAGGATCCGCCCTTGCAACAGTAAGTACAGTTGGAGTTGCACTTATTTTAATGGCTAAAAGTACCAATATAAATATAAACATTGTAGCAGGTGCTATTATAGCTGGTGCATACTTTGGAGATAGGTGTTCTCCAATGGCATCAAGTGCAAACCTTGTTGCAAATCTTACAAAGACAAATCTATATATAAACATACAGAATATGATTAAAACATCTATTTTCCCACTTATATTAAGTATTGCTATATACTTTATTTTTTCTCTTCAAAAACCTATAAGTTTCACACAAAATAATTTAAGCCAACAAATAGCTGAAACTTATAAAATAAACATAATAGTTTTAATGCCAGCAATAATAATACTAATTTTTTCCTTATTTAAAGTTGATGTAAAGCTATCAATGTTTATAAGCATACTAACAGCCTCCTCCATTGCTATAATTTTTCAACAATATAGCATAAAAGAAGTACTAACATTTTTAGTACTGGGATTTAAACTTAACCCTTCTAATCCTCTAAACATTATATTAAAGGGTGGAGGAATAATATCAATGTGGAAGGCCGCCTTAGTTGTATTTATTTCCTGTGCTCTATCTGGAATATTTAGTGGAACGAATATGTTTAAATCAATAGAAGATATATTACTAAAAGCCAAAAGTAGATATACTTTGTTTTTATACACAGGTATAACAAGCATAATAACAGCAGCCTTTGGATGTAATCAATCTATTGCAATTATACTAACACAGCATCTTATGAATAAAAGCTATGAAAACAATGAAGTTGATAACTACCAACTTGCATTAGATTTAGAAAACACTGCTGTTGTATTAGCTGCACTAATTCCCTGGAATATTGCCGCCTTTGTACCAACAACTGCTATGAAGGTTAGCTCTACAGGCTTTATACCATATGCAGTATATCTGTATCTACTTCCACTTTTTAACCTAATCAAGATATTTATAAATGATATAAAATGCAATAGATTTTTACAAGATGGATATGAGTTTAGAAATTGATATACGTTTTTGTTTTTATTTGTAATAGGTTTTTTATAATAAAACTCAACTCTATTATAGAATTCACAATCAAAAATAAAGTTAAAAAGAAGGAAGCTTTTTATATTTATCTTCCTTCTATTTAATTTTAGCACGCACTATTTATTACCCTTTCCATATAAATACAAAGTGCAAAAGTATTATTTTCGTAAATATACAAAAATAAAGGATAGACTATATTTTCTCCTTTATTTTTATTAATAAGTTATACATAATATGTATGCCTAATTGTCAACTACTTATGATACGGTTCACCGTTTATTATCCTAAATCCCCTGTAAATCTGCTCAAGGAGTATAAGCCTCATAAGCTGGTGTGGGAAGGTCATCTTTGAAAATGATAATTTATAATTTGCCCTGTTTAAAACTGTTTGTGAAAGACCAAGGGAACCACCTATTACAAAAGCAATGTTGCTTTCACCTAAAAGAGCCCTTTGGCTTAAAAAATCAGCAAGCTCCTCTGAAGAGAGCTGTTTACCCTTTATATCAAGCACTATTACATACATATTTTCCTTTATATACTTTAATATACCCTGTCCTTCCTTTTCCTTAACCATCTCCTCTTCCTTATTAGAAAGATTCTCTGGTGCCTTTTCGTCTGGAACTTCGATTATATCAACCTTTGCATACTTTGATAGCCTCTTTAAATACTCATTTATTCCTTCCTTTAAATACTTTTCCTTCAATTTTCCAACTGATACTATAGTAATATTCATTAGTACTCTCCTTTCTACAAAAAACTTTTATATAAAAATAGGCCTTTTTAGGCCTATAACTTAACTTCAACATTTTTAGTTGTTCCAACAGGTGTTTTTATTGTAATAGTTAAGGTACCTCCAATACCTACTTTAAACATCTCTTCCTTAAGCTCCATCATTGTATTTACTTCCTTACCGTTGATTGATACTATAACATCTCCCTCTTTAATTCCTGCTCTTGCTGCAGGACTTGCCCTTAACACATCATAGACATATATGCCCTTTTCTATCTTAAAATCAAAGTATCCCGCAAGGTTCTTATCAAAACCCTTTATTCCAAGGGAAGGTGTTTCAAATTTTCCTGTGGCCTTTATTGAATTTATTATCGGCTTTATTATATTTATTGGAACTGCAAAACCTATTCCCTCTGCAGTCGTAACCTTTACAGTATTTATACCTATAACTTCTCCTTTGGTACTAACCAAAGGCCCTCCACTATTCCCAGGATTAATTGATGCATCTGTCTGTATTAAATCCTCCATAAAAACTCCTTCAGAAACCTCAATTGTTCTATTTAACGCACTTATTATTCCCGCTGTAACAGTCCTTTGAAATGTAAGGCCAAGTGGATTTCCTATTGCAATAACTGGTTCACCTATTTTTGCATTCTTTGAATCTCCAAGCCTCGCAACATTAAGGTTTCCTTCATCAATCTTTACAATAGCAAGGTCTAAAACCTCATCCGCCCATACAACTCTGCCATTTACCTCCCTACCATCATAAAGGGATACAACTATATTAGTTGATGAATATCCTGCAACGTGATTGTTTGTTAAAATATACCCTTCATTGTCTATTATAATTCCACTTCCAACTCCCTGTACCCTTTTATTTTGAAAAAAGCTTCTCTGTATCCTTGTCGTCTTTATCCCAACAACTGATGGAATAACCTCCTCTGCTGCCTTTGTCACATCAGTGCTTACAGTTTCATACACAACTTCCTTCTTAACCTCAAACTTTTCTGGTTCTTTAACCTGAAATCTTTGAAAAAGTGCCTCTGGTGCAAAGGTTAAAAGCAAAAATCCTCCTATTACTGCCCCAAAAAATGCCGACAAAAAATAGCCGAATGCAGAAGGTCTTCTTCTGCCATAATACTCCATAACCTCACCTCTTATACAGAATAATATTTACCTACCCTATCCCTGTGAGCAATGTCTAAATCAATGTCTACCCCGTCCCTAATTCCATTTGACTCTAAAATAGATAAAACTGTTCTATATGCAAGTTCTGGATAGTTATTTGTTTTACTTAAGTGCCCTAATATTATCCTTTTTATCCTACTATTTAGTATATCCACAATTGTTCTTCCACAATCCTCATTTGATAAATGTCCTACATCACTTAAAACTCTTCTTTTTAAATAGTATGGATATGGCCCTACCTTTAACATTTCAACATCGTGATTAGACTCAAGGAGTATTAAATCCGAATCCTTTATGTTATCCTTAACTTCCCTGCTTGCGTGCCCAATGTCTGTTGCAATTGAAATCTTTTTATTCTTCTCAATAAAACTATAACCACAGGGGTTTGAGGCATCGTGAGGTATTTTAAATGGTATAACTGTTATATCTCCTATCTCAAAGGGCTTATAAGTACTAAAAACCTTTATATTTTCCTCCTTCACATCCCCTATCTGAGACTCCATTGCACTCCAAGTATCAGCATTTGCATAAATAGGTATGTTAAACCTTCTTGATAATATTCCCGCTGCTTTAATATGGTCATCGTGCTCGTGGGTTATTAATATTGCATTTATTTCATTTGGATTAACACCTATATCTAAAAGTCCCTCTTGAATTTTTTTACCACTTAAACCAGCATCAACTAATATTTTTGTTCTCTCATTCCCTACATATATTGAGTTTCCACTACTTCCACTGTATAAACTACAAAAATCCATATTCTCTCTCCTTTCATATGTATATTTTACTTTTTTTCATTTATAACTACAATGGAAATTATTTATGTTATAATATTCTTGATATTATAAAAATGGGGTGATAAAATGAGCATTTATGATGAAGCACTGAAGTTTCACGAAGAAAAGAGAGGTAAAATAGAGATTATATCAAGGGTTGAAGTGAATAATTCAAGTGATTTATCCCTTGCATATACACCAGGTGTTGCACAACCTTGTATAGAAATACATAATAACCCTGAGCTTGTATATACATATACAAGAAAATGGAACACAATTGCTGTAGTTTCTGATGGAACTGCAGTTTTAGGACTTGGTGACATAGGGCCTCTTGCCTCACTTCCTGTTATGGAGGGCAAAGCTGTTCTTTTTAAAAAATTTGCAAATGTTGATGCTTTCCCAATAGTACTAAATACAAAGGAAGTTGATGAAATAGTAGATACAATTGTTAAGATATCTCCATCCTTTGGTGGAATAAATCTTGAGGATATCTCTGCTCCAAGGTGCTTTGAAATTGAAGAAAAGTTAAAGGAAAAACTGGATATTCCAGTTTTCCACGATGACCAACACGGTACTGCCATTGTGTGCTTAGCGGCACTTATAAATTCTTTAAAAATAGTAAATAAAAAGCTTGAGGACTTAAAAATAGTTATAAACGGTGCTGGTGCAGCCGGAACTTCAATCTGTAAGCTTCTTTTATCCTATGGTGCAAAAAATATCGTTGTATGCGATAAAATAGGAGCACTTTATAGAGGAATACAAAATGTTGATGATACAAAGAAGCAACTTGCAAAAATCACAAATCCAAATAACGAAAAGGGAGAATTAAAGGACGTTATAGTAGGTGCAGATGTTTTTATAGGTGTATCAGCTCCAAACGTATTAACTAAAGAGATGGTTAAAGCAATGAATAGGGATGCTATTGTGTTTGCAATGGCAAATCCAACGCCTGAAATATTCCCACAGGATGCAAAGGAAGCTGGTGCAAGAATTGTTGGTACAGGCCGTTCAGACTTTGCAAACCAAATAAATAATGTTCTTGCCTTTCCAGGAATATTTAGAGGTGCACTTGATGCAAGAGCAAAAGTAATAAATGAAGAGATGAAAATAGCGGCAGCCCTTGCAATAGCAGAATCAGTTAAAGATGAGGAATTAAATGAAGAATATATTATACCAAAGCCATTTAACTTAGAGGTACAAAAAAAGGTTGCAAAATCAGTCTATGAAGCAGCAATAAAAAGTGGAGTAGCAAAAAGGAGCTAACGTATTAGTTAGCCCCTTCTTCTTTTACTCTTTTTATTTTTGCTCCTAAAGCCTGAAGCTTATGCTCTATTTTTTCATATCCTCTATCTATGTGACGAATGTTGGTAACTTCTGTTATTCCATCTGCAACAAGTCCAGCAACAACTAAAGCGGCTCCCCCTCTTAGGTCTGTCGCTGCAACCTCTGCACCAGATAGCTTTTCAATCCCTTCAATTACAGCTACTCTTCCTTCTACTTTAATTTTTGCTCCCATCCTCTTTAATTCATCACAATGCTTGAAACGACCTTCCCAAATACTTTCATTTATTATGCTAACACCTTCTGCTATTGTGCAAAGAGTTGACATAGGCTGTTGAAGGTCTGTTGGGAAACCTGGGTATGGAAGCGTCTTTATATTTATACCCTTTGGTCTTTTACTTGCACAAACTCTTACTGTATCTTCTCCCTCTTCAACTGTTATTCCCATCTCTAAGAGCTTTGCAGTAATTGATTCAAGATGTTTTGGTATTACATTCTTTAATACAACATCTCCAAGTGTTGCTGCTGCTGCAACCATATATGTTCCTGCTTCTATTTGATCTGGTATAACGCTGTAATTGCACGCCACTAATTCTTCAACACCATATACCTTTATTACATCTGTTCCTGCTCCCTTGATTTTTGCTCCCATACTATTTAAAAAGTTTGCAACATCAACAACGTGGGGTTCCTTTGCTGCGTTTTCAATAATTGTAACTCCCTTTGCCTTTGTTGCCGCAAGCATTATGTTTATTGTCGCACCTACGCTTACAACATCAAGATATATGTGGGCACCCTTTAGACCATCTTCTGTATAGGCCTTAATAACACCGTGTTCAACAGTTACCTTTGCCCCCATTGCTTCAAATCCCTTTATGTGCTGATCTATTGGTCTTACCCCAATTGGACATCCTCCTGGGAAGGCAACCTCTGCACGTCCAAACTTTGAAAGCAATGAACCTAATAGGTAATATGATGCCCTCATCTTCTTAACTTCTTCACCTAAGGCTCTGTAGTCCTTAACTCCATTTATGTCTATTTTTACTGCTGTATCACTTATTTCTTCAACCTTTGCCCCAAGGTTCCTTAATATTTCTTCAAGACATTTTATATCTTCAATTTCAGGAAGATTATCAATTATAAATTCTCCCTTATCTGCAAGTATAACTGCAGGTAGTATTGCAACAGCTGCATTTTTAGCTCCGCCTACAACTACTTCTCCCTTTAAAGGAATACCGCCTTCAATAATTAACTTTTCCATAAACAGCACCCATCCTTCTTGTAATCTATATTTAAAGATAATTATCCTATTTTATACCCATAATTGATATTATAGCATTTTATATTAGATTTTTTAATACATATTTTTATATTTTTTGATAACAAATTATAACTCCGATGTTAATCTATAATATTTGTTGAAAAATTGTTAATATTCATTTACTATATAATTGGGGTGATGGTATGGATTTTAAGCAAATTGAGGCATTTATTAATGTTGCAAAATATAAAAGTTTTTCTAAGGCAGCAGAGGCTACTTTTTTATCACAGCCTACAATAAGTTCTCATATTTCCTCTTTAGAGAAGGAACTTAAGGTTATGCTGTTTGATAGAAACGGAAAGGATATACGTTTAACTGAAGCCGGAAAGCTTTTTTATGAGTATGCTATAAATTTAGTTAATATAAGGGACAATGCTATTTCGAGTTTATCACTATATGATAATAGAATATGCGGTAAAATAACTATTGCCGCCAGTACAACACCTTGTAGATTTTTACTTCCTCAAATTATTGAATCCTTTAGTAAATTATATAGTGAAGTTAATTACGATATAAAGGAAGGAAGTACACAATATGTGGTTGACCAACTTATTTCCTTTAATGTTGATTTAGGTATTGTTGGAGATATGATAGATGACTGTAAACTCACATATACAAATATATTTCAAGACAAACTTGTTTTAATAAGTAATTTTGACAATTTAAATGAAAAGGTAGATTTTAAAGATATTATTAAATTGCCTTTTATCCAAAGAGAAGATGGCTCTGCTACAAGACATATTTTTGAAAAAAAACTATATGAAATAGGTTTTAATATTGAGGATCTGAATACAATAATAAACGCTAATTCCTTAGAGATGGTAATACAATTAGTAAAAAACAAGATTGGTGTATCTATCGTTTCCTATTATGCCTGCAAAGATTTAATAGAAGCTAACCTTTTAAGGTGTCATACTATAGAGGGTTTAGACATAATAAGACCTATATATCTTGTTTATCACAACAAAAAAACTCTATCCCCTGCTTCAAGAGCATTTATTGAACATATAAAAAACATCAATTTTGTTAAATAAAATTAATGATAAATTTTTTAACAAATATTGATTTGTGCATACATTAATGTTAAAATATCCTTTGTCGCTGTCTTAAAAAGAGTAAATGGTGGGGGATTAGAATGCTAAAAGATGAAATTAGAAATAAAATTGAGTTACTTTCTAATGAACTGAATTTAAAATTAAAGGATGGAATAAAAAAAGAAGAATATAGTAAAATTTTAAAACTTAGCCAAGAACTTGATAGACTAATCGTTATTTATACTAAAAAAACATTCTCTGCATAATTTAACTGCCTCAATACATATTGAGGCAGTTTTTTATATTATATACCCTTGAAAATATTTTTATCTATAGAACTTTTAATGACATCCTGAACAGGTTGAACATCCTCCACTACAATTTCCCTTTCCATAAAACTTACCCTTATACACTCTTTCAACATTATCACTTTTACATTTTGGGCATACAACCTTTTCATCCGAGTTTACTATTTCAAAAAATTCATTTCCGCATTCTTTACATTTGAAATCTATCAACGCCATAATAATCCCTCCCTTATCTTCATTTTAACATTGATGGTTTGCACAATCAACTTGTAACAGTTTTAAGAATAAATGCATATAATGTATTGCATAAATTTATTAGGTGATTATATGTTTTTATTTTTAAATAAGAAAATAGATAAAAAACTGAAGGAATATATGACACCGAACCTAAAACGCAGAATTCCTGTAATAATATGCTATAAAAATAATGTTAAAACTACAAGAGGTTCCATAATAAGTAATGGAGGAAAGATAAAGTATGAATACACAATAATAAATGCTATAGCCTGTGAAATTTCACCCACTTCCATAGACAGATTATCTGAAAACCCCGACATCTCTTTTATCTGCTTTGATTATAAGGCATCATTATGTTTAAATAATGTTTCTGAAAGCATAGGTGTAAAGTTTGCCCACAACATTAACTTAACAGGAAAGGATATTGGAATCGCAGTTTTTGATACTGGTTGTTTTCCTCATCCAGATCTTATAACTAACAAAAATACTATTGTATACTTTAAGGACTATATAAACAAAATTGATAAAACCTATGACGATAACGGACACGGAACCTTTTTGTCTGGAATAATTGCATCTAATGGGCACACTAATAAATCATATAAAGGAATTGCACCAGATTCAAAACTCTGTATATTTAAATGTTTTAATTCACTTGGATTTGGATATATGTCAGATATAATTTTTGCTATTCAAGATGCAGTTCTACTTAAAGATGAATATAACATTAAAATAGCGTGTTTACCCTTTGAATTCCCTTATTTAAACAAACTGTATATAAACCCTTTAGAAATGGCAATAAATAAACTATTGGAAAATAATATAGTTCCTGTCGTACCAGCAGGAAATTTAGGCCCCCAAAATATGAGCATTTATTTCCCGGGTAATATGAAAAATGTCATAACAGTAGGGGGGATTAATGTCGATTTATCAAAAAAACACATATCTATTGCCGATTTTTCAGGAAGAGGCCCTACCTTTGATGGAATAAATAAACCTGATATTGTAGCACCCTGCATTGATGTGCTTTCTCTAAACTGCGATACAAAATTTGTTCCAACATCAAAACATAAATATTCACTTCAATCTCCATATAAGTCTGCTTCAGGAACCTCTATATCCTGTGCAATAATTTGTGGCTCTATTGCACTTATTTTAGAAAAATACAATAATATTTCAGTAAAAGATGTTAAGAGCATTCTTATATTATCCTGCAAATCTATAGGTGAAAATAAAAATATCCAAGGATGTGGAATGTTTGTTTTTGATAAAATAATAAAGTAAGCCTAAATGGCTTACTTTATGTATTTAAGTGGATTTTGAGGTACTCCATTTTTCCTTATTTCAAAATGAAGGTGTGGTCCTGTGGACCTACCTGTTGAACCAACTGCCGCAATCAATTGTCCCTTTGTTACCCTTGTCCCTTCAGAAACATATAATTTACTTGCGTGGCCATATACAGTTCTATAACCATTTCCGTGGTCAATCATAATGCACTTACCATAGGTTCCCATCCAGCCAGCAAATACAACTTTTCCTGTATCTGCTGCATAGATTGGTGTTCCAGTTGGCCCTGCTAAATCTACTCCTTGATGCATTCTACCCCATCTTCTACCAAAGTAAGAAGATATATATCCTCTTGATGGCCTTATAAACATTCCTGTCGCAACTAATTGAGATTGTTTTGTTCCAATTACTACAACGCTGTTCTTAGGCTCCTCTATTAACTTTGAAGAAACTATTGTTTCTTCTACAACATCACCATTTACTATCTTAATATTCTTTGTAACTTCAGCTAGACCATTTTTACCTTCTTCCTTTACTATCTTCTTGCCTTTGTTCATAGTCTTATCATATATTTGTTTTTCCTCGTAAGGAACTTCTTCGTCTGAAACTATATTAACATCTATTTCAACATTGAAAAATGGCTCATTTCTTACTATCAAAATTTCTTGTCCTATTTTTATTTTATCTAAATTTATGTTTGGATTATATGTAGCTATTTCATCGATACTTATGCCCTTATTTAATGAAATATTCCAGATAGTATCTCCTTGCTTAACTACATACTTTTCTTCAATTAGCTTTCCTTTAATTATTTTTTCTGCAACATCATCAACATCTTCAACTAATGCTGCATCTACATACTGAACTGTTGTTAAAAGATTTTCATCTATCTTAAATGATTTTATTTCTACATTCTTTGTTTTGTCATATTTAGGAATATATCTATTTTTTAATGTTTCAATTAAAACTTCGTAATCTCTTTTACTTGCAAGTACAGCTATTTGATTATTTCCTACCTTTACAACATAAGCAGGTATTTTAAGTTTAAATTGTTTTCTTAATTTAACTTCAAGTTCTTGTTCATCGATTAGATGTTTATTGGCATCTTTTTCAGCAATAACCTTAACATCCTTTGATAAATCTATTCCATCAGTCATTTTTATCTTGTCTTTAACGTTTTTTACTACTTCAACACCTTTTACATAGCCTATTTCCTTATCTAATACTTTAACCATATAAATTGAATTAGATTTAATTTGAAGGTTTACTGCAAATAATGATAAAAATAAACCTAATAGCACCCCCACTAAAGATGCAATGCTTAATTTCTTTTGTATTTTCCCCAATAAATACACCACTTCCCCTCCTTTCATACATTTTTATAATACTATAAGTTTCTAATTTGGGCAAGTAACAGTTTCTAACATATTATATGAATTTTTTGATATTTTATTCATACTCTTAGTTTATTGTGGTATAAAATCACTTCTGCTATAATAGTATAAGCTAATAATACATTAGGAAGTGATCAGTATGCCAAATATATCATTAACGCCTCCAGAACCAAAGTTTATACCATTATCAACTACATTTATAGACAAATATATTCCTAAGGCCCACGGAGATTATATTAAAGTGTATCTAACTCTACTTAGACTGTCCTATACTAACACAGTATGTTCAACAGAGTCTATCTCAAAAAAGCTAAATATATCAGAATCAGAAATAATCAATGCATTAGGCTATTGGCAGGAAAATGGGTTAATTCATATATCAGACTCTGGAGAGGTTAGTTTTAATACATTAAATTTAGATGATGATTCGTGCTTTGTAATTATAGATAATACCAAAAATATATTTAAAGATATAGAAATGGCTTTAGGAAGGCCTCTAACCCCTTCTGATTATAAGTTCTTTACTATGCTTATGGATAAATTTCATTTTTCCTTTGAAGTTTTAATATTTTTAATTGAATACTGCGTATCTAAGAAAAAAACAGATATTAGATATATTGAAAAGGTTGCTATAGGATGGCACGAAAAGGGTATAAAAACAATTGAGGATGCCCAAAACCATATAAGAAAACACGAAGAAAAATGGACAAAATATAGGCAAATTTTAAACTATATTGGACTTAAAGACTCTGATATATCTGTTCCTCAAGAGGAACTTTTAGAAAAATGGATATATAGTTATAATATGCCCATTGACGTTATTTTAGAGGCCTGCAGGATAGCAATTATGAGAATAAACGAACCAAACTTAAATTATATAGATAAAATAGTAACTGACTGGTATAATTTAGGAGTAAAAAATGTGAATGATATAAAAAGACTTGATAAGAAGGCAAATAAAAAAGAAAAAGCTTCTAAGAGTCAACATCCGTACATTGCATATAGTGGACAGAGACAATATGATATAACCGAACTTGAGAAAAAACTCCTTGGAAGGGGTGAGTTAAATGAAGAATAAATATGTATCTGAAATTATAAATGAATACGAAAAACTTAGGGAAAACGCAAAAACAGAACAAGAAAAAAGAATAAATGAAATTTATAAAAAAATACCAAGAATAAAAGAAATAGACAAAGAAATATCCTCTATTGGATTTAATATTGCAACTTCAGTTGTGTCTAAAGAAATAGAAGATATAGAGGAATATATTAAATCTCAAAAGGAAAAAATAACAGACCTAAAAATAGAAAAGACTGAACTTCTATCAAAATACGGCTATCCAATAGATTATATGGAGATAAAATATAAATGTAAAAAATGTAAGGATACAGGATATATAAACAACAAATTCTGTAGTTGTTTTAGACAAAAATTAATAAATAGATATTATCAGCAATCAAACTTAAATGAAATATTAAGGGCTGAAAACTTTGATACCTTCAACTTTGAGTATTATTCAAGTATTCCCTATGAAAATGAACCCTTAAGTCCAAGAGAAAATATAGAAAGAATATACGCCTACGCGGTAAATTACACAAAAAACTTTGATAAAACAAATGAGAGCCTTTTCTTTTATGGAAGCTCTGGTTTAGGAAAAACCTTTTTATCTAATTGCATTGCAAAGGAACTTCTTGATAAGGGTAAAGTAGTTATATATCAAACTGCTTCAAACCTAATGGATATTATAAGAAGATGCAGATTTGAAGAATCATCAAATCATAACGAACTAAATGAGCTTTTAGAATGCGACTTTTTAATTATAGATGACCTTGGAACAGAACCTGTAACTCCCTATTCATACTCCGAGCTTTTTAATATAATAAACACAAGAATTCTAAACAAGAAAAAAATGCTTATATCAACAAACTTTCAACTTAATGATATTGTCCAAAACTATCCTGAAAGAATAACCTCAAGAATATTAGGTCATTTTACTTTGTTTAAATTTTATGGTGAGGATATCAGAATTCAGAAGAAGTTCAAGAAATAAAAAATGCTGGGTCTCCCAGCATTTTTTATCGAACAAGTTAATGTAATTTAGCTTACACTAAATAATAAAAGCACGCATCTTGCGTGCTTTATGGAGCCGGCTATAGGAATCGAACCTACAACCTACTGATTACAAGTCAGTTGCTCTGCCAATTGAGCTAAGCCGGCAAATATGGCGACCCAGAAGGGGCTCGAACCCTCGACCTCCGGCGTGACAGGCCGGCACTCTAACCAACTGAGCTACTGGGCCATTTTTGGTGGGCACGACAGGGCTCGAACCTGTGACCCTCTGCTTGTAAGGCAGATGCTCTCCCAGCTGAGCTACGCGCCCATATGGTGACCCCTAGGGGACTCGAACCCCTGTTACCACCGTGAAAGGGTGGTGTCTTAACCGCTTGACCAAGGGGCCAACTTCTTTTATCGTCTCGGCTCATCGCCCCGACACTTGTATATAATACACGATTTCTTTTTAAAAGTCAACATCTTTTTTAAAAATTTTTTTGATGTAATTTATGGAAATAGGGTGGATGACACCACCCTATTTTTAATACTTATTTACAACTATAGTTTGACTTCTATTGGGACCAACTGATACTATTGATACTCTTGTATCTGTATATTCCTCTATAAATCTCAAATACTTTTTAGCATTTTCGTGTAGGTCATCAAAGGTTTTTGCCTTCTCAACTGAACTATCCCAACCATCAAATTCCTTATATATAGGCTTACATCTATCTAAATCATCTAATGAAGCTGGGAAGTAATCAATAACATTTCCATCTAATTCATAACCAACACAAACCTTTATCTTGTCAATATTAGCCAAAGTATCTAATTTAGTTATAGCAAGACTTGTTAAACCAGATATTCTTACAGCATACTTTAATATAACTAAATCAAGCCATCCACATCTTCTTGCTCGTCCTGTTGTTGTTCCATATTCGAATCCCTTTTCTCTAATGTAATCTCCCATTTCATCAAAAAGCTCCGTTGGGAATGGCCCTTTACCAACTCTTGTTGTATATGCCTTACATACACCTATTGCATTTGAAACCATAGTAGGTCCTATACCTGCTCCAATACATACCCCACCTGATATTGGATGTGAAGATGTAACATAGGGATATGTTCCATAGTCTATATCTAAAAGGGTTCCCTGTGCACCTTCGAATAAAACCTTCTTATTAGCCTTTATAGCATCATAAAGAATAACTGATGTATCCTTTACATAAGGTCTTAATCTTTCACCATACTCAACATATTTTGAATAAACCTCATTAAAATTTAGTTCTTCTCCTCCGTATATTTCCTTTATTATTTTATTCTTTGCTGCAATATTAAGCTCAAGCTTTTCCTTAAGTGTTTCTTTATTTAAAAGGTCACAAATTCTTATTCCTGTTCTTTCGTGTTTGTCTGTATAGCAAGGTCCTATCCCCTTACCTGTAGTTCCTATATCCTTGCTTCCTCTTTTTTGTTCTGAAAGTTTATCTAAAATCTTATGATATGGCATTATAACGTGGGCTCTATCACTTACAACCAATTTCTCTGGTGAAACATTAACTCCTTCTCCCTCTAAATAATTTAGTTCCTCAAAGAAGGCCATTGGATCAATAACCACACCATTTCCTATAACACAAAGCTTTGTATCATATAAAATACCCGATGGAATTAGGTGTAGCTTATATTTTTTATCTAAAACTTCAACTGTATGTCCAGCATTATTTCCTCCCTGATATCTAACTACAACATCTGCTCCCTCTGCTAAAAAATCTGTTATCTTTCCCTTTCCTTCGTCTCCCCATTGGGCTCCAATAACTACAAGTGCTGACATCTAATCACCTCATCCTATTTATAATTTCTCTTGCAATAATAACTCCCGATACCGATGCTTGAGCAAGTCCTCTTGTTACTCCTGCACCATCACCTGCTGCAAATAAATTTTTAACTTGTGTTTCAAGGCTATTTGTAAGTTTTAATCTCATTGAGTAAAACTTAACCTCTACACCATATAAAAGTGTATGTTTTGAATAGATACCTGGAGCTACTTTATCAAGTGCCTCTAACATCTCTATTATATCAGTTAAAAACCTATATGGTAAAACTAAACTTAAATCTCCTGGAGTTGCATCAACTAAAGTTGGTTCCACAAGTCCTCTTTTTAATCTATCCTCTGTTGTTCTTCTTCCTTCAAGGAGATCTCCTAATCTTTGTACTATAACCCCTTCTCCCAACATATTAGCAAGACTTGCAATATACTTACCATATGCTATTGGAGATTTAAAGGGTTTTGTAAAGTTTTTACTAACAAGTAGTGCAAAATTTGTATTGTTTGTTTTTTTGTTGGCATAGCTATGTCCATTTACAGTTTTAATCCCATCGTTGTTTTCAACAACAACTTCACCATTTGGGTTCATACAGAAGGTTCTAACCCTATCATCAAAGGATTTTGTATAGTATATAAGCTTTGATTCATAAACTGCATCAGTTATGTCCTTCATAACAATTGCAGGACACTCTACTCTAACACCTATATCGACTGGATTTGTATCAAACTCTAAATTTAATCTTTCAACCTCTCTAAAGAACCAATCAGAACCCTCACGTCCAGGACATACTACTACATAATCAGCAGTATACTCCTCTCCTTCCTGTGTAATTACTCCCTTTGCCCTATCATCTTCAATTATAATTTCCCTAATTGGTTTTAGAGTGAATACATCTATTTTCTTTCTTAAATACTCCTCCATAGACTTTAATATATTAAAACAATTATCTGTTCCAAGATGTCTTATCCTTGCAGGTATAAACTTAAGGTCAGCAGCAGCCGCCCTTCTCATTATCTCTTCAACCTTTGGAGTTATCTCACCGTGTATCTCACTTGGTCCTCCAAACTCCAAATAAATTTTATCTATATAATCAATTAAGCTTTGTAATTCTACCTTGCTTATATATTCATCTAACACTCCACCAAATTCAGTAGTTAAAGTTAACTTGCCGTCACTGTATGCACCTGCTCCTCCCCATCCTGAAACTATAGAACAGGGATTGCATTTTACGCACTTTACCTTATTTTCACTGCTGGGGCATTTCCTATTTAGCATACTTTTACCCTTTTCAAATAGAGCAACACTTAAATTTTGGTTTTGTTTTACCAACTCAAGGGCAGTAAAAATTCCTGCAGGTCCTCCACCTACTATAATTACATCATATTTTTTCATAATACCCCTCCTTTTAACTCCAATAAAATACTACCAAACCCACATCTTTAAGTCAATAAAAAATCGAATAATTTTATTGTTGAATTATTTATATTTCGTTTTATGACGTATATTATTTAAATAAAAAATACATATATTAAGAATTATAACGTACATAAGCCCTACAAGGCTGCAGGGCTTATGTAAACATTAAAGATATAACAAGAATACTTATTATTATCCCTATATTAAATATTATTTTATAGCTTTTATTATTCTTATATTTAACACGCAAATAAAGAGAATAAACCCCATTTATTAAAAAGATAATGAAAGTTGAAATTTTAAAATATACGTTTTTTAATATTGGTGATTTTCCTTCTAAAAACATCAAAACAATTAAAAGACCTATTAAATTTATAGACATTATTATTTTATATATTAAATTATTAACCTTGTCGTCTTTACCCTCATCACTTTCCTCTTTTTTTATACCCTTTATATAATACTCTGTGCCTTCTGAAACCCTATTTTTTGATATTTTAGAACAGATAATTTCAACTATTTCTCTACTATTTTCTATCTTTCTACTATCAATACATAGACTCTTTTTAAAATCAAGTTTTATATCCTTATCCCTTCCCATTTCCTTTTCTGTTGCCTGTGGAAAAGTGCCTCTAATAATCCACCTTCCACCCTCTTTGTATTTATCCACAATAAAGGTTAAAAAAGCCCCTGACTTATTCACAGTTTCCACAAGGTATATGTTGTTAAAGTATATAACTTTATCACTTTTATTAGATTCCCCAAAATACTCTATCCTATCATTGTGGATAATAACCCTTAATCTATTAACTCTTTTATACATATAAATACCAAGTGCAACCACTAAAATACAAGTTAAAATAGATTCAGCCCCTATAGTTTTTCCACTTAACAAAGGAAAAATACCAATTGAAATTCCAAACATTATAAGAAGTAAACTTTCTATCTTTGCATTTTTTGATGCCCTATACATTAAATCACTCCCTTCATTACTAAAAGTTCTATTTAATATTAATATATCCTTCTTACCAAAATTAAAAATTTGTAGTAAATTAGAATTAGATACTAAAGAGGGAGTGATAGTGTGAATAATTTTGGTTTTATAAAGGTAGCAGCATCTTCACCTAAGCTTAAAGTTGCAAATCCCTTTTATAATGCAGAGGAAATAAAAAATATAATATTAGAAGCAGATAAAAATTTTGCAAAGGTAATTGTTTTTCCTGAACTTAGTGTAACCGGATATACCTGTGCTGATTTATTTTTACAAAAAAAATTAATAAATGATAGCTACATAGCACTTAAAAATATTTTAGATGAGACAAAACATACTGATATACTTTGTGCTGTTGGAATGCCTATTTTAATAAATCACATACTTTTAAACTGTGCAGTTTTGTTTAAATCCGGTAAAATACTCGCTGTTGTACCTAAAATGTACATACCTAACTATAGGGAGTTTTATGAAAAAAGGTGGTTTACTTCTGGATTTGAAGTATCTCATATTGAAGAAATAGATTTATTTGATGAAAAAGTTCCATTTGGAAATGTTATTATAGAAGATAAGAATTTAGGATTAAGAATTGGTGTTGAAATATGTGAAGATGTATGGGCACCTATACCTCCAAGTAGTTTTCTTTGTGTAAATGGTGCAAATATAATATTAAACCTATCCGCCAGCAACGAAGTGGTTGCAAAATCTGACTACAGACGTGAACTCATAAAGGGACAGAGTGCAAGATGTATATGTGGGTATATCTATTCCTCCGCTTCAGTTTACGAATCAACAACAGATTTAGTCTTTAGCGGCGACCTATTAATATGCGAAAATGGTTCTCTTTTAAAGTCTTCAGAAAGATTTAAAAGGGAGAGTCAAACTATATACTCCTATATAGATGTAGACAGATTAAACTCCGAGAGACAGGTTAATAAAACTTTTATAGATAGCCTCAATGTATCTAATGTAAAATACCAAACTGTAAATACTATATTTAATAAACTTAGCATTGATGGGTTTGATAGATATATTTCAAAGACTCCATTCATTCCGTCAAACAAACAAGAAATAGATATAAGGTGCAATGAAATATTTAATATTCAAGTAGCAGGTTTAGCAAAACGTTTTGAACATACAGGGCTAAAAAAGGCTGTTATAGGTATCTCGGGAGGACTTGATTCTACTCTTGCTCTCCTTGTTACCTATAAAACCTTTAAGGAATTAAACATACCACCAGAAAATATAATTGCTATAACAATGCCGGGCTTTGGAACAACAGATAGAACCTATACAAATGCTGTAAATTTAATTAAATCTCTAAAATGCACACTTATGGAAATAAATATTAAGGATGCGTGTCTACAACACTTCAAGGATATAGGACACGATAAAGATATACACGATTTAACCTATGAAAATACTCAAGCAAGAGAAAGAACTCAAATACTTATGGATATTGCAAATAAAATAGGTGGTATTGTGGTGGGTACTGGTGACCTATCTGAACTTGCACTTGGATGGTGTACATATAATGGAGACCATATGTCAATGTATGCAGTAAATGCAAGTATTCCAAAAACACTTATAAAGTTTTTGGTGGATTGGTATGCTGAAAAAACCGATGATAAAGAAGCTAAAAACATATTAAAGGATATATTAGACACACCAATAAGCCCAGAACTTCTCCCCCCTGATAAAGAGGGCAATATTAAGCAAAAAACAGAGGATACAGTAGGTCCATACGAACTCCATGATTTCTTTATTTATTATGCAATAAGATACAATATGCCTCCTGAAAAGGTACTTTTCCTTGCTGAACACGCCTTTTCCGATAAATATGATAAAGAATATATAAAGAAATGGCAAAATGTATTTTATAGAAGATTTTTTACTCAGCAGTTTAAACGTTCCTGTATGCCTGATGGGCCTAAAGTTGGAAGCGTATGCTTCTCACCAAGAGGCGACCTTAGAATGCCATCAGATGCAGACTCCTTTATATGGCTATCATAGAAGCGTATAAAAAAATAAACAAAAGGTGTTAGAAACCTTGTAGTTTGATTTTTAAAGGCCCCATGAAAGGATTTTATTAGGCTCTTTCATAAACTTTAGCAAATCTTGCTTTTCGACTTTGAAAAAGTCCATAATTCGGCACAGGACGTGCCGAGCTGAGCGGCCCTCAAGGACGAGGGCATCGCGAGGGTAGGACTTTTTTAAACAAAGAAAAGCTTAGATTTGCTTAGTGAAATGAACGAATGCCTTAAAATCTTTCATGGGGCTATCAATACATCATTTTTTCAACAGCCTGAAAAGGTTACAATAACCTTTTGTTTTCTTATACATTATGATACCTATCAAGATTTCCAAACTTAGTATATTGTCCAAGCCAAGCAAGTTCAACTGTTCCAGTTGGACCATTTCTTTGTTTTGCTATTATAACTTCTGCAATGTTCTTCTTTTCTGATTCCTTATTATAGTATTCATCTCTATATAAAAACATAACAAGGTCGGCATCCTGCTCAATAGAACCTGATTCTCTAAGGTCAGATAGTATTGGTCTATGGTCAGCTCTTGCCTCAGGTGCACGAGATAGCTGTGAAAGTGCAATTACAGGTGCATTCATCTCCTTTGCAATAGCCTTTAGGGACCTTGATATTTCAGAAACCTCCTGCTGTCTACTTTCAGATTTTTTACCTCCACTCATAAGTTGAAGGTAGTCTACCATTATTAAATCAAGACCCTTTTCCATCTTAAGTCTTCTACACTTAGAACGCATCTCCATTATAGAAATACCTGGTGTATCATCAATAAATATTGATGCCTTTGCCATAGGGCTTGCTGCTCTTGCAAGTCTTAGCCAGTCTTCATCATCAAGTTCTCCTGTTCTAAGCTTTAGCATATCTACATTTGCCTCAGCACAGAGCATTCTGTATACAAGTTGTTCCTTAGACATCTCAAGACTAAATATTGCAACACTTTTTCCTTCCCTTAAAGCAGCGTGTAGTGCAATATTCAATACAAATGCAGTCTTACCCATTGATGGTCTTGCTGCAACAAGTATAAAGTCTCCCTTTTGAAAGCCCGATGTTTTTCTGTCTAAATCTATAAACCCTGAGGCTATTCCTGTTGTATCTCCCCTAAATTTATATACGTGCTCTATTTGTTCAAAGCTTCTCTCAAGTATAGGCTTTATTGATTCAAAATCCTCATTTTTCTTTTTTTGTGATATATCAAATATACTCTTTTCTGCATCACTTAAAACCTCTTCTACATCATCCTGTTCATTATAACATTTATCCATAATTCTATGAGATGCAGAAATTAAACTCCTTAATAGATACTTTTCCTCAACTATTTTTGCATAATGTTTTGCATTTGATACTGTAGGTACTGAGGAAATAAGGTCACTTATATAAGAAATTCCTCCAACCACCTCAAGCAGGTCTCTTCCCTTTAAAGTATCAATTAATGTTATCATATCAACCGGCTTACCATCATTGTGTATTTCCATTATTGTTTTATATAAAACCTTATGTCCCTCTTTATAAAACTCATCACCAGTTAATATTTCAGAAACTTCATATATAACATCATTTTCTATTATCATCGCACCAAGTACAGACTGTTCTGCCTCAATATTATGTGGAGGAACTCTTAACTGTGCTTCCATTTCCTCACCGTTACAGAAAACTTATAAAACTTTACAAAGTTTATGTTTCCTTCCTTGTTCATCGTGTCCACTTTCGGCTAAACCTACTTGTGTTTATTTGACACTCCAAAGGCTTAAATTCCCCACTAACGTATGGGTACATATCAATAGTTGCTTTTAGTGCTATGCTATTGATTTGCCATAGTTTTTAAGATTTATACTTGCATTTAAATCTCTATCTATAATGTAGCCACATTCATCACATATGAATACTCTATCTGTCAAGGATAAATTGCCTTTTATGTGTCCACATTTGCTACAAGTTTTGCTTGATGGATAAAATCTATCTACAAGTATAAACTTAATTCCACTTAAGGCACACTTATATTCCACCTGCCTTTTAAATTCGTAGAATAGCTGTTCTTGTATTGATTTTGATAACTTTTTATTTTTTAGCATTCCACAAGTATTTAAACTCTCCATAACTACATACTCTGGCTTGGTTCTCACCAATGATGTAGTTATCTTATGAATATAATTATGCCTTATATTTTTAAGCCTTCTTCGTGTCTTTAAAACAAGGAATTCTAACTTTTTAATGTTTTTAGTTTTTCTGTAACGGATTTCACCTCCCTCTATCTGGATTTTGTTTATTTCATACTTTTTAGAAAGTTTCCTTTGTAATCTTTTAAGTCTTTTTTCAAGTTTCTTTACTTTGTTAGATTTATTTATGTTTTTAAACTTCTCTCCTGTGCTAACTATTGCTAAATCCTTTACACCTAAATCTATACCTATTCCTTCTGTGTAGTTCCTATCTACTGTTTCTTGTATTTCAACACCAACACTTAACCACCAATTAAGTCCATCAAATGTTACTCTTGGATTAGAATATTTAATGTTTTTTCATATTGGTATTCTATTTGTTTCAGCTAACCTAATCCAGTTTAGCTTTTGTTTGTTTTTCTTTTTAGAGGTAGCTAATTTTTCTAATTTAACTTGAGTTTCTGTTATAACTATTTTATCTGTATCTTGATAAAAACTTTGTTTACTTCGCTTTTTACTCTTAAACTTTGGAAATTTACTTCTACCTTCAAAGAAATTTTTAAATGCTATGCAGGCATCCTTTATAGCTTGTTTTGTTATGTTATTTGAATAACTGTTAAGCCATTTATATTTTTCTGTTTGTTTAAGCTGTGTTAATCTTTTTCTTAACTCTTTATCATCTAAAAACCTGCCTCCATTTTTATAGTTAATTTGCTCTTGTACTAATGCAAAGTTATATGCCCATCTTGCAACAGAAGCACACTCAAACAATTTTGTCTTCTGTTTGTTGTTTGGAAGTAGCATAACTTTGTATGTTTTAATCATTTTCAGTCAGCTCCTTAATAATATCTAAATCCAGATGGTTCAATATAAGCAGGTTTTAGTCTATTATCTCTGTCCCAATTTCTTAAAATTTGTTCCGTATTTTTATCAATCGTATATAGAGTTTTTTAATTTTTTATAAAATTATTTTAGCTGTTACCTGCCTCCTAATATACAATATCAAGTACTTCTTTTATATGGTCTACAGGTATTATATTAACCTCTTCAACATTTATAGGAACATCCTTCATATTTTCCTTTGGAATAATAATATTTTTTATTCCTCCCTGAAGAGCTCCATATATTTTCTCAGGTATACCTCCAACAGGCTTTATACTTCCTGTTAATGATATTTCACCTGTTATTGCTACATCCTGTCTTAGAGGCTTTTCCTCAACTGCACTTAAAATAGCAAGTGTTATTGCAAGTCCTGCTGAAGGGCCATCTATATTACCTCCACCTACTACATTAACGTGAACATCATAATTTGATAAATCTTCACCAGTAATCTGCCTAATTACTGTTGCTGCATTAAACACAGAATCCTTTGCCATAGTTCCTGCAGTATCGTTAAACCTAACAATACCAGAAGGTGAATCCTTTTTAAAGGCAACTGCCTCTATTTCAAGAACAGAACCTAAAAATCCATATACGCCAAGTCCATAGGTCTTTCCTATCTCCTTAGATTCCTTTGAATAGTTTTTAAACTGAGGCGTTAATCTTGATAGTGCTGCGACGTCATATACATCCTGAAGAGTTATTGTAATATTTTCTGTTCCTCTCTTTTGTACAACATACCCATATACATCTGCAAGTATATTTACTGCCTTTCTTCCTTCAAGGGTATATTCACTTATTGCATCTACTGCCCCTTCTTCTATTTTAATTTTTAACTTGTTTGCCGCATTTAAAACAATTTGTCTTATATGCTTTTTTGTTAAAGGTTCAAAGTAGACCTCTGCACATCTTGACCTTAATGCAGGGTTTATTTCGCTTGGATCTCTTGTTGTAGCACCAATCAATACAAAATCCGCAGGTGCTCCTTCATTAAAAAGTTTCTTTATATAAAGAGGTACACTCTCATCATCAGGATCATAATATGATGATGAAAACTCCACTCTTTTGTCCTCTAAAACCTTTAAAAGCTTATTTTGAAGCATTTCATCCATTTCTCCAATTTCATCAATAAAGAGAACTCCACCGTGTGCCTTAGTTACAAGTCCAAGCTTTGGTTCTGGAATTCCTGTTTCAATAAAATCCCTCTTTGCCCCCTGATAGATAGGATCGTGTACAGAACCTAAAAGTGGGCTTGTTATCTCTCTTGGATCCCATCTTAATGTTGTTCCATCAACTTCTACAAATGGTGCATCATTATTAAATACAGATGTTTTAAATTCCTTTGCAATCTTTAATGCCAATCTTGCAGCTGTAGTTTTTCCAACACCTGGAGGGCCATAAAGTATTATATGCTGCGGATATGGTGAACAAAGCTTTGATACAAGTGCAGTTAAGGCCCTCTCTTGTCCTACAATCTCATCCTTATTTTCAGGTCTTAAAAACTCCATTATTGACTTTGAAAGTTTAATTGTATCAAACTTTTGTAATTCCACAAGCTTTTTTAATGTCTTACTGTTTTCTGCACCATTTTTCTTTTTGATTATACTCAATTTTACTTCCTCTATAAGCTTGTCTTGTTTTTCAAGAAGATACTTTTCAACCTCTTGATCAATTTCATCCTCAACGTGTCTTAATGCTATCTTCTTAGAAAGCTCTTTTTTTATTTCTTGAAGGCATTCAATTGGATTATCTATATAATCATCCTTTTTTAAAATTAACCTCTGTAAAACATATATCTTTTCCTCTACTTTATCACTCTTATACTGTTTCTTTAAATTCAATTTTTTTAGGACATCATTAAGATACTTTTCACCATATAGTTTGTTTAGTAGTTCCTTAAGTGCTTCAACTTGAACATCGATGTCATTCATCATATTTGTAAAGTTATTTTTTAAATCAACTGCTAAGTTATTTTTATTCAATCAAATACTCCTCTCTATTTTTGTAAAATAGATACCTTTAGCTTTCCTGTAACCTCTGGATATACTTTTACATCAACAGTATATACTCCAGCAATCTTTATAGCTTCTGGTAAATCTATCTTCTTTTTATCAATATCTATATTATGTTGCTTCTTTAATGCATCTGCTATATCCTTTGATGTAACTGAACCAAAAATCTTTCCATTATCTCCAACCTTAACAGCAACTTCAACAGTTAATGTAGAAAGCTTCTTTGCAAGTTCCTGTGCAGCTTTTATCTCTTCTCTTTTCTTCTCTGCTTCCTTAGCCTTTTGTTCCTCTAAAACCCTTAAATTACCCTCTGTTGCTTCTACTGCAAGTTTCTTTGGGAATAAAAAATTTCTTGCATATCCATCAGATACATTTATAACCTCATCCTTTTTACCTACACCCTTAATATCAGCCTTTAATATTACCTTCATCTTTCGTCACTCTCCTTACAGTATTTTTTTATTGATTCTAAAAGCAATTTCTTTGCATCCTCTATATCTACATTATTTAGCTGAGCACCAGCTATAGTCATATGGCCTCCTCCACCTAAGTTTTCTAATATTAATTGCACATTTATATTACCTAAGGACCTTCCACTTATTATAACCTCATTATCTACTTTTGCAAGCACAAAGGAGGCCTCAACACCTTCTAAGGTTAGAAGCTCATCTGCAGCCTGAGGTATAACTAAATGGTTTTTAACTGTACCATCATATACTGCAATTGCTATTTTATCATTTATTTCTGCACTTGCAACTAATTTTGTCCTTTCCCTATATGTCTCTAAATCATCCATAAACAGCTTTTTAACCTCTATTATATCTGCACCGTTTTTCTTTAAAAACCCTGCAGCTTCAAAGGTCCTAACACCTGTTTTAAAGGAAAAATTCTTAGTGTCCATATATATACCAGCCATAAGAGCTTGAAGCTCTAATTGTTCAATCTGGGGCTTTTCCTTTAGATATTGAAGTATTTCTGTAACAAGTTCACAGGTTGAACTTGCATATGGTTCTATATAATTCATAGTCGCATTTTCTATAAAATCAGCACTCTTTCTATGATGGTCAATTATTACTATGTTTTTTGCATAATCTACAAGTTCAGGACACTCCAATAGGCTCCTTCTATGAACATCTACTATAATCAAGAGTGCACCTGCCATAACTTTTTGCAATGCTATTTCATTTTTTATAAAAACTCCATTGTAATGTCCTGACCTTATTACCTTCTCCATCATTTTTTCAATTGAGCTATTAACTGTATTTAAAACAATATAGGCATCTTTACCACAAAGCTTTACTCCCCTATACATACCAAGAGAAGCCCCTAAACAATCTATATCTGGAACTTCGTGTCCCATAATTACAACTTCATCTGTTTGTTCTATCAAATCTGAAATTGCGTGGGCTATAACTCTTGCCCTAACCCTTGTTCTTTTTTCCACCTCTTTTGTCTTTCCTCCATAGAAGGATAACCTATCACCGTCTTTAACAACAGCTTGGTCTCCTCCCCTACCTAATGCCAGATCCTTTGCTGCTACTGCAAATTGATGGGTTTTTGCTATTGTTTCTCCATTTCTACCTAAACCAATACTTAATGTTACAGGTATTTTATTACCAACATCGATTTCTCTTATCTTGTCTAATATATCAAATTTATTTTCTACTAATGTATCAAAATGATGATTTTCAAAAACTAATATATATTTATAGTTATCATATTTTCTAATTAGAGCATCTATAGAATAGGCAAATGCATTTATCCTGTTATCAATCTCTGCAAGAAGTGTAGGCCTATTTATATCCTCTGTACTTTTAATAACCTCATCAAAATTATCAACCTCTAAAAGTGCTACAATTGATTTTTTCTCATTATACATATCATATAAAGTATAATAATTAGTATAGTCAATAAAATATAATAAAAATATATATCTATCCTTTTCCTTCTCTGCCTCAACAGGACTTACCAAAACGTTAAATATTTTATCTTTTATTATCACCTTTTCAAAGAAATGCTCTTTATTTTTTAATATTAAACTTGAATCAAAATTTCCAATAAAATCCCTAATATCTTTACCATACAAATTTATTTTTGTATTCATATAAAAAAGAGAATTTGCCCAAAGTATTTTACCACTACTATCTACTATAACAAGAGGAATAGGAATTTTGGATAGTGTGTTCTTACCAGCAATGTCAATGTCAGCCGAAAGAGTCTCTACAAACTTAGAAAACTCCTGACTCCTTATTTTATTTATCTTTAGATTATAGTAAATAAGATAAGCATAAAAAACTAATCCTATTATTCCTATAGGATAGTTATAAAACATTAATAAGGCTAATAGAACTGCTATAAAAAACATATAAAGTTTAGTATTAGGAAAAAATCTATAAAATTTATTATCCATAATATCTCCTCCTGCGAGGAATTTTTATTTTCTTATTCTTTTATAATCAAGTTTCCTGTAATTAAATATATAATCCATTATACCTATTATAAATATAATATTTGAAAGTGGTGAAGTCATAATAAAGAAGATTATTAAAAACCTTAAAAATCCCTTCATTTCTCTTTTTATAAAATAAAAATCAACCGCTGCAATACCATTTATAGTAAATACAAAACTAAATAAAATTTGTGCATTATAGTAATATGATAATGCATTTGGAAATTTAGTTACAACAAGAATAAAACTCACCAATACAATAACTAATATTGCTGTTGCAAGCTTAACAGGAATATACCACTGTGAGAGTGGTTTTATTTTTTCTACCTTATAGCCAAATCTATTAAATATTTTATATGCAAATAGATAACTTACAAGGGCACTCATTAATGAATATAAAAGCATAGTAACTGGAAATACCATTATAATAATATCTGGACTTGGTATTAGCTTCTTTAAAAGTAAATCTATCTGTTCTTGTGGTACACCTAATCCGCCATATATTTCTTTAGTTATTTTTACTGACTCATCTAACATCTGTATCATTGATTTTAGTATATCCTGACCTAAAATTAAATTAGATAGTTTAATAAGCACTGCTGTTGATATAAACACAACTATAGACATAAAAGTAAAGGTCGTAATAACTGACTTTTGTTTTTTTATACAATACCCCATCACAAGTCCAAGTGCACCATAGATTATAGCAAAAGAAACAGCAGTAATCGGATCAACTGTAAAGGCAACAATTGCACCTGTTGCAATAACAGATAATAAACTATATTTAAAATTATGTCTTAAAAACGTAAGTGCTATAGGTATAGGCCATAAAAATATTCCTACAAAATATAAAAATGGAACATATATACTTGCTAATATTAATACAACATTTATTGCAGTCAATAAACCTGCTTCTACAATTGAACGAGTGGATGTTCTATTTTGCATAATCAGACCTCTCTTCCTTCTCTAATGTATGATATAAGCTTTGCACAATCTTGATATTGTGTATCTGCCTCCTCCTTTAAAAGACCAAGCTTTAGCTTCTTTATTACCTTTTCATCTATTTCCGAAAAGCTTATACCCAATCTTCTTCCAAGCATATAGGATAATATTATTATTTCTGACAATTCATCTGTTATTTCATCCGTGCTTGATTTATTTCCCTTTGCCATACTTGTAAAAAGGTCTGCAACAGATGAAAGTAAAAATGCTTTATAATTCTCTATGAGTTTTATATTATCCAATATATTTAGTTCTTCGGCATTAAACATATAAACCCCCCCAAAAATTTCTATGTCTACATTAATACAATTATAGCATATTTATTATTATTGTAAAAAGAAAAAGTGCCTAAAATTTAGGCACTTTATTATTCTGCTGTATATGGAAGAAGAGCTATATTTCTTGCTCTCTTTATTGCTATTGTAAGCTCTCTTTGATGCTTTGCACAGTTTCCTGTGATTCTCTTTGGAAGAATCTTTCCTCTTTCTGTGATGTACTTCTTAAGTTTTGCTACATCCTTGTAATCGATGTATTCAACTTTATCCATACAGAAAGCACATACTCTCTTTTTCTTTCTTTGCTTAAAGTTTCCTTTTGCGTTTGCCATCTTTCTACCCTCCTTACCTCAAGAATTAGACTAGAATGGAACTTCTTCCTCTCCATCAACTGGAATAAAATCTCCACCGTTATAATCATCAATTGGAGATTCATAACTTTGGCCGTACATGCCTGAAGCTCCTCTTTGTGCCGAACCTCCGTCCTTTGGCCAATCTAAAAATTTAACCTCTTCTGCAACAACCTCTGTTACATATCTTGTGCTACCATCTTGAGCCTGATATTTTCTTGTCTGAATAGACCCAGATACTGCCACAAGCCTTCCTTTTCCCAGGTTGTTTGCAACATTTTCAGCAAGTTTTCTCCAGCAAATAACTGGTATGAAATCTGCCTCTCTTTGTCCACTTTGACTTACGTAATTCCTGTCTACTGCAACAGTAAAGGTGGCTACGGCAATACCAGACCCAGCTGTAAATCTAAGTTCAGGGTCCTTTGTCAATCTGCCAATTAAAATAACTTTATTCAATTTAAACACCACCTAAAAATTACTTTTGTAAATTAACAACAAGATGTCTTATAACGCTATCGGAGATTCTTAGCACTCTGTCTAATTCCATTGGTAGTTCGGAATTAGCTGAGAAGTTCATAAGTACATAGTATCCTTCGTTAACGTGGTTTATTTCATAAGCAAGCTTTCTCTTGCCCCACTCGTCTATGTTTTCTACTTCTCCACCACCATTAACAACAACATTCTTGAACTTCTCTACATTTGCCTTTATTTCTTCTTCAGTTAAATTTGGTGCTAAAACATATAGTGCTTCGTACTTTCTCATTATAGTTCACCTCCTCCCTCCGGACTAAACGGCTCATAAAATGAGCAGGGATTACAACTCCTCTATATTAACACATTATCAATTTTAAGTCAAGTCACTATTTTCTTCTACAGCCGATTTTACTATCTTTTTAACAGACTTTTCGAATTTTGGTCTTGGAAGCATAACTATTCTTCCACAACCTGTACATTTTATTTTTATATCTGCACCAAGCCTTATAATCTCCCAAGTCTTGCTTCCACAAGGATGTTCTTTTTTTGTCTCAACTATATCTCCTAAATTAAATACTTTTACCAATTACTTTCCTCCTTCCTTGCTATATATAACTCTTCTTGGATATGGTATTTCTATTCCTTCTTTATCTAATCTATATTTTATTCTTCTTCTAAGCTCCATTTCAACAGCCCACTGTTTCATCGGGATAGTCTTTGCCACCACTCTTATAGTTATACCAGATTCACCTAATTTTACAACTCCAACAACGTCTGGGCCTTCAACAATGTCTTCAAAATCTTTTTTTACATCCTCACATACCTCTTTTATAACAGATATTGCATGGTCTATATCCTCTTCATAGGCAATATCTACATCAACAAGTGCCCTCATATTTCCTCTTGTTTTATTTGTAACCTTACTTATTGTTCCGTTAGGAATTATATGTAGGTCTCCAGAAAAATCCCTAAGCTTTGTAACCCTTATACCTATTGCCTCAACAAATCCTGATAAACCATCTATAACTACATAATCTCCCACCGCAAATTGATCTTCGAATAATATAAAAACTCCAGATATAATGTCTTTAACTAAATTTTGAGCACCAAAACCAATTGCAACACCTGCAACTCCTGTTACAGCTATAACAGTTTTAATGTCAAATATCCAAATTGCTGCAACAAAATACATTAAATACCTTAATAAACTCTTAAAAAGTTCCTGAAGAGTTGCAGCCTTCTTTTCATTTAAGCCAAACTTTGATTTTTTCTGTCTTTCAAAAAACGAATGAATTATTTTTTCACCTATCTTTATTATTATTAAACATATTATAATTATTGCAATTGCTTTAATAAACTTCAAAGAACCATCTATTATTTTTTCCTGAGTTAAATTGCTCTCAACTGCCTCTTTAAATTTGTTAACTATATTCATAACTTCACCTCCTCAAAATTAAAGATTAAGACCTATGGTCTTAATCTTTCAAGTGTCTTAACCTCGTCTTTAACATACTTATATACTTCCTTAATTCTTATCTTACCTAATTTAACAAGTTCATCTATTTCATTAAGATTTTCAATTTGAGTTAAAATAGATATACCACAACTTAAAGTAATCTCCCTTGGTGTTGGTATTATTTGAATATTAAGGTTTCTTGATTTTAATACTGACTCTGCTTGTATTGCAAAATTAGTACTTTCAAATGTTACTATAATATACTCCATCTCTTTATCAACCTCATATTTTTATAGTATTTGTTGATTCGTGCATCTTTTCAACTATTGTATACATATTTGATACAGAACCTATCTTTAATTTATCTGATAAATTATAAAAATTCAAGCATGTTCCGCAGGATAATATTTCCACTCCCTGCTGTTCTAAGATTTTAAGGCTCTCTAATACATCAGAACCCTCTGTAGTTAATTTCACTCCCGCGTTAACAAATATTAATGTCTTTGGTTTTTTCTCAACTTCTGTTAATGAATATATATAACTCTTCATTAAAGTTCTACCTAATACATCATCTCCGTGTCCAAAGCAGTCTGAAGTAATAGCTATTACAATATTTTTTTCATCTTCAGCTAAATTACTGTTCTTATTCTCAGTCTTTTTTATTATTACGTGTATTCCCTCTGAATCTTCTGATATACTATACTCAAATCCATAGCTCTGTGCAAGTTTTGAAAGGTTTTCCCTTGCTCCCTGATTATCCACTATAACTTCAACCTCACCATTAATCATACTATCTAATTCCTTTTTTGTCATAATTACAGGCTTTGGACAAGCAAGTCCTCTACAATCAATCCTTTTCATTTTTATCCCCTCCATTTTTATTATTTTGTTCTATTATATCAATTATTACCTGGGCAATTTTAGCCATACTCACGCCTTTATCCATACTCTTTTTTCTTATATATTCATATGCCTTG
The DNA here is from genome assembly GCF_900129265.1 of Caloramator proteoclasticus DSM 10124. Lineage (GTDB taxonomy): Bacteria > Bacillota > Clostridia > Clostridiales > Caloramatoraceae > Thermobrachium > Thermobrachium proteoclasticum. The sequence continues at coordinate 5,409 of NZ_FQVG01000006.1, read as the reverse complement.
TCTTCTGTTAAATTATATTTATTCATTATTAAACCCTTTGCCTTATCAATAAGCTTTCTCTCCTTTAACTTCCTATCCATATCCATTAAATTTTTATAGTTAAAATATGCTGATTCTATTGCATATCTCAAACTTGTCTGATTAAAGGGCTTTTGAATATACGCAAATACTAACTTATCTTTTAATTTATCAAAATACTCATCTACACTTCCTTTAATAGTTATTATGCAAGGGCATATTCCTTGTTTTTCAACTACCTCACTTATCTCAAAGGCAGATAATCCCTTTAAATTTACATCAATTAAAGCAACATCAGGGTTTATGCTTCGTATTTTTCTTAAAAGCGAAGAGCCTGATTTTTCGGTTGCAACCACATTAAATCCCATTTGAATTAGCATAATCTGAATAGATTTTAATATTTCTTCATCATTATCTCCTACTGCTATTTTAAGTCTATCCATATTTAGCCCCTCATTAATACTTAGTTAAATATCTTTCTACTTCCCAAGATGTAACTACACTTTTATATTCCTTCCATTCCATCTCTTTTGCTTCAATAAATCTATTATAAACGTGGCTTCCTAATGCCTCCTTAATTAGCTCATCCCTCTTTAATTCTTTAACCGCTTCTCTAAGTGATTGAGGAAGCAAATCTATCCCAACTTCTAACCTTTCCTCATCTGTTATTTCATATAAATTTCTATCAACTGGCTCACAAGGTTTTAATCCTCTCTTTATTCCATCTAATCCTGCCTTTATAATAACAGCTAATGCTAAATATGGATTACAGGATGGATCTGGGCTTCTAAGTTCTATCCTTGCATTTTTATTTATTCTTGAAGGAACTCTAATTAAAGGACTTCTATTTTTACAGGACCAAGATATATACATAGGAGCTTCATAACCTGATACTAACCTTTTATAACTATTAACATTTGGATTTGTTATAGCACATATAGCCTTTGCATGTTCCATTATTCCAGCTATAAAACTATATGCCTCCTTTGACAAGTTTAATTTATCATCTTTATCATAAAACAAATTTTCATCGCCTTTGTATACGTATATATTTGTATGTAGTCCTGAACCTGGTATTCCATATATTGGTTTAGGCATAAATGTAGCGTGCAATCCGTGATTTTTAGCTATTTTTCTTACCACCTGTTTAAATGTTACTATTTTATCTGCCGAGTATAATGCATCATCACATTTTAAGTCTATTTCGTGTTGTCCAGGTGCAACCTCGTGGTGTGATGCTTCAACTTCATATCCCATCTTATTAAGCGTTAAAACCATCTCTCTTCTTGCATTTTCTCCTAAGTCTACAGGTGCTAAATCAAAATAGCTTGCATCATCGTGAGTTATTAATGTTGGTTTACCAAACTCATCTGTATTAAATAAGAAAAATTCACATTCAGGGCCTATTTTAATAGAATACCCCATCTCCTTCGCCTCATTTAATACCCTCTTTAAAACGTATCTTGGGTCTCCTTCAAAGGGTTTACCCTCTGAATCATATATGTCACATATAAATCTTGCCTCTTTTCCGAAGCTTGAATACCAAGGATATACTAAAAATGTATCTGTATCGGGATAAAGATACATATCAGATTCTTCTATTCTAACAAATCCATCTATTGATGAACCATCAAAAACAATTTCATTATTTAAAGCTCTTTCAAGCTCACTTACAGTAATTGCAACATTTTTCATTATTCCAAATATATCAGTAAACTGAAGATATATAAATTCAACTTCTTCCTCTTTTATTTTGTTTAAAATATCCATTTTATTCAAATCTATCAACCTCCTTTTATTCTATTATAATATTCCAAAACAAAAAACACCATTAACAATTTATAAACTATTGTTAATCAGATTGATGACAAACCCGCTTGTTAGCTAAAGTATAAAAAAGCCCCATGAAAAGATTTCAATAGGCTCTTTCATAAACTTAGAATTGCTTGGCGAAATGAATGAATGCCTAAGAAATCCTTCATGGGGCTAATCAATATATAACTTTTTAAACAGATTGATTAACAATTTATAAACTATTGTTAATGGTATTCTACTTAATTAGCACACAAACTCGTATTCTTTTTTTAGCATTATATTAATTACTGTTCTATCAACATTTTTCATTCCTTCTCTTGTAAATATACCTAAATTTCTAATTGTAGATTCTATATCGCATCCAACAATACCGTTTCCACAAGGTACACACACTCCTTGTATTGCAAGCAATGCTGCTTTATAGGCAGCAGCTGCTGCTGTTGACAATTTTATTGCACATCCTGGTTTTGCACCATCACAAACTACACCACTTATATCTCCTACCATATTTTTAATAGTATTCTCCATCTCCTTATCCTTTCCTCCAAGAAGATAGCATATACCACAAGCTGCACCAACACCTGCTGCAACCCCGCACCCGCAAACACTTGATAATCTTCCTGTAAATTGCTTTATATAGATAGTTGTAATATGTGATATAGCAAGTGCCTTAACAAGCTGAGCATTATCCTTATTTAAAAGCTTTGCACAAACCGCAACTGGTATTATAGCTGTTATTCCGTGATTTCCAGAACCTGCACTACTCATAACAGGCATAAAACAACCAGCCATTCTTGCATCAGAAGCTGCTGCTGTCATCATTATAATATTATTTTGAATATCATCTGATATAATGCCTTCTTCCATCATCTTTTTATATCTCTTACCTATCTCCATTCCATAACTATTATTTAAACCTTCCTTTGCAATTTTAATATTTACTTCTGCACCCTCCAATAAAAACTCTAATTCTTCATCCTTCATATCTATTATTTCGTGTATCAAATCTAACAATTTGAATTCTTTTAAATCAAAATTTACCTTTGAAGAGCCTACAGCTACTTCTCTATTTTCATATATCACTTTACCATTTGCCTCAAGATAAACTATATTTGAATGTTTATCTTTTATCTCACAAACTCCTAATCCATTTTTTGTGAGTACCTCAACCCTAATATAAAATATTGCCTTTGAATCATCAACATCTATTCTAACTTTTCCTTCTTCAACTATTCTTTTAGCTTCTTTTTCGTGATTTGAATTTATATTTTTCAACACTTCAAGTTTTAACTTACAATCCCCTCCTATTGCACCTAATGCAGCAGCAATATGAAGACCTACATTTTTAGTTCCTGGAATACCTACCGCAAAGGCATTTTTAAATATATTTGAACTTACTATAACATTTATTTTTTCTATATCTCCTTTTACTACACTATATGCTGAAGCTGATGCAAGAGCAACTGCTACTGGCTCTGTACATCCTAATGCCAATACAACTTCTTGTTTTAAAACGTTTTTTATTATATTCTTCATATTAAATACCTCCAAGTATAATCTTGACTACATTAATATTGCAAAGATTATGCCAACGAAAATACATAAATAAATGGGCATTAAGTATCATTTTGATACTTAATGCCCATACAAATCTTATATTCTATAGACTCATACCATTAGTATCATTTTGATACTAATGGTATCATTTTGATACTAATTTAATCCATACTCCTTTATCTTTCTAAACAAAGTTGCCCTTCCTATACCTAACGCCTTTGCAGCTTCATCCTTTGAATTAAATTTCTTTAGTGCCTCTTTTATTAAATTTTTCTCGTGATATTTTAAGTCAAATATAGTTATATCTTCACCTTTTTTACTTTTTAACTTTTCAGGAACTTTATCAAAGGTTATATATTCTCCATTTTCCATATTAACAAGATATTCTATTATATTTTCTAATTCTCTAACATTACCTGGCCAATGGTAATTTAAAAATATCTCATATACATCTTCAGTAAATCCCTTTATATTTTTATTTAGTTTTAAACAGCATTTATTAAGTATATAATCCATTAGTACCTTTATATCATCTCTTCTTTCCCTAAGAGGAGGTATCTTTATTGGAATAACATTTAGCCTATAATATAGATCCTGTCTAAACTCTCCCTTTAACACCATCTCATCTAAATTCTTATGTGTTGCAGCTATTATTCTAATGTCTACTTCTATCTGCCTATTGCTTCCTATTCTTTCAATATATTTTTCTTGAAGAACTCTTAAGAGCTTAACTTGTAGATGCAGAGGCATATCCCCTATTTCATCCAAAAACAAAGTTCCACCCTGTGCAAGTTCAAATTTTCCTATTTTTCCTCCCTTTTTAGCACCAGTAAAGGCCCCCTCTTCAAAACCAAAAAGCTCACTTTCAAGAAGAGATTCTGGTATAGCTGCACAGTTTACTGCAACAAAGGGCCTTTTTTTTCTTTTACTTTCGTTGTGTATAGCTCTTGCAAACAGTTCTTTACCCGTTCCACTCTCTCCAAGTATTAATACTGTAGAATCTGCCCTTGAAGTTTTCTTAGCTATCTCTATTGCCTTTAAAAATTTTTCTGATTTACCTATAATACTATCAAAGGTCGTATCGCTATTAATAAGTGTCATATCTCTAATTATTTTGTTTATATCCTTCATATTTTTTAAAGAAAAAATAATACCCTGAAGCTTGTTTGAATACACAATAGGCTTAATAGAAACTAAAAAATTTCTATTCTCTATTCCAAACTGTATGTTTTTAATTTCTCTACCTAAAAGAATATCTTTATATATATCATCCTGTAGTAGTTTAGATATGAATAAATTCGTCTCTTCTTCCTTTAAAATATCCTTTATAATTTTATTCTTAAATAAAATATTTTTATCTAAATCAATAGCTATTATTCCTTCATCAATTGAATTTATTATGGTTTCAATCTGTTTTATCAGCAAATTTTGTTTTTCACAAATATTCATCTCAGAAATCTTAGTGCTCAGCATATCGCTCATCTTATTTAAAAATTTAATAAGGTTTTCTTTATTGTTATTTAATTGTATTTTTTGCTGTTCTGATAGAGCAACTAACCCTATTACTCCTACTACATTATTTTCTACCAATATCGGTGAGCACACCTCTGCATATTCAATACAGTTTATTTTGTTCTCACATTCAAAACATATATCATCTTCCCTTGGGTTATCTATTATTAACCTGAATTATTCATGGAATTTATTTAAAAGAGTTCTATAGCCCATATTAACTTAATTTTTTACTAAACTGCATTTCACTTAAAAAGTGAAATAAAAACATGAAAAAGAGGGCCCAAATTTGTTATAATATAGTTGCTAAACAAATACCAAACAAAGGGAGGGTTCTCAATGTTTAGTTTATATGATATTTGTTTAGAAAGCAATAGTAAAATACGATTAAATTTTGATGGTGGTGACTTATCTTCTGATACAGGATTGTTATTGCTTAAAGAATTTACTCATAAAATTGGCTTCGAAAATGTAATAAAAAGTTTATTTAAAACAAATGATTCTGCT